>NZ_JAKSDZ010000001.1:0-300000 GCF_023509475.1 Aestuariirhabdus haliotis | reverse complement strand
TGTGCATGCCTCCAAGGTGCTAACCGGCGTTTCAACCGGAGCAGAGGATAGCGCAGTGAACCTCAATACTCCGGCACAAAAGAAGATGCTGGCGACCTCAGGGCAACAGGTTCACAGCTTTTTCCTGTATGCCTATCGCCAGGTACCCACACCACAATTAGAAAAATATGTGCAGCTGTATGAAGCCGATGCGACTCGCTGGTTTGTCGATCAGTGCGTGACCGCCGTAAAGGACTTTTTCAGCAAGCAGCGCCAGACGTTCACCGAAGGGCTTAACTAATTGGTTTTAATATCCGCCAGGAACTGGAGGATATCGCAAAACTGATCCAGGGATTCACGTCCAAAACGCTCTTCCAATAGCTGGTTATTGGTGCGAATAACCGGTTTCACCTGGGCCAGAGCAAGACGGCCAGCCTCACTCAGGTGCAAAGAAAAAGCCCGCCGATCTGCTTCGCTGCGACGTTTTTCAACCAGGGCTTTCCGGCAGAGTCGCTCAACCATACCGGTAATTGCCGAGGTATCGAGCTTTAATCCCGCCGCCAATTCTTTTTGCTGGCAGCCATCATGCTTTTCCAGATACAGCAGCGCGGCTACCTGTGCACCGGTAACACCTGCGGTTTCCACCATGGTTTTGTCGATATAGAGCTTTAACTGATGTTGAGCCTGGTTAAGCAGGTGATAGATCCGGCGCTTCTGTTCCATTGGGGTACCGCTGACAACCAATTAGTATAAGATCATCGCGAAAGATGACAGTCCCTGCAAGTTTCTGGCAGTACCTATGAAACATGAGCCTATATCATTCACGACAAGCAGATTCAGCACCGAAACGCCTGGGCCATCTGGTCGACTTCGTCCCGTTTTTCAGCAATGTCCGCAATCGCCTGACGCGCCTGCTCAGGATCCAGGTTGAGCTCATCGAACATAACATCCGGAATTTCTTCAAGCGGTGCGTCACCCAATTCCTGCTCGCGCAACAAGCGTGAGGTTACGTAAAGCAAGCGGGCATAATTGGCGTGTTTACCGTTATAGTTGGCTTCGTTCTGGAAACGCAACGCCACCACAACCTCTTCCGGCATGCCCCAGAGTTCCATTAACCAGCCGGCCATCTGCTCTCGACAGATACCCAAATGCTGACGCTCGACATCAACATGGCTGGCATGGGGATTGGCTTCGATATGACGACAAATAACGGCAAAATGAGGAGGAAAAACGTGGGCCAACACCAGATAACCAAAATTGTGCAGTAGCCCGGACAGATAACAGAGCCCTTTTTCCGGGCGCGAAGCGCGTGGAATCAGGGACGTTAGCGCGTCGATCCCGGTGGCGCAATACGCCGATTGGGTCCAATAGGGTGTCTTGCCTTCAGGGGCATCATCAGGCAACGCAAGGGATTTGCCCAACGCCAGACCGATCGCCAGGTTAATCACCAGATCGAAACCCAGCACTCGAATAATCGCATCCTCGATCGATTTAATCTTGCCGGGAGCAGCGTAGTAAGGGGAAGCCGCCCAACTGACGACCTGAGCCGCCAGACTGGGGTCTTCTTCGACCACTTCGGTCAGGTCTTCGATTTCAGCGTCGGGATTGACCCGAAGCTTGATGATTTTCTGAGCGGTGTGGGCCAATGGAGGAATCTCGACCGTCTCTTCCAGGCGCTGTTTTATACGTAGGGTTGTAAAGTTTTTTACCGCCGCGGCAATTTCCGCCACGTCCTGGTCAAGATAACTCATAGGGTTCGCCTGTAATGGGATAGAGACAGTGGCGTCGAGGGGAGTCGCTTCACTCAGAATACGCCGAAACTCCTCCTGGCTGAGTTGTAACAAATCACTTTCGTTACCAGAATCCATGCTCAATTCATTCAATTCAAACAACGAACTGTCAACAATCGTAGGGATTCCGGTCAGCTGGGGAAGACCCGCCAATGCTTTGAGTCCGTGTTCAATACAAATGCTTCGCAACTCGGTTGGAGGGGTAGCGCTCAGAGTTCTACCCAGCAGTTTTTCCAGTTTACCAAGGTCAATCAGATGATCCGCAGGGAACAGTAACTGCAGGCGACCAATCTCATCTTCCAACATGACCACCACAACTCGCCCGACTATCCTGCTCTCCTCTCCAGCTACCAACCGAGGCACCTCGGTGACACTGTAAGAGATCGCTTGATTGTCCAGCAGTTGCTTGACCTTGTTGGGTATCACGGGTTGGTTTCCTGTTATAAACGACCGGAGAAATGTACCAGATAACGCTGTCATGCCTGTTGCTAACTATAGCCAATGCCTGCAGCGAATAGGCAAACACCGCCCATTATTTCACTGCATATTGCGTCAAGTCACAGTATTTATTGCTTGGGCTACACCTGCGCGTATTGCTCTCGTTCTCCCATCCAGCGCAAGATCAGGTGTTGGACATTATCATTAAGCCCCTCATCATGTAACCATTTTGCTGCGTCTTGTACTGATTCGAGTATCTCGGCATCCCGCTGCAAATCGGCTATTCGATATTGCACCAATCCGGTTTGCCGAACCCCCAGTAATTCCCCCGGCCCACGAAGCTCAAGGTCTTTTTCGGCAATCACAAAGCCATCACTCGATTCACGCATAATGCCCAGACGTTCCCGGCCCATCTGAGATAAAGGCGCTCGATAGAGCAACACACAATAGCTTCGGGTCGCACCACGGCCCACTCGACCGCGCAGCTGATGCAGCTGGGCCAAACCAAGCCGTTCCGGGTTTTCAATGATCATCAGGCTCGCATTCGGGACATCAACCCCGACCTCTATCACCGTCGTCGCTACCAACAGCTGGATCTCTCCTGCACTGTAAGCCTGCATGACCTGGGTTTTTTCAGCAGGTTTCATACGCCCATGCACCAGTCCCACCCGCAATTCGGGCAGCAAGGCTTGCAGAGTTTCTGCACTGGCTTCGGCGGCCTGACATTGCAGGGCTTCCGACTCTTCCACCAGCGTACAGACCCAATAGGCCTGCCGGCCTTCAGCACAACCACTGCGCACCCGATTAATCACTTCCGGACGGCGCTCTTCCGGAATCACCACGGTTTCAACCGGTGTCCGACCCGGTGGTAACTGATCAATTACCGAGCAATCAAGATCAGCATAGGCACTCATGGCCAGGGTGCGGGGGATGGGTGTCGCGGTCATAATCAGCTGATGGGGCTGATAACCAGACCGCTCTCCCTTGGCTTTCAAAGCCAGACGCTGATGCACGCCAAAGCGATGTTGTTCATCAATAATCACCAGGCCCAACCGAGCAAACACCACGTCATCCTGAAACAACGCATGGGTACCAACAACCAGACCCGCCGAACCCTGACTGATTTTCTCCAACTGCTCCCGTCGCACCCGCGCGCCCTGCTTACCGGAAAGCCAGGCGACCTCGATGTCCAGGGGTTCAAACCAGCCACGGAAACTCTGATAATGCTGCTCGGCCAGAATTTCGGTCGGCGCCATAAGCGCGACCTGATGACCTCCAGCGATCGCTTTCAAGGCAGCCAATGCCGCCACCAGGGTTTTGCCGGAACCCACATCACCTTGCACCAGCCGTAACATGGGATGAGGCCGAGCCAGATCCTGGTCGATCTCCTGTAACACCCGCTGTTGGGCTTGGGTTGGTTGAAAGGGCAGGGCAGCGATCAGTGCTTGCCTTAATGGATCGCCGCCATCAAGGGCATAGGCGTTCAGACTTTGTACCCGTTGCCGGAGCTGCAACAGGCTCAGTTGATGCGCCAACAGCTCTTCAAACGCCAACCGTCGCTGCGCCGGATGCTGGCCGTCCAGAAGCTGCTGTTGGGAGACTTCCGGTGGCGGACGGTGCAATAAAATAACCGCCTCTTGCAAGGACATTAATTCGTGTTGCTGAAGCATCGATGCGGGTAACCATTCATCCAGACCGCCTTCTTTTTCGAGCAACACCAGGGCTTGCTCGCACAACGCTCTCAAACGGTTCTGATGCAAGCCTTCGGTAGCGGGGTAGATAGGCGTCAAAAACTCTTCAACCGCCACCTCGTGTTCGCTATCGAGCCGCTGGTATTCGGGATGAAACAGTTCAAAACCGGAGCTGCCTCGACGTACTTCTCCGTAACAACGCAAGCGGGTACCCGCCGCCAAACCCTGCTTTTGTGCGGCGCTGAAGTGGAAAAACCTCAGGGTCACGGAACCGCTGCCATCCTGCAATCGGCACACCAGACTGCGCCGACGACCCATCACAATATTGGCAGCACTGACGGTGCCTTCGATCACGGCATCCTGCCCCAGCTGGATACCGGCAATGGGCGTGACCCGGGTTCGGTCCTGATACCTCAGGGGCAAATGGAACAACAGATCCTGTAAGTTGTGAACCTGCAAGCGCGCCAGCTTCTCCGCCAATTGCGGGCCTACGCCTTTTAAAACCGTCACCGGCCGTTGGTTGACGCCGACCGTTTGCTGCCCACTATCACTCACGCTGCAGGCTTGTCCGCAATGCTGCAGTGACGAATGGCATCGGCCAGCATATCGATCGCTTTCGGGCGCGGGAAACTGGCACGCCAGGCAATCGCGACAGTCCGGAAGGGTATCGGGGCTTCGAAGGGCCGGGTGGCCAGCATATCGGGGGCATAATATCGGTCACCAGCCGCAGACATCGGTAATACGGTAATGCCCATACCCGAAGCCACCATATGGCGCAATGTCTCCAGAGACCCGCCTTCCACATCGGTACGTAGTTTACTGTCGCGAGCGTCCCCGGATCCCAAACCCGGACAGGCTTCCAGCACCTGATCACGAAAACAGTGACCTTCACCGAGCAGCAGCAATTCATTTTCACACAACTGCTTGCGAGCCACGGCGGCCTGCTCATGGAGTGGATGCTGGTGGGGCATCAGAACCGTAAAGGGTTCATCATAAAGGGGCTTGGTAAGCACATCGGGCTCGGTAAAAGGCAGCGCGATGATAATGGCATCGAGTTCACCATTGCGCAGCTTCTGGCGCAGCACAGCGGTAAAATTTTCTTCGATATAGAGCGGCATGGACGGCGCCATCTGCCGCAGTTGCGGTACCAGATGGGGAAACAGATAAGGTCCGATGGTATAGATGGCCCCGACTCTTAATGTGGTGCTCAGCTGGTCCTTGCCCGCCGAGGAGATCGCCTTGACGGCAGAAGCTTCCTCAAGCACCTTTTGGGCCTGTTTAACGACCTGCTCCCCCAGCGGAGTGACTTTGACCGAACTCTTGGTGCGTTCAAAAATCGCGATTCCCAGCTCGGATTCCAGTTTTTTGACACCCACACTCAGGGTAGGCTGGCTGACAAAACAGCGTTCGGCCGCTCGGCCAAAATGCTGTTCACGGGCGAGGGTAACTATGTAACGCAGTTCGGTCAGAGTCATGATTAAGAAAACTTATTAGATTACAAATATTATTAGCCTTATCTTAATTCACGATCAATCCGATAACACCCCTTAGGAGCACTTAAATGAACAGCACCCGGCAACCTTCCGTATTGATCGTGGGCTGTGGCGACGTTGGTAATCGCCTGGCCACAATGCTGATGGAGCAAGGGAGCCAGGTCTGGGGACTGCGTCGAAATCTCGACAATCTGGCGCCGGGCATTCACCCCGTGGCCGGGGATTTTTCCAACGCCGATAGCTGGCAGGGTGTTCCCGAAACCCTGGATTACCTGGTTTTCACGGGTACCGCTAGTGAACGCAGCGATGAGGGCTACCGCAGAGCCTATGTTGATGGTGTAAAAAGCATGGCGGCTGTTGCCGAATCCCTTGCGAAGGCACCGCGTCGGCTATTCTTCACCTCCAGCACCGCGGTGTACAACCAGGGTGACGGGGAATGGGTGGATGAGCTCTCAGAAACACAGCCACAACGATTTAACGGACAGCGTATGCTGGAAGCCGAGCAAGCCCTTGCCGAAGCCACCATAAACACCACCAGTGTTCGCCTCTCTGGCATCTATGGACCGGGCCGGGAGCGCTTGATCAAGCGCGTACTGAACCGGCAAAGCTGCGAATACAAACCCGCCCCTATCACCAACCGTATTCATAGCGAGGATTGCGCCGGAGTGTTGGCGCACCTGATTACGCGAGATTGGCAACATCTGGAGGTGGCACCGCTCTATATCGCCAGCGATTCTGAGCCCTGTGCCATGGACCAAATTATGGCCTGGTTGGCCGATCAGCTGGATGTGGAGCTTCCGAAAGTCGCCACCACACCCAGCCATATCCCGAGCAAACGCTGCAGTAACCAGCGCCTGCGGGAAACCGGCTATCAGTTACGTTACCCTGATTTCAGGGCCGGTTACGGCTCACTGTTGCAGCAACGCGACCAATAAGATGCATTAATTCTTAGCCGAGCTCCAACACACCGTCCATTTCAACCGGAACGCCCTTCGGCAGCTCGGCCACTCCAATGGCTGCGCGCGCAGGGTAGGGCTCTTCAAAATAGCGTGCCATCACCTCGTTGAGCCTGGCAAAGTTACCCAGATCGGTCAGGAAGATATTGAGTTTGACCAGATCCTGTAGACCGCCCCCGGCCGCTTCGGCAACCGCTTTCAAATTCTCGAAAACTCGTTCTACATTGGCTTCAAAATCACCATCAACCAGCTCCATGGTTTCTGGAATCAATGGAATCTGTCCAGATAGATAAACAGTAGTGCCTACCTTCACTGCCTGCGAATAGGTGCCAATGGCTGCCGGGGCTCGTTCGGTAGTGATAATCTGCTTGTTGCTCATAAGTTCTCCTCTAATGGGCTTGAACGCCACTCTCCATCTGGCACACATCAAGGTATGCGCGTCGGGTTATCCCCTGGTTCGGGTAATTGAATTTACGCCTTTGACGGCTCGCAGCTTTTTGATCGAGCGCGCCAGATGCAGACGATCCGTGACGTTGATCAGCAGCTCGACAACCGAGAACCGGGCATCCCGCTCTTCCAGGCTGATCTTCTCGATGCTGGCATCGGCAGCGGTTACCGCTGTCGCCAACGACGCCACCATGCCACGCTGATGTTCCAGCTCTACCTTGAGGGCAACGGTGAATTCACCACTGACATGCTTATCCCACTCCACTTCAAGACAGCGTTCGGGATTATGCCGAATATCGCTGATGTTGCGACAGGATTCTGAGTGAATCACCATACCTTTTCCGGAACTGACATGGCCGACGATAGGGTCGCCTGGAATAGGGGAACAACAGCGAGCGAATGAGATCACCATGCCTTCGGTGCCACGAATGGTCAGCGGCTGTTCGGCGTCGCCGCCATTAAGCTGTTCTTTATTTTCACCCGGTGCCGACTCCAGTAAACGCTTGGCGACCATATAGGCCATACGATTACCCAGCCCGATCTCTTCCAGTAACTCATCGAAACTGCTCAGGCTGGCATCCTTGAGAAACAGGTTAATCCGTTCTTCGGGAATCTGTTCCATGGCCGCATTGAGGCTGGCGAGGACACGGTTCAGCAATCGACGCCCCAGTTCGACGGAATCCGAATGGCGCTGGTTCTTCAGGTAATGACGAATATTGGAGCGTGCCTTACCCGTGGTGACAAAACTGAGCCAGGCAACATTAGGCTTGGCCCCTGGCGCAGTAATTACTTCTACAGTCTGACCACTTTGCAGCGGTTGACTCAATGACGCCAGGCGACGGTCGATGCGACAGGCAACACAGGTATTGCCCACATCGGTGTGCACGGCGTAGGCAAAATCAACCGCCGTGGCGCCTTTGGGCATCTCCATAATGTTGCCCTTGGGGGTAAAGATATACACCTCGTCGGGGAACAGGTCGATTTTGACGTTCTCAATAAACTCGAGGGGATCACCCGCATTTTGCTGGAGTTCCAGCACCCCCTTCAGCCACTGGCGGGTCCGGGCGTGACTACCGACCAGCGCCTCCTCTTCCGATTTGTACAGCCAATGAGCAGCGATGCCGTTATTGGCCATCTCTTCCATTTCCTGGGTACGGATCTGCATTTCGATCGGCACTCCGTGCATACCAAACAGGGTGGTATGCAACGACTGATAACCGTTTGCTTTGGGAATTGCGATGTAATCCTTGAAACGTCCGGGGAAAGGCTTATACAGATTATGCGCAGCGCCCAGAGCACGATAGCAGTCATCCACGGTGGGCACGATGATACGAAACGCATAAACATCCATGATTTCGGCAAAGGGCTTACGCTGTACACGCATTTTCTTATAGATGCTGTAGAGGTGTTTTTCCCGGCCGGTGACCGAGCCTTCCAGGCCATGCTCACGCAGGCGAGTATTCACGGCATCACGAATGGTGGAGACCAGTTCCTTGCGATTACCTCGTGCCTGTTTGACCGCCTGCTGGATACGGCTGGCACGCATCGGATAGATCGCCTTGAAACAGAGCTCTTCCATCTCTACCCGGATGGAGTTCATACCCAGACGCAGCGCAATGGGAACATAGATCTCCATGGTTTCCCGAGCTTTACGCCGTTTGTTCTCGGCGGGCATCACTCCCAGGGTGCGCATATTGTGCAAACGGTCGGCCAGCTTGACCAGGATAACCCGAATATCCTTGGCCATGGCCAGGGCCATTTTTTGGAAATTTTCCGCTTCCTGCTCGGCCTTGGTCTCGAAACGCATCTGGGTCAACTTGCTGACCCCATCGACCAGTTCGGCCACCACTTCACCAAACTGGGAAGCAACCGCTTCTTTCGGGATACCGGTATCTTCGATGACATCGTGCAACATGGCGGCCATCAGACTCTGATGATCCATGTGCATATTCGCCAGAATGCCAGCGACGGCGAGCGGGTGGGTTACATAGGGTTCGCCACTACGGCGGCGTTGACCGTCGTGGGCCTGTTCGGCGTAATAATACGCCCGTCGAACAAGATTGATCTGTTCCGGGTTGAGATAGGTAGAGAGGCTCTGGGCCAGATCATTTATGGTGGGCAATCGCCGCCTCCTGCAGTCAGCCGTTTCGTCCTGCGAAAAGGGCAGCGTGGCGGCGATAGGGTTTCATAACAGCAAGTTTATTTAGCCCAGTGTCTCGCCTTCAACATCCATACCAAAAGAGATCATCTCTTCAGGCTCCGGCTTGTCGGCCAAAACCTCTTCGGTCACCAAACCTTCCGAAACTTCACGCAAGGCCATAACGGTGGGCTTGTCATTTTCCCAGTCCAACATCGCATCTTTACCACCGGTCGCCAGCTGGCGCGCCCGCTTGGTGGCAACCATGACGAGTTCAAAACGGTTATCCACGTGATCCAGGCAGTCTTCAACAGTTACACGAGCCATGGTAGTACTCCGACAAAATAGGGTTAGGCACAATCATAACAGCCACCCGGGTGGGCGGCAAAAGGCTGCACATTTTACGAGCAGCCTCTGGTCATGACAAGAGCTGGGTCAGTAATTGCTGATGTTTTTCCCGCTGCACCGATTGACGTAACCGGCGCGCCACCACGATAGCATTCAATTCGCTGAGGGCCGTTTCGAAACTGTCGTTCACAATCAGATAGTCAAATTCCACATAATGGGTCATTTCACTGACCGCTTCGGTCATCCGCTGAGCGATCACCGACGCATCATCCTGCCCGCGACCCTGCAAGCGTTCTTGCAATGTGTCACGAGAGGGGGGCAAGATAAAAACAGACACCGCATCGGGCATCAGGCGACGAACCTGGGCGCCGCCCTGCCAGTCAATTTCCAGAATCACATCCTCACCCGAGGCCAAGCGCGCCTCTACCCAGGGTTGGGAGGTGCCATAACGCTTGCCAAATACTTCGGCGTGCTCAAGGAACTCACCACGATCGGCCATGGCCTGGAAGGATTCTGCGGATACGAAATGATAATCGACCCCGTCCTGCTCACCGGGACGCGAAGGGCGGGTGGTATGGGACACCGAAACCACCACCTGAGGGCATTGAGTAACCAACGCCTTGACCAAACTTGTTTTGCCCGCACCGGACGGCGCCGCCACGATAAAGAGGGTTCCCCTACTCATACTGTTTCCATCATTATCATCAAACGATCAGGCCTGTCAGACCTGCACCTGGCTAGCCACACTGTAGCCGCCTAATTTAACACGAAGCACCCGGACCGGGTGAGCTTAGCTGGTAAACCAGCTGTCGAACACAACCACCATGATAGTCGGCCCAGTAGATAGCATTTTGATTGAGATCATGCAGGGTTTCGACAGCCCCTTATTCTTGCAACCAAAACAATGCATAGCGTGAGTGTTGCTGCAGCCCTGTCGCAAGCAAAAATGCTTTAAAGAACGATTGACCAAGCCACCACCTGGACGCGGTGATAACGATTGAAGAGCAACAGATGGCGATGCTGTTCGCTACCAAACCATCGGTCATTCTATATTCTGGATCTGCTCACGCATCTGCTCGATCAACACCTTGAGGTTAACCGCCACCTGAGTGGTGCCTGCATTGATCGATTTGGATCCCAGGGTATTGGCCTCTCGGTTCAATTCCTGCATCAGAAAATCCAGTCGTCGGCCGATGGAGCCGCCGCCTTTGAGCACCCTCGCCACCTCGGCGATATGCACCTGGAGGCGATCCAGCTCCTCCTCGACATCGGAACGCTGCGTGATAAGCACCATCTCCTGCTCTAGCCGCCCCGGCTCCAGATCCACTCTGGCCTCTTCGATGCGTTGTTGCATGCGTTGGCGCTGACGGTCGAGAATCTCCGGCATCAATTCACGAACCTGATCAGCTTCCTCGGCCACGCCCTGAAGGCGCTGCTCGACAAACTCGCGCAATTCGGAGCCTTCCCGCTCCCGGCCTTCAATCAACTGGCTTAGCGCCTGATCGAAAGCACTCAAGGCATCGCTGTGCAGTTGCTTCATATCCAATTCTTGTTGCTGCAATACTCCCGGCCATTGCAACACCGCCAGCGGGTCGGGCAAGGCGGTATCGTAGAAACTGTTTTGCACCTGCTTGAGTGCTTTTTGCAACTGATTGCACATATCAGTGTTCACCACTAACGCGCCCGAATTTCCCTCCGCCAACTGGTAACGTAGGCCGCATTCCACTTTACCTCGAGTCAGCCGCTTGCGGATTTTTTCTCGCAGTGGAAATTCGAGTTCACGCATCACCTCCGGCAATCGGAAATTGGGTTCCAGATAACGATGGTTCACGGAACGAACCTCCCAACTCAAGGAGCCCCATTCAAACTGAGCCTCATGGCGAGCAAACGCGGTCATGCTTCGTGTCATTTGAATTCCCTGTGTCAACCTGAAGAAGATCAGCCTGAACTAACGGTGATATGGCGAAGGCGTCATTCTACCCCATGGTGAGTAAGGGGCAAAACGTCTTCTATCGCAGCCAAGTAATGGCGTAACGGGTATACTAGCCGCCCTTCCAATCGTCTATTAAAGGATTCTGCTTCATGCGCCCCAGCAACCGTACCCCTGACCAGATGCGTGCCGTCACGATTACGCGTCATTACACCAAACATGCTGAAGGATCGGTTCTGGTCGAATTCGGTGACACCAAAGTCATCTGCACGGCCTCGGTGGAAAACTCGGTGCCTCGTTTCCTGAAAGGCAAAGGGCAAGGCTGGATTACCGCCGAATATGGCATGTTGCCACGCTCGACCGGCAGCCGCATGGGGCGCGAAGCCAGCCGCGGCAAACAGGGTGGTCGCACCCTGGAGATCCAGCGGCTGATTGGTCGTTCTCTGCGTGCAGCAGTGGATCTGGACAAGCTGGGCGAAAACACCATCACCCTCGATTGCGATGTCATTCAGGCCGACGGCGGGACCCGCACCGCCTCTATCACCGGAGCCTGTGTCGCGCTGGTCGATGCACTGCGCAGCCTGCAGCGCAACAAAGTGATCAAGACCGACCCCCTCAAGCAGATGATTGCGTCTGTTTCAGTAGGTATTTTCGAAGGGCATGCGGTGCTGGATCTGGACTACCCGGAGGACTCCAATGCCGAGACCGATATGAACGTGGTGATGAATGAGCACGGCGGCATGATTGAAGTTCAGGGGACTGCTGAGGGTGAAGCGTTCAGTCGTGGGCAGATGAACGAGATGCTGGCGCTGGCTGACAAAGGCATTTCCGAATTATTCGAGCTGCAACGTCAGGCTCTGGCTGAGTAGATTGCCGACTCAACCGTACTAACCGGCGACATAAAAAGGGCGGAATGAACCGCCCTTTTTATTGCACATTCACTATATGCTAAGTTCCCAGTCGTAGTCGATAATAACCGGGGCATGACGGCCAAAGGTCTGGCCGGTATAAATTCCCCCACTGAGCACCGTATGGCGCATACCCGGGGTCACCAGCTGGTAATCCATCCGCGCGCCCTTGTCGTTTTCGCGATCGTTGTCCGTTTGCCACCAGCTGTACTTACCGCCCTCGCGGTCGACTTCACGATAAGCGTCGACAAAACCCATCGAGCCCAATACTTCGTCCAGCCAGGCGCGCTCCGGCGGCGTAAATCCTGGCAATTCCGTGGCCTCACGCCAATCCGCCAGATCCACCTTGTTATGGGCCATCTGCCAACCGCCGCAAATAATGAACTCCCGGCGTTTGCGGTTCTGCTTGCCCAGATACGCCAGATAATCATTGAGAAACTTGTACTTCTGGTTCTGGTCATTGCCGGTACCTTCGGATCCAGCCACCAGCAGGCTGGCAATGCTGACCTTGTCAAAATCGACCTGAATATAGCAGCCGTTCTGATCAGCCAGCTCAAACCCGAGCCCACGAATCACGGCCTTGGGCTGGTGCCGAGTATAGATGGCTACCCCGCCAACACCAGGTTCCCAGGCTTCAAAAAAATAACGCTCGTAGCCGGCAGGGCAAAATTCGGCACTATCAAGCTCATACTCATAGGCCTGCACATTCTGCAGGCAGAGTAGATCGATATCCTGATCGGCGACCCAGGCAAAAAAGCCCCGCTCGGCGGCGGCCCTTATGTTGTCTAGGTTCGCACTTACAACTCTCATACATAGCCCCTGAACAAATGAGCGTGTATGATACCTGAGCTTGTTATCTTTTTGTAACTCATCGCCCCGTTTTATAGGCTTTTAATGCAGGATTATCAGCGCGATTTTATTCGCTTTGCCATTGAGCAACAGGTGCTCAGGTTCGGCGAATTCAAACTCAAATCCGGTCGTCTCAGTCCCTACTTTTTTAATGCCGGTCTCTTTAATACCGGCGGTGCCATTGCGCGCCTCGGCCGCTATTATGCGAATGCCCTGGAGCAGTCCGGGGTCGATTATGACCTCCTGTTTGGCCCGGCCTACAAAGGTATTCCGCTGGCTGCCACCACCGCGGTAGCTCTCGCCGATCACCATGGTAAGGATTTGCCCTATACCTTTAACCGCAAGGAAGCCAAAGCCCATGGCGAAGGCGGAACGCTGGTAGGCGCGCCCCTCGAGGGCCGTATTCTGATTGTGGACGACGTCATCACTGCTGGCACTGCAGTGCGTGAAGTTATGCAGATCATCTCCGCAGAAGGTGCCAAACCCGCCGCGGTTTTGATTGCCCTTAACCGGCAAGAAAAAGGTAAGGGAGAGTTGTCTGCTATTCAGGAAGTCGAGCGTGACTATGGCATTCCGGTGATTAGTATTGTTAACCTTAATCAGGTGCTTGAATTTATTCAGGCGGATCCGGAGCTAACGCATCACGCCGATAGCATTAAGCAATACCGTCAACGTTACGGAATCGATTGACAGGAAATCGTCATGATCACTTCGGCATGCAAATATTTACTGATTGGCGCCGCTATTGCGAGCACTGTCGTCGCTTCAGCACAAGCGGCCGAGGTGCGTTATTTTCGTTTTAAAAACGAAGCCGGCAGCGTCGTTATCTCCCCAAATCTTCCTCCCGAATACGCCTCGAAAGGTTATTCGATTATCAACAGCAAAGGCCGCGTCCTCGAAGAAGTTCCCCCGGCATTGACCTCCCAGCAGCTGTTGGAGAAACGGGAAGAAGAGATTCGTTTGCTGGCCGCCGAAGGGGAAAAAGCCCAGAAACGCTCCAGCGATGCCGCGCTGATGAAACTCTACAGCACCATTCCCGACATCGAGCGGGCGCGGGAACGAGCCATTGCCGACATCGAAGATCGCATCAAGCTGACCAACGCCAATATCGCACGGCAGAGAAAGCTTCGCGAAGAGAAGGAAGCCACCGCCGCTACTCGGGAACGCGCCGGTAAACCGGTACCTGAGCGAATCCTTCGTGACATCGCTAGCATTGATGAAGAGATTGAACGGTTGATGGCTGAAATTGACCGCCGCCGGCAAGATCAGGTCTTTGTTGGCGAGCGTTTTGATCGAGACACATTGCGGTTGAAGAAGCTGCTCGGCATCGTCGATGACCAGGGTCAGCTGGTCGAACGAAAAGCCGTTGAGAGTCTGAGGCCCGAACAGCTCGGCGGCATCTGGCACAGCCGAGATAAACTCGGCAACCGCTACGAATGGATCATTAACCCCAAAGGCAGCTTTAGCTGGGTGAGCAAACAGATTGACGGATCTCAGCTAATGATCCTTGGTTCCTGGGGGGTAGAAAAAGGCGTACTGGTGATCGATAGTGAGATGCGCCAGATCAGCAGTCCCGATGGCACCACCAATCACGGCCCCAGTGACGAACAACATCTGGCGACCGTTATCTCCATCACAGAGGATAAGTTCGTAGTGGTCACCGAAGAGGGAGAAGAGCTTCGATTCCTGAGAAATAACTAACTCTGGAAACCGAAGCAGGCCGTCTTATTTACCGACAAACACGGCCTGCGCCAGCTGACCCCACTGATCCTGCCAGTTTTCGGTGGGCCGGCGCTTAAATTCACTGCGAACAAACTGGCTGATACGACCTTCGGCCGCTGCCAGCATTAGATTACAGGCCATACCTACGGGCAACCGCGTGCGCAGCCCCTCACTGATCTCGGCTTCACGAATAATCTGCTTCAGCTGGGATTCCAAGCGATCATAGAACTGGACCACCCGCGTGCGTAGCCGATCCGTTTCACCCGCCAGGGCGTCGCCGGTCAGGATACGGGTAATACCCGGGTTGCGCTCGGTAAAGGCCAGCAATAATCCAAGCACCTTTTCGCAGCGCGCCTGGGCTGAGCCTTCTTCAGTAATGATCAGGTTAATTCGACTGAAGATGGTGTCTTCAATAAAGGCAATTAGCCCCTCGAACATCTTCGCCTTACTGGGGAAATGACGATACAACGCCGCTTCCGAGACACCCACTTCTTTGGCCAGGCCAGAGGTCGTTATTCGCGCCCCGGGGCTCGATTCGAGCATGGCCGCCAACGCCTGCAGGATCTGCTCTTTACGCGAGCTTTTACGATTATCCATGGTCGTCATTTCTCCGGATCATGCGCTATCGGTAATCAAGGTGCCGACCCCTTCACTGGTAAACATCTCCAGTAATACCGCGTGGGGCACTCGGCCATCAATAATATGGGCGCTGGTAACATCATTTTTGACGGCGCTGAGCGCACAACGGATTTTGGGTAACATGCCACCATAGATCGTGCCATCAGCAATCAGACCATCAACATCTTCCGTACTCAAACCGGTCAGCACGTTGCCTTCCTTGTCCTGCAAACCCGCAATATTGGTCAATAACACCAGTTTTTCAGCTTTAAGAACTTCTGCCACCTTACCTGCGACCAGATCCGCATTAATGTTGTAAGACGCACCTTCACGATCCACACCAATCGGCGCAATCACAGGAATAAACTGGTCATTGAGAAGCATATCAAGCACACCGGTATCGATTTCATCGACTTCACCGACATGACCGATATCGATGATCTCTCGCGCCTGCACCTCAGGGTTATCGCGGGTAACACGGAGTTTATGGGCGGTAATAAAATTGCCGTCCTTACCCGTCAAACCGATGGCTCTTCCGCCGTTACTGTTGATCAGGCTAACGATATCCTTGTTGACCAGCCCACCCAGTACCATTTGTACCACGTCCATGGTGGCACTGTCGGTCACCCGCATACCATCGACAAAGCGGGATTCGATGCCAAGCTTGGCCAGCAACTCACCAATTTGTGGGCCGCCTCCGTGGACAATAACCGGATTGATGCCAACCGCTTTCATTAACACCACGTCGCGTGCAAAACCGTTTTTCAGCTCTTCGCTCTCCATGGCGTTACCGCCATACTTGATAACGACGGTTTTACCGGCAAATTGCTGTAAATAAGGCAGGGCTTCTGTAAGCACCCGGGCGATGTCCGCCGCTTTTTGTACCTGTAAGGTCATTCAACTCTATCCTGCATGCGTCAACGATCGATGTCGTTAAAATGGAATGTTCAGTTCACTGTCCACGGCCAGGAGTTGCTGCTTGAACAGCGCCTGCAGCTTGTCCAGCGCACCTTTGCTATCGGCCTCGAAACGCAGCACCAGCACCGGTGTAGTATTCGATGCCCGTACCAAGCCCCAACCCACGGGATAATCAACCCGTAAGCCATCGATGTCGGTAATGCTACCTTTACCAAACTTTCCATCCCGGCCCAGCTGTACCAGCTTGTCCACCAGAGCAAACTTGTTCTCTTCGGTAACGTCGATATTAATCTCAGGGGTACTCAGGCCTTCGGGGAAGGAGGCAAACAGCTCACCGGCCGGGCGGGATTCAACTCCGAGAATTTCCAGCAATCGTGCAGCGCTGTAGAGGCCGTCGTCGAATCCGTACCAACGTTCCTTAAAGAAGATATGGCCACTCATTTCGCCCGCCAGCAAAGCCCCGGTTTCCTTCATTTTTGCCTTAATTAGCGAGTGACCCGTTTTCCACATCACCGGACGGCCACCGTAGCCACTGATCAATGAGGTCAAGCGACGAGTGCATTTAACGTCAAAAATGATATCTGCCCCGGGATTACGGGAAACCACATCCTTGGCAAACATCATTAACAAACGATCGGGGTAGATGATTTTGCCCTGGTCGGTGACCACACCCACCCGGTCGCCATCGCCATCAAACGCAATACCCAGATCCGCACCTTCCGCTTTTACTCGCTCGATCAGATCCTTCAGGTTAGCCGGCTTTCCCGGATCGGGATGGTGATTTGGGAAGTTGCCATCGACGTCACAAAACAGGGGTATAACATCACAACCCAGCTCTTCAAAAAGCCGCGGGGCAATATCACCAGCCACGCCGTTACCACAATCGATGACCACTTTCAGGGGCTTGGCGATCGCCACATCATCGCGAATCCGCTCAATATAGTTTTCTCGAAGATCAACCTGGCTATGCTCGCCCTTTCCACGGGCAAAGTCACCTTTCACGATGCGCTGGTAAAGAGCCTGGATCGACTCATTGGCCAGCGTGGTACCGTTGATGACGATCTTGAAGCCGTTGTAATCAGGGGGATTATGACTGCCCGTCACCATAACGCCAGAGTTAGCATCAAGCTCGTGAGTCGCATAATAAAGAACCGGCGTCGGCACCATGCCAATATTGATGACGTTACAGCCGGTTTCCATGATGCCTGCAGCCAACGTATCGCTTATTTCAGGGCTTGAAAGACGACCGTCAAAACCTACCACTAAAGTAGATTCACCCTGTTCCAAAGCCTCACTGCCCAGGGCCATGCCCAACAGGCGCACCGTCGAACTTTGCAAGGTATCACCGACCACTCCACGAATATCATAGGCCCGGAAAATAGACGCGGGGACCTCATCCCCGGCGCCATAGTCATCGCCCAGTAGCAGATCTTCATCCTGATCGATGTCATCGATATCGAGAATATCCGTGGACTGGAACAGCGGTGAGGTTTCATCCGATACATCCGGGAATCCCTGCTCATCAAGGCCCCCCTCATCGACGGCCATAGCCGGGGGCTGCGCGCCGGTCAAGGGTTGCATGCCAGCAGGCGATTCCACAGGATCAATACTCGCGGCTGATTGCGGGACTTTCACCTGTTGCACAAGCTGTGACACCGTCAGTGCCACGTTATGAAACATTTCCAACACAAACGCGTTACTTTGAGCGGGCTTACGCTCGAGCAGTTGCTGGATAAAAGACACCAGCAATGCAGTATCGCTACGCGCCTCGCGTTCAAACATGCGATAGCCGACAAAGCTGCTTATCAGGATCAATGCGAGGGCAATTACCAGACCAATCAGCAGCGGCACCATGGAATTTGGCCCGCCTTGAGCCAACTCGGCAGAGGGCCGAAACTGGATTTTCCAGTAGCTGCTGCTGGTTACTCGAAGCAGCGGTGTAGCACTGGCACTCGCGCTACCCACCTTGAACAGCGTTCGCCCCCCGGAGCCATCAAAATCCTGAATCAAGGCAATTTCACCCAGGGAGTGATCAATACCTTTAAACAAATCATTGAGTAATGAGGCATCCCAGGACACCAAAACAGCGGCCAATACTGGCCCGGACGCTTGTTCACGAACCGGAGCAACCGCCAGTAACAAGCGCTTCTTACCCACAGTGTGCACTTCCGGATAAATATTCTGTTTGGCTTGCTTGGCCTTGCTGACCATATCCCTGGCCGAATAATTCATCGGGGCCGGGCCTGTCTCGTCCAGCGCATTATCACCCTTGAGTAAAATTCGAATCTGAAGCGCTTTCGGTAACGCACTGGTAAAGCGCTGCTCAAGCCGGTCCAGTGTCGCCTGATCGCTGTTTTTGGCAGCACTGAGCAGCTCCGGATCGGCTGCCAGCCCTTTGAGCTGGGCATTCAAGCGTCGCAATTGTTGATTCACCAGTGCTGCCGATTGGTTCAATTGGGTTTGCCCAATGGCATCACGATAATGGCTATTACCCGCTTCTATTAACAATAGATAGATCACCGCCATAGCCACAACCACACCCAGCACCGCGCCGCCCGCGGCAATCAGGCTGTACTTCAGCGTGCTGCTTTTTTTTCCTATCCGGGTAGTTTCAGCCGCCTGTGGCGCTACCGCTTCTTCCTGGTCCTTCGACTTTTTGGAAAACAGTTTCACAATTCTTTTCCCCAAGATCCCGTGTCATTTATCCATAGCTGTGCAGGCATCCGCCATTCGCACGGCCTTTCTATTTTGTCGTTTTAGCATCTAGTTGTTGGGCAAAGAGCGTTATCAAGCTATGTGATAACGACTGCTTGGATACCTGGGCAAAGCTCTGCTCAAGGTTCTCACCCAATACAGTGACGGCATTATCGTCGCTGTTAAAACCAATTTCCGTGTCAGAAACATCATTCGCCACGATCAGATCCAACCCCTTACGCATCCGTTTATCTGCCGCGTAGCTGAGTACATCGCGGGTTTCTGCGGCAAAGCCAACGACGAAAGGTCGCTGCTTCAGCGCCGCAACCGACGCGACTATGTCCGGATTGCGTACCAGTGTTAATTGCAACGCATCGTCATCGGTATCAACCGATTTTTTGATTTTATGCTCCTGTACGGTAGCAGGACGATAGTCGGCAACCGCCGCGCAGGCAATGAACAGGTCGCAGTCGATAACACGCTGATGAACTGCCTCCAGCATCGACTGCGCACTTTCAACATCGATCCGCGTTACCCCAGCAGGGCACGGCAAACTGGTCGGACCACTAACCAGGACCACTTCAGCGCCAGCATGGCTCGCGGCTTCTGCCAGCGCGAAACCCATCTTGCCCGAGCTGTGGTTGGAGAGGTAACGCACCGGGTCGAGGGCTTCACGAGTTGGCCCCGCCGTTATCATCACTCGCTTGCCGTTTAGAACCGGCTCAGGAAAAGCCCGGCAAACGCCATCGACCAACTCCGGCACCTCCAGCATTCGACCGGGACCATTGTCACCGCAGGCTTGCAGACCTACCGCAGGG
The DNA here is from genome assembly GCF_023509475.1 of Aestuariirhabdus haliotis. Classification (NCBI taxonomy): domain Bacteria; kingdom Pseudomonadati; phylum Pseudomonadota; class Gammaproteobacteria; order Oceanospirillales; family Aestuariirhabdaceae; genus Aestuariirhabdus; species Aestuariirhabdus haliotis. The sequence goes on along the minus strand of NZ_JAKSDZ010000001.1, from coordinate 280,264 downwards.
CCCAGCAGTGCAACTCCCTGGCCGCGCAGCACCTCCTGATTACGCTGTGTCGCCGGGTTACTCCACATCGCCTGGTTCATCGCGGGCGCCAACATAACCCTGGCATCCGTTGCCAGGCAAAGGGTTGTCAGTAAGTCGCCGGCATGACCATGAGCTAGCCGAGCCATAAAATCTGCCGTCGCGGGTGCCACCAATACCAGCTCGGCCCAACGGGCTAATTCGATATGCCCCATGGCGGCTTCAGCTGCTGGATCCAGCAGGTCCGTCGAAACGGGATGCCCCGATAACGCCTGAAGGGTGAGGGGAGTAATAAACTGCTGGCTGCCCCGGGTCATGACTACCCGAACCTCAGCCCCCTGATCCTGTAATCGGCGAACCAGCTCTGCACTCTTGTAGGCGGCCACACCACCTGTGATACCGAGAAGGATCCTTTTATTTGCTAAGCACTGCATAGACTGCCCATCTAGGTAAGTAGGTAATTACAAACCATTAAAGATACCACTGAAATGTGCTGTTGCGTACCCTCAGAAGGACAGCAGCCTAAGGCTTCAACTGCTACTTTCTATTACAACCCGTCATTTTTTATGTGCAACAAGGAGGTTGCAATGGCGATTACAGACTGGCCTGCCATGGAGCGGCCCAGAGAGAAGCTATTGGCCAGGGGCGCCAGTCAGCTGAGCGATGCCGAGCTGCTGGCTATTTTTCTCCGCACAGGCATTACGGGTCGCTCGGCGGTCGACCTGGCACGGGACATGTTGCAAACTTTCGGCGGCTTGCGAGGGATACTGGAAGCCGATCAACGTCGGTTTTGCGCGGAAAAAGGCCTTGGCGCGGCAAAATACAGTCAGCTACAAGCAGTACTCGAGATGAGCCGTCGGCACTTGGCCAGCGAAATACAGCGGGGGGATGCGATCACCAGTAGCGAAGCGACTCGCCATTACCTGCTGGCCCAACTTCGCCACCATCAGCATGAAGTCTTCGCTTGTATCTACCTGGATAACCAGCACCGCATTCTCGACTACGAAGAAGTGTTCCAGGGAACTATCGATTCGGCGGCGGTTTACCCCAGGGAAATCGTTAAACGTTGTCTGGGGGTAAATGCGGCGGCCGTCATTCTAGCGCACAATCACCCCAGCGGAGTAGCTGAGCCCAGCACCGCCGATATTCAGATCACCGAACGCCTGGTCGCCGCCCTATCCCTGATGGATATTCGAGTACTCGACCATATGGTGGTGGGTGACCAGCAGGTGATCTCTTTTGCCGAACGGGGCCTGATGCCAATCACCTGACAAGTGGCCGGCAAATCAGGGCTGCAGGGTGAAAATTCACCAATTTTGTTGCACCCCCCCAACCCTTCTGGTATAAAGCACTGCTCTTTGAGGGGACCCGCGGCAAATGACCCCTCGACAGCGATCTACTCGCTTTCCGAATTCAGATTTCATTGGTCTTGGCGGCACACATGCCGACAAGTGGTTGAGAGGCTTTTTAACATGTCTAAGGTTTGTCAGGTAACTGGAAAGCGTCCAGTAGCCGGAAATAACGTATCACACGCTCAAAACAAAACGCGTCGTCGTTTTTCACCCAACCTGCACTATCATCGTTTCTGGGTTGAGTCCGAGAAACGTTTTGTGCGTCTACGCGTTTCTGCCAAAGGCATGCGTGTAATTGATAAGAAGGGCATCGACAACGTTCTTGTCGATCTCCGCAAACGTGGCGAAAAGGTATAAGGAGCGAAACCCATGCGCGATAAAATCAAATTGGTGTCCTCTGCTGGTACCGGTCACTTCTACACTACCGACAAGAACAAGCGCACCACCCCAGATAAGCTGGTGATCAAGAAGTTTGATCCGGTGGTACGTAAGCACGTCGAGTACAAGGAAAGCAAGATCAAGTAAGCTTGTGGCTTTCCTGTACTAAAAAGCCCGCTTCTGCGGGTTTTTTTATGTGACTATCAAATTTTTGTGCGTTTTTTGATCAAAGCTTTTCAAGGTGGGACATTACCATGAAGCCAGAACTGCTCTCCCCGGCGGGAACCCTGAAGAATATGCATTATGCCTTCGCCTATGGAGCCGATGCGGTGTACGCCGGGCAACCTCGCTACAGTCTGCGGGTACGCAATAACGATTTTAAGCTTGAGAACCTCGAGCAAGGAATTCAATTCGCTCACCAGCAAGGCAAGCAGTTCTATCTGGCGAGCAACATTGCGCCCCACAACAGCAAAGTCAAAACCTACCTTAAGGACATCGAGCCGGTTATCGCCATGAAGCCCGACGCCCTGATTATGTCCGATCCCGGGCTCATCATGCTGGTTCGGGAGCAATGGCCCGATATGCCGATTCATCTCTCGGTTCAGGCCAATGTGGTTAACTACGCCGCCGTTAAATTCTGGTATCAGATGGGCGTCAGTCGCATTATCCTCTCTCGCGAGCTGTCCCTGGATGAGATCGAAGAGATCCGCATGCAATGCCCGGAGATGGAACTTGAAGTCTTCGTTCATGGCTCCTTGTGCATCGCTTACTCGGGACGTTGCCTGCTGTCAGGCTACATCAACCATCGCGATCCCAATCAGGGCACCTGCACCAACGCCTGCCGCTGGAAATATGACTCCCATGAAGCCACGGAGACCCCGTCCGGCGACATCGTCCCCGTACAACAGATGGATCCAGCTGCTGAAACGGTTGAGCCGCAGTTGGGTGAAGGCGCTCCAAGCGATAAAATCGTCCTGTTGCAGGAACAGGGTCGCCCGGATGATTACATGCCTGCGTTCGAAGACGAACACGGCACTTACATCATGAATTCCAAAGACCTGCGAGCGATCCAGCATGTCGAACGACTGACCAAGATGGGCATCCATTCACTCAAGATCGAAGGGCGCACCAAGTCCCACTACTATGTTTCCCGCACGGCCCAGGTTTACCGCCAGGCCATTGACGATGCGGCGGCGGGCAAAAGCTTCGATCGCGGGCTAATGGATATTCTGGAAAATCTTGCCAGCCGGGGCTATACCGAAGGTTTCTACCGCCGTCACGTGCATGATGAGTACCAGAATTATGAGCGGGGCAATTCCGTCAGTACCACCCAGCAATTTGTCGGGGAAGTCGTTGAATGCGACCAGGGCATGGTCACCATTGATGTCAAAAATCGCTTCCAGCTGGGTGATCAGCTGGAACTGATGACCCCCCAGGGCAACCATCGCTTTACCCTGACGTCGATGGAAAACCACAAGGGCGCCAGCGTTGAAGTCGCCCCCGGCAACGGCCACCGCGTTCGCTTCCCGGTAGGTGACCTGGATGTCGATCCACACGGATTACTGGTCCGTGACCTGCCCACAGCAGCTGCTGGCAACTGATATCTACCTGCGGCCGGATGCCTGTTCCTTCCAAATTATCTGGGCTGTGGCTCTTATTTCGAGCTATTTGGCGGTAAGCATGTGAGGGTGGAAGTCATGAATTTCAGGCAAAAAAAACCCTGACGATCGGGGGGAGGCCAGGGCAATGCATAATCCATAGAATGAGGAATGTCTCATCGCCAATAATAGTATCCCAGTGATGCAGGTCTCTCTATGCGTACAAATGGCTACGGCATTTCGGTTTATACCTATACCAGCATTTTTACCCTGACCCCAAAGCACCATAGGCATTCCCCCTTAACGCTCTGTATTTGTAAACATCAGGCCGCTCGGGCCAAGCCATTTTACGACGAGGACGATATACTAGGCCCTCTTCTCGCATGGAGTAAGTAATGTTTCGCATTGGCGTTTTGGGTTCTGCTTTTGACCCCCCAACCAAGGGTCATGTTGACGTTATTGAGCAAGCAGCTACCCGGTTTGATCTTATTCTGCTGGTGCCTTCTGCGCGTCACGCGTTTGGCAAACGTAGCCAACCCTTCGCTCACCGAGTCGCCATGTTACAGGCTCTTTGCGAAACCCTGAACCCTCCCTGTGCGCTTGAAGTTTCCACCATCGAAGCCACTTTAGCTGCCAATTCAAACAGTCCGGTCTACACCTTTGACCTGCTAACGGCTCTCGAGGCGCAGTTGGGACCTGCGTATTCGAACCTTGAACTCGGTTTTATTCGCGGCCCCGACAACGCCGACCCCAAGGTCTGGCAGAACTTTTATCGCGCCGCAGAGATCGAACAACATTGGCCCATTTTTACAGCCAAGCAACGGATCAGGTTCCGCAGCAGCGATGCTCGGGTCCTGCTGCAAGGCCCGGCAAGGGTTGACCGCGATGCCCTTTGCACAATACTTCCAGACAGGGTTGTCGACTACATACTCGCTAACGATCTGTACGCACCCTCTGCGCTAAACCGCGTGCCACATTACAACCAGCAGGATGTTCAGGTGCTCGAACACGAACGCTGTTATGACGGTTTTTTTAAAATGGATCGTTATCAGCTCCAGCACCGCCGCTTCGCCGGGGGCTGGACTCACACACTGAGCCGTGAAATATTTCTGCGCACCAAAGCCGTGGCCATGCTGCCCGTTGACCTTCAACGCCAGCAAATTGTCCTGGTGGAGCAATTTCGTATCGGTGCATATGCGGCAGGTTTTTCCCCATGGATGCTGGAAATAGTCGCCGGCATTCTTGAGGACGGTGAAAGCCCAGAGGAGCTGGTACGCCGTGAAGCCATGGAAGAAGCCGGGCTTGAAGTAGGGGCTTTGCTTCCGGTTTGCCAATACCTGCCCAGTCCCGGCGGGAGCTCAGAAGAACTGGAAATATTCTGTGGTCTCGTGGATGCATCGACAGCCCAGGGTATTCACGGACTGGAAGCCGAGGGCGAAGATATTCGCGTACATGTCGTCAGCATCGACCAGGCCCTCGATCTGCTCCAGGATGGTGAACTGAATAACGCCGCCACCATTATCGCCCTACAATGGCTGCAATTGAATTTACCCCGATTACTTAAGGAGCATAATCCGTGCGACTAAGCCCAACGATACTCGTCCTGATAGCGCTTCTGCTTAGCGCCTGCGGCCATCAACCTAGCCAGATTCAAAGCAATGCCCGCTGGGCCTTAATGCCGCTGGCCGATTACACCAATAACGAAGAGGCCGCGGAGTGGGTATCACACCTGATTCGACAGGCATTACCTGCGCGAGGGGTGCGTCAATTCTCCGAGATGCCAGCTACCGAAACCCAGGGATCCAATGCCCAGCTGCATCAGGCCGACCGACACCAGCAAGCTCTCCAATGGGTTAATCAGGGATCCTTTGATTATCGTTTTCAGGGCAGTATCGATCAGTGGGAAACCGACTCACAGGGAAGAGCCCAGGTTGACCTGGAACTGGAACTGATTCAACAAAGTGATCAAAGCAGTCTATGGCAAACCCGGGTAGCAGCACAGGGTCGCGCAGGAGAATCACCAGAGGAAGTTGCTCGCAGGGCCGTCAGGGATGCCCTGCGCGCGCTTCCATTGGATGACTAGTCAATTTCCCAATCAGGCTTCGACCGACACCCGATTTCGACCTTGCTCCTTAGCTTTATACAACGCCGTATCGGCACGCTCAAACACTTCGGCCACCGTATCCCCGCCGCGGAATTCAGTAACACCAAAGGAGGCCGTGATTGTTAAAGCATCACTCTTATAATGCAGGGGTGTGACCTCGATCGCGGCGCGGACCTTTTCCGCTACCTGCTGCCCTTCCTGTAACGCTGTATTGGGCATCAGAATAATAAACTCCTCCCCTCCATAGCGGGCAATAAAGTCGACCTCTCGCAGGTTCTTCTGCAATTGGCGGGCAAATATTCGCAGTAGTTTATCTCCGGCCAGATGGCCAAAACGATCATTCACATTTTTGAACAGATCGATATCGGCAACAGCCAGCACCAAAGGCTCCTGGTACCGTTTCCAGCGGGCGTATTCGCTTTCTACCCGGGTTTCATAAGCTAATCGATTGGGCAGACCGGTTAACCGATCGCGGGTTGCTCGTGCACGTTCTTTCGACAGATTAACTTTTAGCTGCTGAGTTTCCTGTTCCATCTCCTGCATGCGGCTCGTCAGCTGCTGCAACTTGTCAGCCTGCTCATTATGCTCCAGTTCCTGCTTATGCACTTCAATGGTCTGCAATATCGTATCAAGTCTCTGGCCAACATCTTCCTTCAGCGCTTCCAGATCGGTGGCTGCCTCCATGGAACGCTGCAGGTGATCAATCCCCTCTCTCAGGCTGGCATCCAGCTTCTCGTTACTGCCCCTGGCCTGTTGCATGCCTTGCCGAACCAATCCAGCTCGCGCCTGAAAATCGGCAAGGCGATCGTGTATCACTTTTAGATAGTTTTCAAATTCGTTCCGAGTCTGACCCACCGTGCCCAAGACAATACGGTTCATCCGCTCCAGATTTGGCACCAGTTCGTACCAGGTAATACCACCATCAATATTTCGCTGTAATGAGTAACTGTCATTTTCAAGGCGATCGGGAATGGCCAGCTGGCTCAGCAGATCCATCAAGGTAGAGCCGATATGTCGGGACAATAGAGTAAAGTCCTGACCCAGTACATCCTGCTCCTGCTGGTCAGTGGTTTCAGGCTCATCATGCTCGAGAGCACCATCTTCAGCATTCTGATCTTCGGCGCCATCAGATACTGACTCCTCAAGCGCAGCTCGCCGCCCGCCCGGCTCGGCCAGGTCGAGTGTGCTGTCTTCATCCGCAAGCAATTCTTGTTCAGTGGCTATCTGTTGCTGGGTGTCAGAGTCTTCTCTCGTCTCGGGATAAATCTGGGCCTCTTGCTCATTGTCGCCACTGAACAGTCGCCGCCAAAACGGCTTTTCGGCCGGCTGAACTATCGCTCCGTTGCCCATCTGCATCAGCACATCACGTTGATGCTCCGCCATTTTTTCCAACAAGGGAGGAAGATCCTGATACCCTTTGAGTTGCTTCTGAAGCGCTTTTTCCTCCTGGACCAGACGTTTCTGCAGGGCTCGGTCTATGTCGCAATTTCTCAGCTGGGATAAAAGCTGGGACAACTGCTCTCGCAGCTGATCGAAATCCTTTCGATCGAGAACAATACCCGCGCGTTTCTGCACCTTGTCGACTAATGGCCCAACATGAATGTCTCGGGTGGCTCCACGCAACTGGTCAGCTAGTGCCTTGATACTCTCATCCAGCTCACTGTCGATGCCACGGCAAACCAGCATAACTACCAGCAGGGTTTTGCGCAGTTCATCAATCTGTTCCTGCATCGCCTTTTCGAGGCTATCACGCTTGTCCAGGCTACTGAGGTATTTACTGCGCCAACGTTCTGCGCTGTCACCATTATCATCTGCCACTGCTAAATAGCTCCCGTCATTTCAAAACTGTTATCTATCTTCAGAGTCTAGCTGCTCGATGGATATTAATGCTACCTAATGAACCGGTGGTGCCAGACGAAGCTCCAGACCAACCGGTAGATGGTCGGACAGGGGGAAATCAAGCACATCAACCTTATCCACCCGTATACCCGGGCTAATCAAAATATGATCCAATGCCCGAGTAGGCCGCCAGCTGGGGAAAGTGGGCACACCACTGTGAGCGGCAATCAAACCACTACCTTCCAGCGGAGATCGCTCGAGCAAAGCCGCTACCTGAGTATTCATATCTCCCATCAATACCGTGTGAGTCGCATCACGCATCAGGCTGCGGATATAACTTAACTGCTGGTTGCGACTGCGACGACTCAACGACAGGTGAAGCATAATCACGAGTAATTGACTGCCATCGATTTGATAGCGACTGACAATAGCTCCGCGTCCCGGGATGAGTCCCGGTAATTTATGGTCTTCCAGACTTTCCGGGGGTAGTCGACTCAGCAAACCATTACTATGTTGTGCAAACCGCCCCATATTGCGATTTAACTGTTGATACCAATAGGGGAAGGCTCCCTGTTGCGCCAGATACTCGATTTGGTTGATGTAACCACTGCGCAGGCTGCCACCATCCACCTCCTGCAGGGCGACCAGATCGTACTGACGTAGTAAACCGGCAATTTGTTGAAGGGAATCAAGACGGTGGCGATGGGGAAGCAGGTGCTGCCAGCAGCGAGTCAAATAATGGTGGTATCGTTCAGTTCGATTGCCCACCTGTACATTAAAACTGAGTAACCTGAGGGGGGTACCTTCTCCGTAGGAGACGGGTGATTGAGGTTGCCACACACGTTGGCACTGAGCACGGTGGGAAATACCATGGAAACGCCGGGCAAAGGGTTTAACGGACTCCATTGAATTGCCCCCCATTTACAAGGGGGCAATACGCCCCCTATAACAACAACACAGACTTGCCGATTACTGGCGGGCTTTGAGTTCTCTCTCCACCAGATAGGTAGCCACTTCGATCATCTTGGCGTTGCTACCGGCACTTTGTCCAGTGATACGGTATTTACCGTTAACAATAATAGCTGGCACGCCACGGATCTGGTATCCACGGGCCTTGGAATAGGCCTGTTGCATCTGGTTTTTTACCCCAAAGGAATTATAGGCTTCATTAAATTGTTCGGCGCTAATGCCATAGGGCTTGAGAAAAGCCGCCATTTTTTCTGGCGTATCAAGACGATTACCCATCTGGTGGTAGGCTTCAAAAATCGCCACATCCACCTCATCACCGAGGTTCAGTTCTCTTACGGTATAGAAAAGTTGGGCGTGGGTTTTCCAGATGGCAGAGAACATCGCTGGCGTCTTGGTAAAATAGGCGCCTTCGGGTAACTGTTTACTCCAGGGCAACACCAGAGGCTCCAGGTTGTAGCAGTGCGGGCAGCCATACCAGAACATCTCGTTAACTTCGACCTGATCCCGATTCATGGTCGGAACCGCTTGTGGCAGACGATCGTAATGAACGCCCTCCTGAAAGGTTTCTGCCTGTGCCATCAGCGGCAACCAACACAACAAAACAAGTACTCGGCGCAAAAGCTTGGCCATCAATAATCTCCTTGGTCGAAACGAATCCTGAATGGGCGACAGTGTCGCAAATATTTTTACTCGGGTGAACAAGAAACCCGATAAACGGCGAAAAGCTTTCACCGAGGTGGCGTCGCACGCTTTCTGCTGGATGTTAGCTGAGACCCCTGTAGGGCTATAAAGTGCCATGCCACTCTAAACAACGGGCCGTAGGCCACAATTAAGGGCATAAAAAAAGGTGGCCTGAGCCACCTTTTCTAGCGAACCAACCATCAAGCTAGCGCAAACCCTCAATAAAGCTGGCGAGTGCATCCACCTCTTTATTGCTGAGCTTCTCGGCAATGTCACGCATGATGCGCGTATCGCCATCATTTTTACGCTCACCTTCACGGAAAGCGCGAAGCTGCTTGGCCGTGTAGTCGGCTTTCTGGCCGCTCAATGCCGGGAAACCTGCCAATTCGTTACCCTTACCGGTTGGCGAATGGCAAGCATTACAAGCGGGAACGCCTTTCGCAGTGATGCCGCCACGATATACGGCTTCGCCCAATTCAACCAAAGCGGGATCCGCTGCGCCCTGCGCCGGGGTTTGTGAAGCAAAGTGCGCCGCGATATCGGCCAGATCCTGCTCGGACAGGTTGTCCAGCATGCCGGTCATCTCAAGAATGGGGCGAGCACCGGATTTAACATCTTGCATCTGCTTGATCAGGTAGCGTTCGCCCTGACCAGCCAGGTTGGGGAAGTTTGGCGCTGCACTGACGCCACTTGCGCCATGACAAGCACCACAGACCGCAGCTTTAGCTGCCCCTGCTTGCGCATCACCAGCAGCATGTGCGGTGACAGAAACCCCCAGGGTCAACATCAGACTTACAATCACTTTTTTCATCGGCGTACCCAGTTATAACCTATAAATTTTGGAATTATGTCAGCTTTCTCTGCACAGACTCTTCGGCCCATTGCCCAGAAAGCGCGTCCCCTCGCGCCCAACTCATTAGCAACCTACTGGCTGTTTATGGTTGCCTATGGTAAAAACCGCGCCATTATATACCAACAGTACCAAAAACGTAATCAGAGGCAGTAACCATGGCTGATAGCCCAGCGAACATCCTTCCGGCCCCCGATTATCGAGCCGCCCATTACCTGAAAAGTTCGCCCACACTTGCCCTTTGTCCTGCCGACCAAGGGCTTGAGGTCGCCTTTGCCGGGCGCTCCAATGCCGGTAAAAGCAGTGCTCTCAATGCCCTGACGCAATCCAGCAAACTGGCTCGGACCAGTAAAACTCCCGGCCGTACCCAGATGATCAACTTCTTTGCGATGGATGACCACCGCCGTTTGGTTGACCTGCCGGGTTACGGGTATGCCAAAGTGCCGGAAGCGATGAAGATCGAATGGCAAAAACATCTGGATGAATATCTGAGCGGTCGCCAAAGCCTGTGCGGCATCGTGCTGTTGATGGACATTCGTCACCCTCTCAAGGAGTTCGATCTCACTCTGCTTAACTGGGCACACAGTTGCCAGCTACCGACCCATGTTCTGCTCACCAAAGCGGATAAACTCAAATACGGTGCCGCTCAAAAAGCCCTGATGGCTGTCCGCCAGCACTGCAAGGCGATGTCAGAAGTAACGGTGCAGTGTTTCTCAGCACCCAAGAACACCGGCATCGATGAGCTCACTCGTCAACTCAATAGCTGGTTCAGCGCTCCTTTGCTCGATATGGATGCCGACACTAATGAGGTAGAGGGCGAGCAGGAATAGGCCCTAATGGGCCTCTTCCCAGTTATCACCTTCACCCACTTCAACCAGCAGGTCCACATCCAGCGCGGCGGCTTGCGACATAATGCTGACCAGTTGGTCGCGAACTTCATCCACCTGAGCTTCCGCCACCTCCAGAACCAGCTCATCGTGCACCTGCATGATGATGGCCGCATCCAGCTCTGACTCAAGCAGCCAGCGGTCAACATCAATCATCGCCCGCTTGATAATATCGGCCGCAGTACCCTGCATCGGCGCATTAATGGCTGTACGCTCCGCCGCCTGGCGACGCATACCATTGCGTGAATTGATTTCCGGCAAATACAAGCGTCGACCGTTCAGGGTTTCAACATAACCTTGTTCTCGGGCCTGCTCACGGGTTCGCTCCATATAATCGAGTACGCCGGGATAACGCTCGAAATAAAGGTCGATATATTCCTGTGCCGACTTACGTGTCACCCCCAGCTGCTTGGCCAGGCCGAACGCCGACATACCGTAGATCAGGCCAAAATTAATCGCCTTGGCACTGCGTCTTTGCTCTGTGGTCACTGCCTCCAGGGGGATACCAAATACCTCAGCCGCCGTCGACCTGTGCACATCACGCCCTTCCTGGAAGGCTGCTATCAAACCGGCATCACCAGACAGGTGGGCCATAATGCGGAGCTCAATTTGAGAGTAATCCGCAGCCAGCAATCGATAGCCTTTATCCGCCACAAATGCCTGGCGGATTCGGCGACCCTCTTCGCTGCGCACCGGTATGTTTTGCAAGTTAGGGTCAGAAGAAGACAAGCGCCCGGTGGCCGTGACCGCCTGATGATAGGAGGTATGCACCCGGCCGGTGGCAGGGTCAATCTGCTGAGGCAGCTTGTCGGTATAGGTCGACTTCAGTTTGGCCAGGCCGCGATGCTCCAGTATCAGCTTGGGCAGGGGATAATCGAGTGCCAGCTCCTGCAAGATCGGCTCAGCAGTAGAAGGTTGGCCCTTGGGGGTTTTTTTAATAACCGGCAGCCCCAGCTTTTCGAAAAAAATCTGTTGCAGTTGTTTGGGCGAACCCAGGTTAAACTTTTCCCCCGCCAGCTCCCAGGATTCGGTTTCCAGCTCATCCAGACGACGCGCGATCTCCTCACTCTGCTGCTGCAATAGCCAGGGATCGACCAGGGCACCGCGGCGTTCGGTTCTGGACAACGCCGACAACAGGGGCAGTTCCAAGGATTGATAAAGCTTTAATAACTCGGCTTCAGCCTCTAACCGAGGCCAAAGTACGCGGTGCAAACGCAGTGTGATATCGGCATCTTCGGCGGCATAGGGCCCCGCCTGTTCGAGCTCTACCTGATCGAAGGTTTTCTGCTTGGCGCCTTTGCCAGCGACCTCCTCAAAAGTAATGGTACTGATACCCAGGTGGTTGTTGGCCAGCGTATCCATATCGTGGCGGCTAGCCACCGAATCGAGTACGTAGGATTGCAGCATGGTGTCGTGGGCGATGCCCTGCAGGTTAATCCCCGCTCGGGCCAGAACGCTCATATCATACTTCAGGTTTTGCCCAACCTTGCTGCGTTTCGGGTCTTCCAGCAGGGGCTTCAACTGCCCCATCACCCAATCACGATCGAGTTGCCCGGGGCAACCTTCATAGCTATGAGCCAACGGCACATAGGCGGCTTCTCCGGGTTCGATAGCAAAAGACACGCCGACAATCTCGGCCTGCATATAGTCCAGACTGGTGGTTTCGGTATCGAAGGCAAACAGCTCTGCTGCCTGTAAACGTGAAAGCCATTCAAGGAACAGGGGCTTGTCGGTCACCAATTGGTAGTCCACAGCCGCCGGCGCCTCGGTGGTCAATGCGGCCGATTCGTTTTTGCTGCTGGCAAGCTCATCGATCCAACCTCGGAACTCCTGCTCACGAAAGATCTCGAGCAGAAGCTCATTATCCGGTTCGGAGGCCACCAGGGCGTCAATGCCCTGGTCCAGCTCAACGTCGCATTTGATAGTGGCCAGTTCATAGGACAGGCGAGCGAGTGCTTCGTGCTCTGCCATTTTCGCTGGCAAGCTTTTCGCTCCACGAAAACCCAGCTCGGGGATTTTATCCAGGTTGGCGTAAATGGCATCGATACCGCCAAGCCCTTGCAACAGCGCCAACGCAGTTTTTTGCCCAACACCCGGGACACCGGGAATGTTGTCCACGCTATCGCCCATCAGTGCCAGGAAATCGATGATCAGCTCGGGGCCAATACCAAACTTGTCCCGCACCCCTGCAACATCGAACCGAGTGTCGTTCATGGTGTTGATCAGGCTTATATGCTCGTTGACCAGCTGGGCCATATCCTTGTCACCCGTCGAGATCACCGTATCGACGCCGGCGGTTGTTGCCTGAGCTGCGTAGGTACCGATGACATCATCGGCTTCGACCCCCGAAACACTGATCAAGGGCAACCCCATCGCTTTGATAATGCGATGAATAGGCTCTATCTGTACCCGCAGGTCGTCCGGCATCGGCGGTCGGTGGGCCTTGTAATCAGGGTAAATCTCACTGCGGAAGGTCGGTCCCTTGGCGTCGAAGATAACCGCCAACTGGCTACCCGGGTAGTCGGCCTGCAAACGCCGGAGCATACTGATCACACCCTTTACCGCCCCGGTCGGCTGGCCTTTTGAGTTATTCAGTGGTGGCAGGGCATGGAAGGCACGGAACAGGTAGGAGGATCCATCAACCAACACCAGGGGTGCCGAGGCAGTTTCTTTCGTCATGAAGCAACACTTTTGGTTAGGGTAGAGTTACAATGGGTTCAGGGTCACCGAGCCATCGAGTAGCCTATTCTAACTGATCGATTTCCGAGGATACTAATGAGACGTTTGTTGCTGGCATCATTATTAGCACTTTCTACCAGTCTGACTGGTTCTCTGGCCCTGGCCGAAGAACGCGGCGAGATTCGCCCCAATACTGAAGTCGTCATCCACGAGAAAAAAGACAAGGTGATCTACGAGTACAGCACCAACGGCTTTATCTACGCCTATAAAGTTGTACCCAAGGTTGGCGGTAAACCCGGCAAGCCCTATTACCTGATAGCGGCCGACAACGAGGGTAACTTTTTCCGTACTGATGATGTCGGCGCCCTGACCCCTAACCGTATTGCTATTCCATCCTGGAAAATTATCGAGTGGTAGGACGGGTACATTCAGCGATGGTAGCAATCAGCTGCCGCTGGTGTTGAAAATATCCCGTTGCATTCGGCTCGATATCCCCGGCCAACGGATCCAGTTGAGCAACCTGTACCTCCAACCCGGTTACCAGTCGGTTCAACATAGCCGACTGAAACTGGGGCTCGGTAAACAGGCAGCTTTCACCGGCAGCCAGTAAACGCTCACGCACAGAAACCAGGTGACGAGTACCAGGTTGCATCTCCGGGCTCAGGGTAATTGCCCCTTCGACCTGAATGCCATAAAACGCCTCCAACCCCTGATAGGCATCATGGAAGACAAAGATTTCTCGCTGGGCTGGTACCTGTAGTAGCAAGCGGTTTTCTGCCACCAGATTATCCAATCCCTGCTCAAAGCGCTCCAAATTCTCTTGGTATGTTTGAGCAAATGCAGGATCTGCTGCGACCAGAACTCGCGTCATCTGCACCGCGATTTCACGGCCCTCGTCAGGGTTCAACCACAGGTGAAGATCCGTCCCTTCCTCGTGATCATGCTCATGGTTATGCCCATGATGATCATCGTGGTCATCATGGGCCTGCGATTCACCTGCATCGACAAATTGTTGCACCCGGATGCCATCCGTTCGGTTCGATAACAGCTTTTGCAAGTAGGGCTCCATCGCCGGACCAATCCAGAACACGACTTGGGCGTCTGCCAAGCGCTTCAGGTCCGAGGGCCGAAGGCTGTAACCATGAGGCGAGGCACCGACCGGGACCAGCAACTCAGGTTGACTGACGCCATCGGTGATCGCTGCAGCGATCAGCTGCAAGGGTTTAATCGATGTCATCACCTTGACCGGTTGGATATCGGCCTGGGCGGACATAGACAGGCACAACAGCAATGCACCCAGCGAGCTGCACAAAAATCGCATCATTTTCAGATAAGCCTTCGGTAAAATAGAGGGGGATGTCGATAAAAGAGATGTTATATAATAACAAATGTATTTTTCGCGGAACAAGCCGATTATGACCCTTTCCTCCGACAATCAGTCCGATGCCTTCCTGGGTTGCGCTCCCCACAACCACCAGCATTGCATCGATGACGCCCTGCGTACCGCACGGGAACAGTGCATCCAGAGTGGGGCCCGGTTAACCCCGCTGCGAGAACGGGTGCTTGAGCTGGTCTGGCAGAGCCATGAACCCCTAGGGGCCTATCAGATTCTGGAGAGCCTGACCCGTGAAGACGGTCGCCGTTCCGCGCCGCCGACGGTGTATCGCGCCCTGGAGTTTTTACTCGAGCAAGGCCTGGTCCACCGGATTGCATCCCTGAACGCCTTTATTGGTTGCCCATTTCCCGGTAAGGCCCATGAAGGCTATTTTATGATTTGCTCTCACTGCTCCGTGGCTATCGAAATTCAAGCCGATACCCTGCAAGCCCAGTTGCATCAACTGGGCGAAGCGCATGGCTTCCAGATTGAGCAATCGGTGGTCGAGGTCTCTGGCTGTTGCTCCGCTTGTCGCCAGGCAGGTATAGCTGAATGAGTTCAGCATTACTTAAGGTCCGCGATATCTGTTTCAGTCGCCAGCAAAGGCGATTACTGGATCGGGTTAGCTTCGACCTTCATCCCGGGGAAATCATGACTCTGATTGGCCCCAACGGCGCGGGTAAAACCACCTTGGTGCGGATCATTCTCGGTTTGATCAAGGCCGATAGTGGTCACTGTGAGCGCCAGTCCCGGTTGCGCATCGGTTATATGCCGCAGAAGATACACATTGAACCAACCTTTCCATTAACCGTTGAGGGTTTTCTTAAACTCAACGGTAAACCCAGTCAGGATCAGCTTGACGCCGCCCTTCATCGAGTCGACATCTCGCAGCTGGCCCGGCAACGTTTGCAAAAACTGTCCGGAGGGGAGATGCAACGGGTGCTGCTTGCCAGAGCCTTGCTGCAAAAGCCGCAACTACTGGTACTCGATGAGCCCGTGCAGGGCGTGGACATCAATGGCCAACGTGAACTCTACAACCTGATTCGCTCCATACGCGATGAACAGGGCTGCGCGGTTTTAATGATCTCCCACGACCTTCACCTGGTGATGGCTGCGACCGATCACGTAATCTGCCTCAATCATCATGTTTGCTGTTCAGGCCACCCTGATCAGGTCAGCAATCACCCCGCTTACCTCGAGCTGTTTGGTGATAATCAGCAAGAATTTGCCGTCTACACCCACCATCATGACCACAACCATAATATCGATGGCAAGGTGGTTCCCTGCGGAGAAGAGCATGTTTGATTTTCTCATCTATGCTCTGCTGGCCGGTATTGGGGTCGCCATCGTCGCAGGTCCCCTGGGCTCCTTTATCGTTTGGCGCCGCATGGCGTATTTTGGCGATACCCTCGCACATTCCGCCTTACTGGGCGTCAGCCTGGGTTTTCTGCTCGATCTGCCCTTAAATCTGGCGGTTGTGGTCTGCTGCTTGCTACTGGCTCTGTTGCTGGTCAGCCTGCAACGCCGGAGATTGATTGCCACCGATACCTTGCTCGGCATCCTGGCCCACAGCACATTATCTCTGGGCCTGGTGGCCGTCAGTTTTATGGACAACGTTCGCATCGACCTGATGGGGTACCTGTTTGGAGACTTGCTGGCTGTCGGCCCCCAGGACCTGTTATGGATCTATCTGGGGGGGGCCTGCGTAGTTCTGACCCTGGTTCTTCTTTGGCGTCCCTTGCTGGCGATTACGGTCCATGAAGAACTGGCTCAGGTAGAAGGACTACCAGTTGACTGGATTCGCCTGGCTCTGATGCTCCTCATTGCCCTGGTGATCGCCGTGGCCATGAAGATTGTTGGCGTGCTACTGATCACCTCTTTGATGATCATTCCTGCCGCAGCCGCACAAAGAATCTCAACATCCCCGGAACAGATGGCAATCCGTGCTAGCCTTATTGGGGTAATCGCCGTCAGCTTGGGGTTGGCTTTTTCCTATCTTGCCGATTCACCGACAGGGCCCTCCGTTGTGGTTTGTGCGGCAGCGCTTTTTCTGGTGACCTTGGTGTTGCCATATCCCAGAGCGGTAGAGTAAGTTAAACCTTGATCGCATAACGACAAAAGAAAAATGCCTTTTCGATTCTATTTACCATTAATCATTGTTCTGGGTTTTCTCGCTGGCTGTGCTCAACGCGCCGCGTCACCGCCCCCGGAAAAACCAGATTTGACTGCTGCTCAGGCAGCGCAAGAGCGCCAGCAATGGCTGGTCGAGCAAATCAAACAAGACATCAGGGATAACCGGTTAACGACACCGCAAGAAAACAATGCCATGCAAAAGCTGGCCTTGCTAAGCGATCCCGCCGAGCAACAACGTTACCGCCGTAAAATCGCCCATCGCTATGTGCAGTTAGCCGAGCGGGAGCTGGATCGAAACAACTATATCCAGGCCAGCAGCTATGCCATAAAAGCCGAAGAGATTGCCGACAATGCCGACGGCCTGAAACAGGTTCGCCAGCGCATCCAAAGCTATCGTGAGCAAGCCGCGGCTGTTCCTATCCCGGCTCAGATCCCCCCCCCTAAGAGTGTCGAGTCACTGGCCGATAAGGACGTACTGGAAACCCTCTACCTGGATCAGTCTGAGGTAGCGGAGCGCAAATTTGAGCTTCGTTATCGCATTGATCTTGTGATCGAGAAAACCGTCAAGCGAAACGCCCTGTTGGAGATGTCCAGCCAAAATGAGCAAGACGCCCGCTGGCTTGGTTCAGTGCTTCGCTCACGAATTCGATTGAGCCACCCTCATTTTGACCTGGTGCTGTTCTCCACCATAAACACCGATCAGGAACCCCGCTTTCGTCTTTATGAGCGTACACCCTGACTACCTCATTTAACGCGGTGCCCAATGGATTGCAAAGCCAATCCCTGAGCAAGGCTGGATCTCACCCTGCCAGGCCCTGGCTTGTACTGGGTGTTCTGGCTCTGGCCGGTGCCGGGCTTTTTTCTTTATTACTGGTGCTGTCCCGCACGCCGGTTATCGGTGCCTGGTTTCCCTGGGCCGATTTCTTTCGCACCGCGTTGGTGGTTCATGTCAATCTGTCGGTACTGATCTGGTTTCTCAGCTTCAGCGCCTTGTTATGGAGCCTGGATACCGCACCAGGCCAGAAAGGTATAACCCGAACCAGCCAATGCCTGGCCTATGCCGGCACAGGGATTATAGTGCTGGCGCCTTTCTTAGGCGCTGCCGATCCCCTTTTGAACAATTATGTACCCGTACTGCAGCACCCGTTGTTTTATAGCGGTTTAGTGTTATTCGCCGCGGGCGTTGGTTTACAAGCCCTGCAGCGATTGTTCTCGGCTAATAAGGGCTATTTGGGTTCGTTGACCACCGCCGTGCGTTTGTCATCCCTGATGGTGCTGGCCACCCTGCTGGTATTGGCCTTTACCTGGTCACAACTGCCCATGACAGGCCCGGCCGAAAGCTATTTTGAATTTTTATTCTGGGGGCCCGGTCATCTGCTCCAGTTCAGTCATACCCTGGTGATGTTGCTGGCCTGGATCGCCCTGGCCGGTAGCGGGGCAATCGTCCAGCTACGAGGTCAACGATGGCTCAATACACTGGCGAGTCTTGTGCTAATACCCGCCCTGTTAGCCCTGCCTATTCTTTGGCAATTCGAGGCCTCATCCATCGACTCTCGTCTTGGTTTTACCGAGCTAATGCGTTTCGGCGGCCTTAGTTCTATCCCGTTGGCGCTCTTCGCCCTATGGCAATGGCGGGTAGCAGGTTCTGAGGCCAGTATCGGACACCGGGCCCTGATCTGTTCACTCCTTTTGTTCGCCAGTGGCGGCGTATTGGGTTTTATGATCGAAGGGATTAACGTGGTTATACCCGCCCATTATCACGGTTCAATTGTGGGTGTGACTCTCGCCTTTATGGGTTTTAGCTACTACTTGCTGCCTCACCTGGGGTTCGCTACTCCCTCCGCACAGTGGGCACGCTGGCAGTTGACCATCTACGCCAGCGGTCAGTTAATGCATATCATAGGCCTGGCCTGGTCAGGCGGGTATGGTGTGCAGCGGAAAACCGCCGGCGCCGCCCAGGGACTGGATCAACTCCCCGAGATTGCCGGCATGGCCTTAATGGGGGCCGGTGGCCTGGTATCCATTATCGGCGGTTTGCTTTACCTGATTGTCATGCTCAGGGCTATGCGGCGCTAAACAGCACCCCCATATAATGATCCAGCAATAGGGCAGCAAATAACATACTCAAATAGAAGATCGAGTAGCCAAAGGTTTTCATCGCCAGCTCGTCCGTATCGCTTCGGTACAGTGCCCAGGCCTGCCAGATAAATCCAACACCCAATACCAACGCCGCAGCAAGATACAACAAACCGCTCATCTGCATGGCAAAGGGCAACAGGGTCACCGCGAGCAGCATCCAGGTATAGATCAGGATATTGAGCTTGGTAAATGGAATACCGTGGGTGACCGGCAACATAGGCAGTCCTGCTCGGGCGTAATCATCGCGACGCCGAATAGCCAATGCCCAAAAGTGAGGCGGAGTCCAGGTAAAAATAATCAGGAACAGCAGGAACGCCTGAGTGTTGACCTCACCGGTAATAGCTGCCCAACCCAGCACTGGCGGTGCGGCTCCGGCAATCCCGCCCAGGACAATGTTATGCGGTGTGCGGCGCTTCAAATACACGGTATAGATCACTGCGTAGCCAATGATGGACAGGAAACTCAACACCGCCGTCAATACGTTAACCCAGACACTGAGCACCACCATCGATACCACTGCCAGGGCGATCGCGAAAATCAGTGCCTGAAGGGAGCTGATCTCTCCCTGCGGCAATGGTCGCCCCTGAGTTCGCTCCATCACCGCATCAATACGCTGATCAAACCAGTGGTTGATCGCCGCACCACTGGCTGCTGCCAATGCAATGCCAATGCTCCCCAGAATAAACAGATCCATCGGAATGGCACCAGGGGTCGATAGCAGCATACCGACCACCGCAGTGAACAGTATCAGCGCTACGACCTTGGGTTTGCACAGTTCAAAATAGCGACGCCAAAGGCTAGGGGCATCGCTGATCATTACGGTCTCGGACATGACCACCTCTCTTTTTATATTTTCTTTTTATTATTAGATCTCACCGTCAATGGCGAGTAGTCAGCTGATAGTTCAACTTTACAACTATCAACAATAGTAGTGCAGCTCCACCATTATGTGCCACCGCGATGAGCGTGGGCAGGTGTAATAATACGTTGCTAATGCCCAGGCCAACTTGCAACAGCAACAATACCAGTAGCCAGGCCCCGGCAGTGCGCAGGGCACTGTCGGTTCGTCGCCTTAAAAGCATCAAACCCAATAGCCCCAGAGTTAAAAACGTCACCAGAGCACCGATACGATGGCTAAGATGTACCGTTACCGCCGCTTGATTCGAAAGCCGCCCCCCCTCGTAGTTGACTCCCACCTCACGCCATAGGGTAAAGGCTTCTTTAAAATCGGTTGGCGGCCACCACTGCCCCTGGCACAGGGGGAAATCGGGGCAATGAAGTGCAGCATAGTTGGTGCTGGTCCAGCCGCCGAGAGCTATTTGACAGAACAGCAGCAGCAAGCCTAACCGAGCCAGGGGTTTTAACCTTTCGCGTCGCCAACCGCGGCTACGACTGAACAACTGTTTGGTATCTCGCTGTCTTAGATAAGCGAGCCATAGCAAAGCCAGAGTCAACATTCCCATTAACAGATGCAGGGTGACCACCGCCGGCTTTAATAATAGTGTGACGGTCCACATACCCAACATACCCTGAAAAATCACCAGTGCAACCAGCAGAAAAGGTAAGCGCAACTGTTGTCGCCCCTGACCTCTGTGTCTCCATGCCTGTATCGCTATCCATACAATAACCAGACCCAGCGCAGACGCCAGATAGCGATGCGCCATCTCCTTCCAGGCTTTACCTGATTCCAGTGGGCGGTCCGGGTAAGCGCTGTTCGCGGCTTCTATCTGCATCTGGGTTTTGGGGACGACAAGTTGACCATAACAACCCGGCCAATCAGGACAACCCAGCCCGGCATCGGATAACCGTACGTAGGCGCCAAGGGTAATCACCGAAAAGGCCAGTATTACGGCCAACAGCATTAATCCGGCCGACGCTCCCTGGCGACCCTGAATGCTATCCAATGGCCGATACCTTCAACAGTTTGAGCAGATCTTTAACAATATCTTTGGGGTTGGTTGTCGCCTCATAACCAAGAATCACATCGCCGCGTGGATCGACAATAAAAATACTGTTCTCGATGCTGTTCAACTGCGATTCCAGAGATTTCTTCAGGCGTTGTAGTGAAACCTGCTCGCTTGAGGACAGCTGCAGACCTGGCCAACGCTCCAGCTCTTGCCGGTATTCCTGTTGGACAGTAGGTGAAATGATCAGCAAGCGAGCAACACGTCCTTGCTCGACACCCGTTGCTCGCCTTATCTGGCGCATATGAAATAGGGTTTTGGCGCAGGCCTCATTACAGACTTTGGTGGAAAAGGTGAGTAATACCCACTTTTTGTTGAGTTGTTGCTGCCCTATAGATTGGCCTTTCAGATCATGGACAGAATCGATCGCCAGATGCGGGGACGGATTCAATAGTACACCATGATTATTGGTTCCAAGCTCGGGCATTTCGCCGCTGTAAAACCACCAGAGGCCCACAATATAGGGCAAGCCGAATAACACTAACATCGCCGGTATAACCCAGTATCCTCGGCGAGCAGGTTTGGCTGCGCTTTCAGTATTCATTCAGAAGGGCGCCTCTTTTTTATTGTTAATGATAAGTATGCTGCAACAGAAAAGAGGGCAAATACAAGCCAATGCAAAAAGTATCCATAGTGCATACCAATTTTTGCGTTAAATGGCGCCCATTGCCGTTGGTAGCCGTCGGCTACCTTCGGGTCCAGTTGTAGCACCCAGGAGATAACCGGTTGATTGAGTTGTAACGCCAGATAGTTCAGATCAATATATTGCCAAAGCCCATCAACGTACAGATCCGGGCGCTCCATATCTGCACCAATAACCGGCCTCGATTTTGGCGGCATCAAGCGCCCAAAAACGGTTACCTCTCCCAATGGCGTCACTACCGACGGTAATTGATTACGGTTTGGACCAACGGCAATCCAGCCAAGATTGACCAAAATAATTTCGCCACTGTTACTCAGCTTAAAGGGGCTGATCGCATAGAAGCCGGCTTTTCCATCGTTCACAACATTGTCCAGCAAAAACGCTTGCTCGTTCAGATACCGCCCCCTTAACTCAACCGGTAAATAGGCCGTGGGGTCAATATTTTCAAAGGAGGAAATCTCTACTGGTGCCGCCGAAATATATGCGTCTATCTTTTTCTGCAATTGCTCTTTTTCCTGCGCGCGCTCCCACTGCCACACCGCAAGCCCGACAAAAAAGCTAACCATCAGCAAGAACGCCAGGCTTAGCCACCAGGAAAACTGAAAGTGGTAACGCTCACTCAACATCAGGAAAAAGCCAAGGAGATTTTTGACAGCGATAGTCAGCCTGCATCAATTTCGGGTAACCTAGAAGAAAAAAGCGCGTAGAAAACGCCGAAGGAGTTTCCACTATGTGGTTTAAAGTCTTGATCGCTCTGAACATACTGCTGATTATTGTGAGCCTGGCCAGTGGGCTTTTCTTCCTATCCAAAGACAGCAGTGAAAAAACCCGTGTAGTGAAGTCCCTGACGGTACGAGTTGTATTATCGGTTTCCCTGATCCTGCTTCTGATTATTGGTTATTACACCGGGGCTATTCAACCCAATGCGGTTATGTAATAACTCGTATGTTTATAACCAGTAGACAAAAACATACAGTCCCAACCAGACAAAATCGACAAAGTGCCAATACCAGGCCACACCTTCGAAACCAAAATGTTCCTTGGGCGTAAAATGGCCTTTTATGCAGCGGATCAAAATCACAATCAACATGATCGTGCCCATGGTGACATGTAAACCATGAAAGCCGGTCAACATATAGAAAGTTGAACCATAGACTCCTGCATTGAGTGTCAAACCCAGTGCTTCATAAGCATGAATATACTCGTAAGCCTGAAACCCTAAAAAGATAATACCGAGCAGCACAGTTACCGCCAAACCGGTCACTAGATGACCACGCTGATTCGCTTTCAACCCCCAATGTGCCCATGTAATAGTGGCACCACTGGTCAACAGAATGATGGTATTGATCAAGGGAATGCCAAGCGGTCCCATCGCTTCACGGGCTGGCACATAGGATGATTCGTCCGGTAACTGAAGCAGGGGCCACACATCCTTGAAGCCTTCCCATAAAAGATGCGATGACGCCAGATGACCTTCACCGGCTAATGAGGGAATGGCTATCGTTCGGATATAAAACAGAGAACCAAAAAATGCGGCAAAGAAAAAAACCTCCGAAGCAATAAACCAGCCCATGGCCTGCCGGAAGGAAACACTCACCTGATCGTTATAGCTACCAGAAACGCTTTCTCGAATGACATCCCCAAACCAGCCAATAAACAGATAGATCAATATTGCCAAACCGACAAATGAGATCGTAGAACCCGCACCCACATCATTGACCGCCAACACCACACCGAACAACGTTGTAAATACACCGACCGCTCCAATGATCGGCCAACGACTGGGCTCGGGTACATAGTAGTGCTGATTGCCTGTTGCCATGCCAATTTCCTCTCGTTAACTGCCTGACGGCTGCTCTATCAATGCGGTTGCGTTTTTGAGTTGACTGCGATCGGTGTCCATTAAGGTATAGGAGAGGGTAATCACTTGATACTCCTCCGGTATATTTGCATCCACACTAAAGCGTAATCGCATTTTTTTGGTTTCACCGGCCATAAGCGGTTGTTGGCTAAAACAAAAGCATTCGACCTTTTTCAAATATTCATTCGCTTGCCAGGGTGTCACACTGGGTATCGACTGGGTAACCACATCAACACCACTTTGATTGGTGATCTGGTAATCCATATCCATCACCTCTCCCGGCACTACTTTCATTCTCCGTGTCAGGGGTTTTAGCTCGAACGGCGCACCTGCATTCACCGTGGCATCAAACTCCATCGTCACAAGACGATCTATTGCAACAGGCTGCTGGGACAACTCCTCCAGCGAAACCCGGTTACCAATGGAATCCAGATTATTAATCCCCAAGGCACCACAAATAAGCTGATACAGCGGCACCAACGCAAAACCAAACCCAAACATTCCCACCACCAGTGCCGACAACAGTGTCGCAGTGCGTAGGCGAGGATTGTTGAGTATTTTTTGCATCTTTTCTCCGCTAACTCGACGCCGATGCAATCATCAGCATCAGGGTAGTCACCGTTAATGCCAGGGCAAAGACACCTAATATCAGCGCCAGTACGACATTATTGCGTCGCACTTTTTCATCGGGTTGCCAGTGAGCCATCTACTTGACCTCGGGCGGTGTTTCAAAGCTGTGGAACGGAGGTGGCGAACTTAATGTCCACTCGAGTCCCGGGGTTCCTACCTGAGCGCCTTCCCATGGCATATCACCGGCTTTCTCGCCACCCCGAATGGTTTTAATAATGATGTACAGAAACAACAGATGTGACAGGCCGAAGATAAAGGCACCAACACTTGAGATCATATTAAAATCGGCAAACTGATGGCTGTAATCAATGATGCGCCGGGGCATGCCTGCCAAACCGGAGAAGTGTTGTGGGAAAAATGTCAGATTGAATCCGATTGTGGTCCACCAGAAGAACAGCTTGCCCAGTTTCTCGTCGTACATATTGCCGGTCCACTTGGGTAACCAATAGAACACGCCTGCGTAGAGCCCAAACAGTGCCCCGGGTATCAAGGCATAATGAAAATGAGCCACAACAAAATAGGTGTCGTGATACTGCATGTCAGCAGGCACTACAGCCAACATCAACCCGGTTACCCCGGCAAATGAAAACATAACGATGATGGCAATTGCGAACAGCATGGGCGTTTCAAAAGTGAGCGACCCTCGCCACATGGTAAAAATAAAATTAAAGATCATCAGCCCAACCGGAATTGAAATCAGGATTGTGCCGATCATAAAGTACGTGGTTACGGCTAATGACATGCCAATTGTGTATTGATGATGCGCCCATACCACCAAGCCCAACAGGGTCAGTATGATCATAAAAATAACCAGGGGCTTATAACCAAACAGCGGCTTGCGCGAAAACGTTGGAACAATCATTCCCAACACCCCTATAGAGGGCAGTAGCAGGACATAAACTTCCGGGTGGCCAAAAAACCAGAACAGGTGTTGAAACAGCACCGGGTCGCCACCGCCTGCGGCATCAAAAAAACTGGTGCCGAAATGACGATCGAACAATAACATGGTAACGCCACCCGCCAGCACTGGCATAACCAGCACCAACAGGAACGCCGTTAGCAACCAGGCCCAGACAAAGATCGGCATCTTCATCAAGGTCATGCCAGGAGCCCGCATATTCAAGATAGTTGTAATAATATTTATGGACGCCAAAATCGATGAAATACCCAGAATATGGAGGGTAAAAATCGCCAAATCCATCGACATACCGGCCTGAATCGATAGGGGAGGGTACAGTGTCCAACCCGTATTTACGGGGCCGCCTGTACCAAAATAAGGGGCCAGCATCGACATAATCAACATAATGCCGCCAGCAGGTAACAGCCAGAAACTCAGATTATTTAACCGCGGCAGGGCCATGTCCGGCGCGCCTATCTGCAGGGGAATCATCCAGTTTGCCATGCCCGCTGCTGCCGGCATAACCAGACCGAAGACCATGATCAGCGCATGATTCGTTACCAGATTGTTATAAAGATCAGGATTCAGGATCTGCAGACCAGGCATAAACAGTTCTGCCCGAATTACCATCGCCATCCCGCCGCCGAGGAACAACATGACCAGCGAAAAAATCAGGTACATGGTGCCAATATCTTTGTGGTTGGTACTGAACAACCAACGCTTGATGCCCGTCGGGGCGTGGTCGTGATGGGTATCCTGATCCAGAGCTACAGTGGTCATTTTATTATCCTCTAACGCGCCGCTTTGATGGCAGCGGGTTGCACCAGATCACCTGAGTCATTACCCCAGGCGTTTCTTTCGTACGTTACGACGGCCGCGATTTCCAAATCATTCAGCTGGCTACCCCAGGCCGACATCGCTGTTCCTGCTTTACCATTCAGGACAATATCGATATGTGCCGAGACATCACCCAGCGCAATCGCGCTGCCTTTCAACGCGGGGAATACGGGCGGTGTTCCTGTACCTTCAATTTGGTGACAGGCAGCGCACGTTCGGTTGTATACACTTTCGCCTCGAGCCATCAACTCGGCCTTGGACCACTCTTTCTCTGCTGTAGCCTCGGCCAGTTGTGTCGCTTTCTGCTGTTTTTTATCCGCAACCCATTGCGCAAACTCCTGCTCGCTTACCGCCTTTACAACAATCGGCATATAGGCATGGCGTGTACCGCAAAGTTCAGCACATTGGCCATAATAGGTGCCTTCCTGTTCGATAATGGTCCAGGTTTCATTAATGTATCCGGGGATAGAATCTTTTTTCGGTGCCACCGCTGGCACCCACCAGTTGTGCAGTACGTCGCTGGCAGTATGCAAGAAACGGATCCGCTGATGGGTCGGCAATACCACCGGATTATCAACTTCCCGTAAATATCCTGGACTCGATAAATCCTCATTATTCAGATTACTGACAAAGCTAATGTCTTGATCCAGGTATTCGTAGGTCCACTTCCACTGGGAACCTATAACCTTGAGTGTGAGGTCCGCCTCTTCATAGGCTTCCACATTTTTCAGGGTTTTGGCCCCAGGTCCTGCAATACTCAGGTCGATGCCGAGCACGATGATGGGCACTAGAATCCAGCCCCAGGTACCAAAGCGACTATCGTTAAAATCCTGATCCGCTTCGCTGCCCTGTGATTTACGGAAACGATAGATGGTAAAACCTACCAAGCCAATCACCGCTACCATGATAATGGTGGAGACCAGTGTGGTGAGCATATGCAGATCGAATATCTCGGCGGTAAGCGGAGAAACGGGCTCTGGAAGGTTCATCTTTAATTCAGCCGACGCATCGAGCGCCAACCCTCCTATGCCTGCACTCAAAGAACGCCAGCGCCACTGTGCCAGGTTGGGCATCATCACCTCATCTCTTAATGTCCGTTTACACGAGGTGTAGCCAGTCGCACTACCTCGGCAATTTTGAGACCGTTGCTTTTCTTATTCTTGTTGATGACGGTTCCATAACAGCACCCGTTCCTCGAGCAACAACCTGAAATAGAACCATTACGCACAAATCAGTATAGGTACAGGTTTTCTTGCATTGCAAAGAAATGGCTGAATTTCACGACGAAGGCACGCTATAAGACCGAAATTGTCGCCTTTTCCGATTTTTTATCACTCTTTCTCCACCGTTTAATCTCTCATTTATTTAATACCGCGTCGCCTTATTCCTCCCCGTTTCCCGTGAATGATGAACAATGAGCAAATAGCCGATTCGTCTAAACAAGCGCCTTTGCGTTTTTTAGCTATCGTCTACAATCAACTCTATAAATGTCAGCAACAGAGTATTGCTGATATCAAAAAGGTGGTGCCTGAACAGTTTTGAGTAAATAATGGTGTCCAAGGAGTTGCTGTTTCAGCATCTAGACTTATTAGCTTCGCAGCTTGGCTTTATTCGATTTTCGTATGCCAATGTTGCCAGTCATTCGGTGGCTTTTGATTCTGCATTAGGCTCACCGAGGGGAATCAGTATGAGTGCAGACGCGATACGAGAACTCATTGCCAATGCGTTACAACAAGAACATCAACATCAACACCTTGCCGCTCACCTTAACTCTCTGAAAAATGGACTCCACCCACTTTTAGGCCTTGATCGCCCAACCGCAAATACAAAGCTGCTCGAATTTTCTATTCAGTACATTAATTATGTGCCTGAATTTATTGAAGTTGTCGATGATAGCGTACGTAAGTCCGGCGTTAATGAACTGATCAGTCCTTTCCTGAGCATCGTTTCCGAATACTTTCTGTCACCTTCGCCCGCCATCAATGGCCACGCCGGCCTCATTGGCCTGCTGGATGAAGCCTATTTGGGGCATCGACTTTTTGAGGAAGTGAATGATATTTTCTGGAGCCGTGGGGGCTTTCCCCTAATTCCACTCGATACCAGTCAGGCCAATGTAATTGCTCACGCCATTGTTGGCGAACCCTTTGCCAACGAACTCGACAGCCTGGTCGAGCATGCGGTATCAGGCCTTGGTCGTCGATTCGAAGCCCTGGAGCAGGGCGGTTTAGGGCGCTTCATTAAAGAACACGCCCAACACTGGAAGCAGGGAGAACAACAATGGCCATGTCTGGCCGGCGAGATGGGTTTGGACTTTAAATTACGCCAACACTACCTGAAAGCGATTTAACTCTGATTTTTTTTTGTGGATGCCGGAAACGAAACCAGCCGAAGCGGTTGCAATTCTGCATCCGCTTCTTGCTTGGGAATCACGCGAGTGGGTATTTCGGATACCGTCAAACTGTCCTGTGAATCCGTAAATCCACACGACACACACTCACGTTTTTCCGGCTTACCCCCTTCTTGAATCACCACCAGGCGGTCCATTTTATTACAGGATGGGCAAACGGCACCGGCGATAAATCGTTTTTTAATGGCCACTCGTTACTCCACAATACCGCTATGACGCAAAAGCGCATCAATACTGGGCTCACGTCCCCGGAACCTCTTAAACAGTTCCATCGGCTCTTCAGAACCGCCTCGTTGCAATATGCATTGCAAAAAGCGCTGGCCAGTTTGCTTATTAAAGATGCCTTCTTCCTCAAAGCTGGAGAAAGCATCCGCCGACAATACTTCTGCCCACTTATAACTGTAATAACCCGCGGCATAGCCACCCGCAAAAATATGGCTAAAGCTATGCTGGAAGCGATTGAATACCGGCGGTTCGATCACGGAAACCTCGTTGCGAACCTTATTGATCGTCGACTGAACATCCAAGCCCCGGTCATAGTCCTGGTGGATTAAAAAATCAAACAGGGAAAACTCCAATTGCCGAACCATCATCATACCCGACTGAAAATTTCTTGCGGCCAGCAGTTTATTGAGCATTTCTGCCGGCAAAGGCTCACCCGATTCATAATGTCCCGAAATCAGCGCCAGACCCTCGGTTTCCCAGCACCAGTTCTCCATAAACTGGCTGGGCAATTCTACCGCATCCCAAGGCACACCATTGATGCCAGAGACTCCAGCGTAGTCAATTCGGGTTAACAGATGGTGCAAGCCATGGCCGAATTCGTGGAACAATGTGGTTACTTCGTCGTGGGTCAGCAGCGCGGGCTTGTCACCGACCGGGCCATTAAAGTTACATACCAGATAAGCCACGGGAAGCTGTATTCCTTCGCTGAGTTGCCGGCGCACTCTGCACTCATCCATCCAGGCCCCGCCACGCTTGTTTTCCCGCGCGTAAAGGTCCAGGTAGAAGCGTCCGATGACCCCATTCTGATCACTCACTTCGTAGAATCGGACATCGGAATGCCAGCTAGCCACACCTTCTTTTTGTGATATTTCAATGCCGTATAACCGCTTGACCACTTCGAACATTCCAGAAATAACACGTTCAGCTGGAAAATAAGGCCGCAACTCTTCCTGCGATATGGCGAACGTATGCTGCTTTAGCTTTTCACCGAAGTAGGTGATATCCCAGGCTTCGAGTTCATCCTGTGCGTGCTCCTGTTTGGCAAATACCTGTAATTCCTGCAGCTCACGCTCGGCAACGGGTTTACTGCGTGCGGCTAAATCCCGCAAAAAACCGGTAATTTGCTCAGGGTCTTCGCCCATTTTGGTCGCCAGGGATAATTCCGCGTAGTTGGCAAAGCCCAACAACTTGGCCAATTCGAAGCGTAATGCCAGAATCTCGTCGATCAAGGCGCTATTGTCCCATTGCCCGGCATGGGGACCTTGATCGGACGCTCGGGTAGAAAACGCGGTATAGACTTCGCGCCGCAGCTCGCGATTATCACAGTACATCATGACCGGCAGGTAGGATGGAAATTCGAGGGTTAACAGATAACCGTCCTGGCCTTTGGCTTGCGCCGCCTGCCTAGCTGCCTGTAAAGCAGAGTCTGGCATTCCGGCCAGCTCCTGCTCAGTCACAACCAGTTTGGACCAAGCCTGGGTAGCATCCAGGACGTTCTCAGAGAACTTACTGGTCAGCTCCGATAGCCGCTTTTTCAACTCCCCGTAACGCTGTTGCTGCTCCGGTTCCAGCGCAATACCCGACAGACGAAAATCGCGCAGGGCATTATTGACCACTTTCTGCTGGGCTATGTCCAGGTCTTTAAACCCTACACTGTCGGCAAGCTTTTTATAGGCCTGATAGAGATCAGGATTCTGGCCCATTTCGGTGGCATACTCAGACAGCAACGGCAAGCAAGCGTTATAGGCATCACGTAATTCCGGGGAATTAACCACCGCATTCATGTGGCTCACCGGGGACCAGGCCTGGTTTAAGCGATCATCAATACCATCCAGGGGTGCAACCAGACTATTCCAGTCAGCCGCCTCTTCCGTTTCCGCCTGCGTGGCGAGCAACGCCCTGATCTCGTTACGGCTCTCCTCCAGCAATTGCCGAATCGCGGGCTCGACATGGCCAGGCTCGATTTGGTCAAAGGGGGGGAGATTATTGGTCTGCATCAAGGGGTTGCTCATGTAAGATTCCTGTTCACTAAAACTCAGCTTGGGTTCGGGTTAGAATCTGCGCAGCCCATGGGTTGAAGGCGCAGCCTGGTTGTTAATCAAGACACCCGGTTCAGGGCTGCCTGTTTCACGCATCGGTTTTATTCCTGCAGAACTCATACAATGGGTTTCTCAACCACTGTTTTCAATAGGGGTTCTACTAATGAGCCAATCAATTCGTTCATTTAACGCGCTTACGCCCCAACTCGGGTCTCAGGTTTTTGTTGATCCTTCCGCCGTCGTTCTGGGTGACGTGGCTCTGGGAGACGACTGCTCGGTATGGCCAATGGTCGTTATCCGCGGGGATATGCACCGTATTCGCATCGGCCAACGTTGCAGCATTCAGGACGGTTCCGTACTCCATATCACCCACGCTGGGCCCTACGATCCGGATGGCTTTCCGTTAACGCTGGGCAACGATGTCACGGTCGGGCATCAGGCCACACTTCACGGCTGCACAATCGGGGATGAAGTTCTGATTGGTATGGGTGCTATGGTAATGGACGGTGCAGTGGTGGAATCACAAGTTGTACTGGGTGCTGGAAGCCTGGTTCCCCCTGGCAAGCGGCTGCAGAGTGGTTATCTCTATGTGGGTCGCCCGGCCAAAGCCATTCGCCCATTAACCAACAAAGAACTCAGCTACTTTACTTACACCGCATCGAACTACGTCAAACTCAAAAACGATCACATTGAGCAAAACTACGTTTAACAACATTGGCACCGGATCGGTTAACCCGGCGCCAAAGCTGCTTAAGGCATCAGTACCAGTCGAGTATCGGTACGGGACAGCGCCTTCACGGATTTGCCTTCGTTACCAATGCCACGCAGGATGCGAACCCCATCATCAACCACCGCCATCAGGCGATCGAGGTTCTCGGCTTCTACGTAAAAGATGGTGTCCTGGGCACCGAGCACGGTATGAGCACAGATGATTTCCGGATTTTTGGATAACAACCGTTCGCTAATATCCAGAGCACTGGCAATATTGATATCGGCAAAAATCCAGGCCGCGGTTTTTTCCGGGTGCCCATGCAAATCGGCTGACAGATGTTTGCCATGACACTCCAGGGAGAGGCAGGTTTGAGTATGAGAAATGGGGTTAAATTTGGCTTCAATCAACGCGGAGGCCTTTTGGGTAATGACTTCTCGCATCGCTTCCAGACTTTCCGCCTCACCGTAGCAGATCAGATCCGTCGGCCCGATCAGGCAGTGGACCAGCACGATCTCGTCGATTTTAAGCAACTCTTCACGAATTTTGTGAACGTCGTTATCACCGGCATCAACCAGAATAAAAAAACCCAGTTTGGAATCCACAGCCCTGCTCCTGTCGTCTGTAACAAGTCAAAATGGCAAGCCGAAACGGCCCACCTATCGAGTCTCTAACTGCCGTTCATAATAGCAGGAAGGGCATCGAAGATATTGTCTTTTATCAAGTCTCTGGGGCGAGGGATTGCCTTTTACGCTTCAAGCGCAGAGGGTTAATTCCCCGCCAATTCCGTCCGCAAGACTTGCAGAACGGGTTGAGTATCAGGACGCACTCCGCGCCAGCAAAAGAAAGCCTCAGCCGCCTGTTCTACCAACATGCCCAGACCATCGATGCAAGCCTTAGCCCCCTGTCTTTCGGCCCAGAGATTAAATGCCGTAGGCTCTGCTCCATACATCATGTCATAACAGGTCGTTTGTCTGGTTACCAACCCCTTGGGTAAAGGCGGTACATCCCCCTGCAAGCTTGCCGATGTGGCGTTGATAATGACATCGAAAGGACCAGACAGCTGATCATATGGAAGGGCCTCTATAGCACCCTTACCAGTGAACATCTTTTGCAACTCTTGTGCTCGGGCCTGAGTTCGATTGGCAATCACCAACTCGACAGGCTTTTCGGCCAACAGGGGTTGAATAACCCCACGAGCCGCACCGCCAGCCCCCAGTAGCAATAGCCTTTTACCCGTCAGGGCTACCTTCTGGTTCTTGACCAGATCGGTAACCAGCCCGGCACCATCGGTGTTGTCGCCGACCAGTTCACCCGCCTGATTGATCCACAGGGTATTAACCGCCCCCGCCAGTCGCGCTCGTTCACTCAGCTGCTGTGCTTGTAGCCAGGCTTCCTGCTTGAATGGAACGGTAATATTTAGGCCTTTGCCTTGGATAAAAAAATCCTGAACTGCGCTCGAAAAGTGACCCTCTTCGACCTGTTGTTTAGAATATTCCAGGTCCTGTCCGGTTTGTCGGGCAAACAGGCTGTGTATTTGTGGAGACTTGCTGTGGCCAATGGGGTTGCCCATGACGGCATAACGATCGACCTTGCTCATGACACTCCCTTCAACCAATCCCGGGGTTTCAGGTAGTCTGCAATCTCGGCTTCCCGGCTGCCCGCTTCCGGAGCCCAGTTATAGTCCCAGCGAACCTGGGGTGGCAACGACATCAAAATGGATTCAGTCCGCCCGCCGGATTGCAACCCAAACAATGTGCCTCGATCGAACACCAGATTGAACTCCACATAACGCCCACGCCGGTAGCACTGAAACTCTTTTTGCTCTGGCGTAAACTCAAGGTTTCGACGGCGCTCCACGATGGGTACATAAGCCGGTAAATAAGCATCTCCGACGGCTTGCATCAAGGCAAAACTCTGCTCGAAATCCTGTTCATTATAATCATCAAAAAACAGCCCACCCACACCGCGATGCTCATCCCTGTGACGCAGGTAAAAGTACTCGTCGCACTGCTGCTTGAAGCGGCTATAGATCTCATCACCAAATGGCTGACAGGCATCGCGTGCCACCCTGTGCCAGTGAACACAATCCTCCTGGAAAGGGTAGTAGGGGGTCAGGTCAAAGCCGCCACCAAACCACCATACCGGCTCCATCCCCGGTTTTTCGGCGATAAAAAATCGCACATTGGCGTGGCTGGTTGGGACAAAGGGGTTATTGGGATGCATCACCAACGATACCCCCATGGCCTGAAAACCGGCCCCGGCTAATTCGGGTCGCTGAACCGTGGCAGATGGTGGTAACTGGTCGCCAAAGACATGGGAAAAATTGACCCCGCCTTTTTCAAACAGCGCTCCTTCACCAATAACCCGGGTTCGGCCGCCACCGCCAGCATCGCGTTGCCAGCTGTCCTCAACGAAACGCGCCTTACTCTCTAGCGCCTGCAGTTGATCGCAAATACGATCCTGCAGATCTATCAGATATTGCTTTACCTGCTCAATTCGATCGGCACTGCTCACCCGATACTCCTTTATTGTTATCTCAAGCGGGACGAAGCTCGCGCCCGGTCGCCAATTCTCTGATTCGTGAAGGTCCCGTCTGCCCACCTAAAGCACCGGGAACAATGGCCCCCAACTCGTCAGCAAAGGCCTTGTGAACCTGCCAAATCTGCCGCATGGCGGGTTGTCCCGCCCGGTTGGCAGAGGTCGACACCAGAGGTCCGCCAAAGGCTTCGCAAAGCGCTGCCACTACCGGGTGCGCACTAACGCGAACCGCTACCGTCTGATGCTCTCCCTTAACCCACCAGGGAACCCATTGCTCGGAATCCTCAACCACCCAGGTGTTGGGCCCCGGCCAGCTCTCCAGCAATTGCTGCAACTGTGATTGCGATAAGGATTGTAACAGTGGACTCAGTTGCGTGATGGATGATGCGACCAAAATCAAACCTTTTTGCCAGGGCCGCTGCTTGATATCAAGCACCTTGGCAACCGCATCCCGATTCCAGGGATCACATCCCAGGCCCCACACACCCTCGGTGGGATAGGCAATGGCTTCTCCCACCATTAATGCTTCCAGTGCCGGGACCAAGCGCCAGCGCATCAAACAACTCCCGCTCGGATAGAGGCGTTTGCTGTCATTACCCACACAGTGCCATCACAAACTCTGGAGTCCGGCGCTAGCGGGATAAGGAAATTGCTCATGAAAGCGTCTCGATTGCGGCCCATATAAAGTGGCCGAAAACTAACTCAGTCCCTAGCCAGTTGCAAGCCTGCAGCACTAATAGCAGCGTTCGTAGCCTCCGGGTACCCTGCGTACCCATCCGGCCACTTCCAGGCGTTGTAAAATCAACATCAGTTCGGTCACAGGTTTTGCACTGCGGACGACCAGAAGGTCCAGGCAACAGCTTTGTCCATCGAGTAAACCCAGCACCTGCTGCTCGTCCCCACCAAGCGTGGTGCTATCCGGTGCTTCCTCAGTCATCGATTGAGCCACCGCCGAGGGCAATATTTGCGGGGCCAAAACAGCAATGATCCCTTCGCTGTTATCAACCAGGGTCGCCCCTTCTCGAATAAGCTGATGGCAACCTGCGCTAAGGCTATTACGGATAGAGCCAGGAATAGCAAACACCTCCCTATTCTGTTCCATTGCCAGCCGGGCGGTAATCAAGGTGCCGCTTTTTAACCCTGCCTCAACCACTAATATGCCTCGGCTTAATCCACTGATCACGCGGTTACGGCGAGGGAAGTTTCCCGCCCGTGGCTCTAATCCTAAACAGAATTCAGATATCAGAGCGCCGCCGGTATCCACCAATTCCGCAGCCAACTGGCTATTTTCGGCCGGGTAGCAACGGTCGATTCCTGTTCCCAGTACCGCCAGAGTAGGGGCCTGGGCCTTGAGGGCACCACGATGAGCCTGGGTGTCTATGCCTCGAGCCAGACCACTGGTCATGGTCAAGCCATAAAGGGACAGTTGATAGGCAAACTCAAAGGCGATTTCGGCCCCCTGATAAGAGCATTGCCGTGATCCTACAACCGCAATCTGTGGCGATAGTAAGGCCTCCACTTGACCTCTGACATAGAGCAGCGGCGGTGGATCGGGCAATTGCCTGAGTAATTCCGGGTAAGCATCATCTTCCAGACACAACACATGGTTGCCAGGCTCGTTCAGCCATTGTCGAGTGCGTTCCAGTTGACGGCAGCCATATTGCCAAAAATCACCTCGCTGCTGATGCCATTCCTTCAGAGCCCGAGCGGTGGCAGCTGGCAAGCCGGGTACAGTGTTCATTCTTGAATGATCAAGCAGGGCTGATGGATGCTCAATTACCCGGAGCAACTGTTGGCTCCGTATCGGGCCTAATTGAGGCAAAAGATGCAATAACAGCCAGGGAACCAAACGTTCCCAGGGTTCAGACAGGGTATCCATCGATCGTCCTTGATCTTTGAACAGGCATTAAAAAAGGCTGCCGAAGCAGCCTTTTTAGTGTAGCCCCTATCAGGGGTTTTCCAACTGGTCGCCGACCAGCAATGGTTCGGTCGTCTCCAGCACGATGCCGAAGCTGACCTTTTCGAAGGTTTTGAAGATCATCAGCAAACCAACACGATGGGCTGGCATGGTCACCTGCTCTTTGCGCTTTTCATCGATCACCGTAAGCTTACGGTTAATGGCTAAAATATTGCCGGGCTTGAGACCTTCACGGTCGCCACGATTGACCAGCACATTATCAAATTGGCCAATCTGGCTGATGCCACCCGCTACCCCAACAATTTCGCCGTCGATAGCGGCTTCGGGAGCACTGGGATAGAAGGTAGAATCGATTCGACGCTCTTCACTTTCCAGCAGTCGATCTCCGGCACGAATCTCGGATTCACTTCGGGTCACGAGCAAGGTCGCTATCTCACCTCGAATCTGTTTGACGTCCGCAGCGCCCAGATCAACCGCCATCACCCCCAGGGCTTCCTTGGTCTTGGGGTCAATAATGATGTCGCCTTGACGGTAGATGCCATAAGCCGGGGCATTGCTGTCGAAGTTGCCTCGAGCATAAATAGTGTCATCAACGCCGCTGACCACTCTTTCCTGGGCTGCGGTGACAATATAGGGCGCTCCGGTCAAAACTTCAGCGCTGGCAACAACGCGGCTACGTTTCAACAGGCTGTTGATTTTATCCAGGGGAATCGCAGGAATCACCGAGTCGATGGGCGTAGAGCGAACCTTGGGGCCCAACTTTATGGTACGGCTGGCTTCTCCGCGAGAAGTAACCGTCAGTCGAGGCTTACCATCAATGTACACCAGGCTGATAACATCACCTGGATAGATCAAGTGTGGATTTTCAATTTGGGGGTTGGCGTGCCAGATCTCGGGCCACAACCAGGGGGAATTCAGGAAGCTGTTGGAGATGTCCCATAACGTGTCGCCCTTGACGACCTCATAGGTATCCGGATGTCCGTTCTTCATCGGACCGTCAGCGGCGATCGCAGACCAGCTCATCAGGCAGAGCAGGGCAGCCCCTAGCAGCGATTTCCTCATGATATATCTTCCCTATATGGTGTCTTTCTGACGCGCAACAATCGTTTATTTAGTAGCGGACTATAGCCCAAGCAGCTGATTTTTGCAGTGAAATAGCCGCGACTCAGGTCACAGACCCAAACATTAATCCCATATTGTTCATAATCTTAGCAGCACATCTTACCTTATTACTACAACAAACTGGTCTTTTTATACTCAAAGCCGCTAAAGCCATACCGACAATTGTCAACGGCCCGGCATGGGCATAAAATTGCAGCCTTATCAGCCTCGGTGCTGGCGCTCGATGCGCTTCGCCATTACAAGAGAACGACCAGACATTCCCATGGCACTACTCGATATCCTCGAATTTCCCGACCCTCGTCTTCGTACCAAAGCCAAACCGGTGCAAACCGTCGATGCCAGCATCACCCAATTGGCCAACGATATGCTCGAAACCATGTACGAGGCACCAGGCATCGGTCTTGCGGCCACCCAGATCAATGTTCACCAACGGGTTATTGTGGTCGACGTCAGTGAAGACAAGAGCGCACCACACGTTTTTATTAACCCGGTTATTAATGCGATCGGCGATGAACTTGAAGAGAGCCAGGAAGGCTGCCTGTCCGTACCCGGCTATTATGAATCTGTTCAACGCCCAGAGCGCATTCGGGTTGAGGCGCTCGATAAGGAAGGTAAGCCTTTTACCCTTGAGTGCGACGGCCTTATGGCCGTATGCATCCAACACGAGGTGGATCATCTTAACGGCAAACTGTTTGTGGATTACCTTTCTCCTCTAAAACGTAACCGCATTCGCAAGAAGCTGGAGAAAAGCCAGCGAGCTAACCGCTAGGGGTTCTGACTTATGAGTACAGCTCCTTTACGCATCTTGTTTGCCGGCACTCCCGAATTTGCTGCCCACCATCTCAGTGCCCTGATCGACAGTGAGCATGAGGTCGTTGGGGTTTATACACAACCTGATCGACCTGCTGGCCGAGGTCGCAAACTGACCCCGAGCCCGGTTAAATCGGTTGCTCTTGCACACCAGATTCCGGTAGAACAACCTGTAAGCCTGAAAGATCAGGATGCGCAGCAAACCCTGGCCAGCTACCAGGCTGACCTGATGGTAGTGGTCGCCTACGGCTTGATCCTGCCCCAGATAGTGCTGGATACACCGCGTTACGGTTGCATTAATGTTCACGCCTCACTACTCCCCCGCTGGCGTGGTGCAGCCCCGATTCAGCGCGCCATCGCCGCAGGGGATAGCCACAGCGGCGTCACCATTATGCAGATGGATGCCGGCCTTGATACTGGCGATATGCTGGTCACCGTCGAATGTCCGATCCTGCCAACCGATAATGCCAGCGATCTGCACGATCGCCTACAGGATATCGGTGGTCCGGCATTGCTCGAGGCGATTGCCGAAATCAGCACCGGGGCTTCAAAACCCCAAAGCCAGGATGATGCCCAGGCGAACTACGCCCACAAACTGGACAAACAGGAGGCCCGGCTCGATTTCTCCCTCGACGCAGATGTTCTCGCCAGGCAGGTTCGTGCCTTCAATCCCTGGCCCGTCTGCCATGCAAAGCTCAACAATGAGCGTGTGCGCATCTGGGAATCCGAGGCCATTACCGCACCCCAGAATGCGAGCCCAGGCACTATCGTGGCCAGCAACAAGCAGGGGGTCGATGTCGCCTGCCACAACGGGGTATTACGATTATTGACACTCCAGTTTCCGGGTGCCAAAGCGCTCAGTGCTCGTGATCAACTCAACAGTCGAGCCGAACAGCTCGCCGTTGACCAGTGTTTTGACTGATTTATGATCCTACCGGTACGTGCTGCGGCAGCAAATGCCCTGGCCAAAGTGATCCACCAGGGAAAATCCCTTGGTCAGGCACTGCCTCAAGCCGCCGAGCAGGTTGATAGCGCCAATATCGCCCTGCTCAGCGAACTTTGTTACGGCACCTGCCGCTGGTATTTCAGCCTGCGCTCGATCAGCTCCATATTGCTCGACAAACCGCTGCGCGAACAAGACACCGATATCGAAGCCTTGATCCTGCTAGGCCTGTATCAGTTACGATCCCTCAATATCCCGGCTCATGCCGCGCTGAGTGAAACCGTCAACGCCTGCGGCGCTCTTGAAAAACCCTGGGCCAAAAAACTGCTCAATGCACTGCTCAGGCGTTATCAACGGGAAGCGGAATCGATCGAAGCCCAACTGGCCAGTAGCGATGTGCCTGCCACGGCCCACCCCAAATGGATGATCAAGCAATGGCAACGGGACTGGCCCGAACAATGGCGGGAGCTAAGCAATGCCAATAACCAGCGTCCCCCCATGACCCTGAGGGTCAATCAACAACAAACCGATCGTTCGAAATACCTTGAGCAGAGTCGAAAAGCGGGCCACGAAGCCAACCCCTGTGAACACTCTCCATCAGGAATCACGCTGGCCTCCCCCTGCGACGCAACCGCGTTGCCGGATTTTGCGCAAGGGGCCATTAGCGTTCAGGATGAGGCAGCGCAACTTGCCGCCACTCTGTTGCCGCTCTCTCCCCAACGGCGAGTCCTCGATGCCTGTGCAGCACCCGGGGGCAAAAGCTGCCATTTACTGGAGAAGCAACCCAGCCTGGATCTAACCTGTCTGGAAGTAGATGCCGTCCGCGCCCAACGAATTGAGCAAAATCTTGAGCGACTCAAGCTATCCGCCAAGCTGGTCATTGGCGATGGCACACAGCCGCAACAGTGGTGGGATCAAACTCCCTTTGATGGCATCTTGCTCGATGCCCCCTGCAGCGGCACCGGTGTAATTCGGCGACACCCCGATATCAAGCTGCTTCGTCGCCGAGAGGATATTGCGCAGTTGGTGGAGCTCCAGCAACAGATTTTGCAGGCACTCTGGCCTCTGCTAAAGCCGGGCGGATTTTTGCTCTACGCAACCTGCTCGGTAATGAAAGCCGAGAACAGCGACCAGGTTGGTCACTTCCTGAACCAGCAAGAGGATGCGGTCGAGATTCCCATCACTGCCAACTGGGGTCAAGCCGATTCCCACGGACGACAGCTATTCCCCCAACCCGGTGGCCATGACGGTTTCTACTACGCTCTCTTGAAGAAAAAAGAATTGGCGAGTTAGCAATTGCTTACTTACCTGCGAACTCACCTTGCATACATACAAGCAGTTGATATGCTTGCTTGATAAAATTCAGCGTGCCGATATGGACAACAATAAGGCAACAGATTAGACCATGAAAATTATCATCCTTGGTGCCGGTCAGGTCGGTGGAACCCTGGCCGAGAACCTCGCCAGTGAAGAGAATGACATCACCGTGGTCGACACGGACAACGGTCGTTTGCGGGAACTGCAGGACCGACTGGATATCCGTACGATCGAAGGCAAGGCCTCCTTTCCCTCTGTGATGCGCCGGGCCGGGGCGGATGACGCCGATATGCTGGTCGCGGTCACCAACAGCGACGAAGTCAATATGATTGCCTGCCAGGTCGCCTATTCCCTGTTTCGTACGCCGACCAAAATTGCTCGCATCCGTCAACCCGACTACCTCAAGCGCCCCGAGTTGTTCGATAAGGGCGCCTGCCCGGTGGATGTGATCATCAGCCCAGAACAGGTCGTCACCCATTACGTCAAGCGGTTGATCGAACAACCCGGCGCCCTGCAAGTGCTCGATTTTGCCGATGGACGAGTCCAGCTGGTCGCAGTCCGCGCCTACTATGGCGGGCCCCTGGTCGGTCAGGAGCTGCGTTATATACGCGAACATATGCCCTCGGTAGACACGCGCGTCGCGGCCATCTTCCGTCGTGGTAAATCCATCACACCGGAAGGCTCAACGGTTATCGAAGCCGACGATGAGGTCTTCTTTATCGCTGCCAGCCGCCATATTCGTGACGTTATGAGTGAGTTGCGCCGTCTCGATAGCATTTACAGCCGGGTCATTATCGCCGGAGGCGGTAACATAGGGGAGCGTCTGGCTCGATCGATCGAAGATCGTTACAACGTCAAATTGATCGAGCGCAGCATGGAGCGCTGCCAACAGCTTGCCCAAACCCTCGATAAGGCCCTGGTGTTCCACGGCAGCGCTTCGGACAAGGAGTTACTGGTTGCCGAAAATATCGAGGAAACCGACATCTTCTGCGCCCTGACCAATGATGACGAAGCCAATGTCATGTCGGCCATGCTGGCCAAGCGTCTCGGGGCTCACAAGGTGATGGCGCTGATCAGTAACCCGGCCTATGTTGATCTGGTTCAGGGGGGGGAGATCGATATCGCTATCTCTCCCCAACAGGCGACTATCGGCAGTTTGTTAACCCACGTTCGAAGGGGGGATGTGGTTAATGTTCACTCCCTGCGCCGCGGTGCTGCCGAGGCTATCGAGGCCATTGCCCACGGCGACGAAAATTCATCCAAGGTAGTTGGCCGCACCATTGGCGAGGTCAAACTGCCCCAGGGCACCACCATCGGCGCCATTGTGCGCGGTGAGGAGGTACTGATTGCTCACGACCATATCCGTATCGAATCCGAGGACCACATTATTCTGTTTCTGGTCGACAAGAAGCGTATTCGTGAAGTCGAGCAGTTGTTCCAGGTTGGATTGACCTTCTTCTAACGAGCCTTATTCATGCACTTCTCGGTCATCTTGCGAATCCTTGGTCTGCTACTAATGCTGTTTAGCATCAGTATGCTGCCGCCGCTCCTTATCGGCTGGATCTATAACGACACCCATCTCGAAGCCTTCGGCTATGCCTTTGTCATCACCCTGGTTACCGGCTTTATTATCTGGGCACCAGTCTACCGGGTTCGACAGGAGCTGAGGACCCGTGACGGCTTTCTGGTTACCGTGCTGTTCTGGGCGGTACTGAGTGGCTTTGGTTCCTTGCCGTTTATGCTACACGAAAACCCCGCCATCAATGTGGTCGATGCAGTGTTCGAATCGATGTCCGGGCTGACCACAACCGGCGCCACGGTACTGACCAATATCGACGAACTTCCCAAATCGATTTTGTTC
Organism: Aestuariirhabdus haliotis; assembly: GCF_023509475.1. Lineage (NCBI taxonomy): Bacteria > Pseudomonadati > Pseudomonadota > Gammaproteobacteria > Oceanospirillales > Aestuariirhabdaceae > Aestuariirhabdus > Aestuariirhabdus haliotis. Next base: position 238,537 of record NZ_JAKSDZ010000001.1, on the reverse strand, counting down.
TATCGCCAGCAACTGCAATGGCTCGGGGGCATGGGCATCATCGTGCTGGCAGTGGCCATTCTGCCCATGCTCGGTATCGGTGGCATGCAACTGTATCGCGCCGAAACTCCAGGCCCGGTTAAAGACGCCAAACTGACTCCCCGTATTACCGAAACCGCCAAGGCGCTCTGGTATCTCTATCTCAGCCTTACGACCGCCTGCGCGGTGGCCTACTGGGCCGCCGGTATGGATCTTTTCGATGCCGTCAGTCACAGTTTTTCAACTATCGCCATCGGTGGCTTTTCGACCCACGATGCGAGTATTGGTTACTTCAATAGCCCGACGATCGATGCTATTGCCGTCGTTTTCATGCTGATTGCCGGCATTAACTTCTCATTGCACTTCTTTGCCTGGCGCCATCGACAGCTCGGACATTACCTTCATGACCCGGAGGTGGTGGCCTATTTTGTGATTCTGGGTGGGGTTTCACTGATCGCCGTGCTGGTACTCAGTATCAGCGGCACCTATGGCTTTGGGGAGTCGATCCAATACGGTATTTTCGAGGTGGTCTCGATCGCGACAACCACCGGTTTTAGCACCACCGATTTCTCCGTATGGCCCACCTTTCTGGCCTATCTGCTGTTCCTAACCAGTTTTGCAGGGGCCTGCGCGGGCTCCACCGGCGGTGGCATGAAAGTGATTCGAGTACTGCTGATCTATCGTCAGGGGGTCCGGGAAATTACCCGAATGCTGCACCCGAACGCTGTGATTCCCATCAAGCTGGGGCGTAAGGCGGTTCCCGATCGTGTTGGTGAAGCGGTCTGGGGATTTTTCTCCGCCTACGTGTTTATCTTTATTTTGCTGTTTTTGGCTTTGATCGCGACCGGCCTGGATCTTCCTACCGCATTTTCTACCGTCGCATCCTGCATGAATAACCTGGGCCCGGCGTTAGGTGATGCCTCGATGACCTACGCTGAACTCCCCGACAGTTCCAAGTGGATTCTCAGTTTCGCCATGTTGCTCGGTCGACTCGAGATCTTTACCCTGCTGGTTCTGTTTACCCCCATGTTCTGGCGGCGCTAGGCCGATAGGAGGCTCCATGAATAAATGGGATCAACGATACCAACAGGCCAGCGAACCCGGCACCGCCTGCGAATTACTCGCTGAGAACCTGCATCTTCTTCCGGCCAAGGGTCGTGCCCTGGATCTCGCTTGCGGCCTGGGCGCCAATGCCCTGCTACTCAATCAACAGGGATTGACGGTAGAGGCCTGGGACTGCTCCGCTGAAGCCATCAAGCGAGTGGAGGAGTTTTCAGCCGGGTTGGTAGCCAGCCGCCAGATCGACCTTGAATCGGTCACTCCACCGCTGGTCCATTTTGATGTGATAGTGGTTGCTCACTATCTTTATCGCCCCCTGTGCCACTGGATTCAAAGTGCACTCAATCCAGGCGGTGTGCTTTTCTACCAAACCTGGCATCAGCTCAAACAATCCGATAAGGGACCTTCGAATCCGGATTATTTGCTGGCGCCTAGTGAACTGTTAACGCTGTTTCCCCACCTCGATGTGCGTTTCTATCGCGAAGAAGGCGACTGCGGTGACCTGAGTCGGGGGCAGCGCGATATGGGCCAGTTGATCGCACAAAAGCCGTCCCTGTAACTCAATGCGTTGTCACAAGTACCAAAGGCGTTATCTTCCCGGCGCTTTCTCCAGGCTTTGCTAACGTTGCGTCATCGTGGTTGGCAGGTAGGTCGCAATCTCAGGAAACCAGGTGATTAGCAGCACCGCCAACAAAATTAGCAGGAAAAAGGGCAGAGCGGCTCGTGCTACGTAAAGAATATCCTTCCCAGTCAGAGCCTGAATCACAAACAGATTAAACCCGACCGGCGGCGTGATCTGGGACATCTCGACCACCAGTACAATATAAATACCAAACCAGAGCAGATCGATGCCCGCTTGCTGCACCATCGGCAACACCACAGCGGTGGTCAGCACCACTACGGAAATTCCATCCAGGAAGCAACCCAGGATGACAAACAGCACCGTCAGATAGATCAACAGCTCCAGAGGCGACAGCGACAGCATGCCGATCCATTCGGCTAATGCCCGTGGAATTCCCAGGAAACCCATTGAAATCGTCAGGAAGTGGGCACCGACCAGAATTAAACCAATCATGCAGGAGCTTTTTACGCCACCTAAAAGACTTTGTTGAAAACTTTCCAGACTTAATGCACCAGTTGCCATCGCAAGAAACAAGGCACCCAGCACACCCAATGCTGCCGCCTCTGTTGGCGTGGTCAGGCCGCCATAGATAGAGCCCAACACGAAGGCGATCAGCAAAACTATGGGCAATAGCTGACGCAGGGCCTTTATCCGGGAAGCCAGGGGTATTCGGGTTCGCTCTCTCGCCGGCAGCTGGTCACTATTCAATAACGACCAGAACATGGTGTAACCCATAAACAACACAATCAATAACAAGCCGGGCAGGGCACCCGCTATAAACAGCCGACTTATCGATACTTCGGCTGCCACGCCATAGACAATAAGAATGATAGATGGCGGAATCAACAGCCCAAGCGTGCCGGAACCGGCCAGGGTGCCCACAGCCATGCGGTCGCTGTAACCTCTGGCTTTGAGTTCCGGCAACGTCATTCGACCAATGGTTGCTGCGGTAGCAGCGGACGAGCCTGAAACGGCAGCAAATATGCCACAACTCAATACATTCACATGCAATAGTTGACCGGGCAGGGCATTCAACCAGGGCGACAACCCTTTGAACAGGTCCTCCGACAACCGGGTTCGAAAGAGTATTTCCCCCATCCAGATAAACAACGGCAATGCGGTCAAAGACCAACCGGTAGAAGCCCCCCAGGTAGATGTGGCAAACAGCAGGCCTATCTGCTCATTACCCGCTAACAGCATGCCGATAAGCGCCACGCCCACCAGAGATAGTGCCACCCAGAGTCCACAGGCCAGCATCAGCAGCATGCTAATAATCAACACCAGAGAGAGTACTGCCGTATCCATCAAATCTCTTCCAGATTAGTGTTGTCGTCTTCACGCTGCAGATATTGTGCTTTCTGGCCACAAACTACGCCATACAAGGCATCTGCGATGGCCAGGGTAAGAGCCAGGGTGCCCAAGGCAACCGGCACCTGGGGAATCCAGATCGGGATTGCAATATAGCCGTAGGAAACCTCTTCGAAGATATAGGATTCCCAGACCATGTAGCAGCAGTAATAGGACATATACATCGACAGCAACAATGCACTCAGCAATACCGCACTTTCCTGGAGACGCCTCAGTCCCGGCGGCAACCAGCGAATCACCAGATTAACCCGTATATGCCCTCCCTCTCGAAAGGTATAGGCCAAGCCCAAAAAGGTCGCTGCCGCCAGGAAATAGCCGGAAAAGTCTTCCGCCGAAGGAACGATCATGCCCAGTAAGCGGCCAACAATTTGCGCGACAATAATCAACGTGATGGCGACGATACAAAATCCGGACAGATATCCGGATGTCAGATACAACTTATCCCGTAAGCTGGGCATGGATCATCCTCAACAAACCGGCTGGCCGGAATGGCAAACCGGTTGGGTGACTTACTGTGCGTAGTTGTTCAAGATGTCGGTAATTTCAGGGCCAGATTCCTGCTGCCACTCTTTCACCATAACCTCCCCAATGATGCTCAATTCAGACATCAGTTCGGGGGATGGTTGGCTTACCTTGATGCCATTTTCCGCCAGGGCTTTGGTGTCTTTCTTTGCCTGAATCCTTACTTTTTTCCAACCTTCGGCTTCGGCTTTGGCCGCCGCGTCACGGATCACCTGTTGGGTTTTCTTATCCAGGCGTTTAAAAGACTTGCTGTTGGCGACCACAACGTTTTTCGGAATCCACGCGCGCACATCGGTGAAATCGGAAAGGTAATCCCAGGCCTGACCGTTAACGCCTGTCGAGGGAGAAGTGATCATGGCATCGATGATCCCCGTACTGAACGCCTGGGGAATTTCGGGTACCTGTACCGTGGTTGGTGTGGTATCCATCAACACGGCCAAACGGGAAGTAGAGGGACTGTAAGCGCGCATTTTCAGCCCTTTTAGGTCGGCTAAATTAGTAACAGGCGCTTTGGTGTAGAGGCTCTGAGCAGGCCAGGCAACGGTATACAAGAGGGTCATTCCCTCTTTCGCCAGTTGCTTTTCCACCTCGGGTTTGGCCGCCGCCCACAAGCGTTCCGCATCATCGTACGAGGTGGCTAAAAATGGAATATTATCGTGTTTAAACACCGGATGGGTGTTGCCCATAATGCCGATAAAAATCTCGCCCATCTGTACTTGCCCGGTACGAACCGCTCGGGGGATTTCCGGATGTTTGATTAAGGAAGCACCGGAATGAACCTTTATATCCAGCTCACCACCCGTGTTGGCCTTGATCTCCTGCGCAAACTGATAAGCGATTTTTGTGGGTAGGTTTGCATCGCCATAGGGCGTCGGCATATGCCATTGCGCAGCCGATACGGTGGTTGCCAGTAAACCACTTAACAGAGCTATCGCACTGAGAGAGTGTTTGATCATTGAGGTTACTCCAACTGTCTTATTGTGTTTATTGTTTCTGTCGAATTCCTACTACTGCGCAACAGAGTAATGATCCTAGGCCATGCTCCCTAGCTTGTCGATACTCCTTACTTACGACTGCAGGCTACTGCCATACTGACGTTTATCTACGGGTAAAGGCAATAGTATCTCACTTTATAATCGACGTAATTGGCAACCCTGTTGCAAGTTTCTTTTGCCTTGGCTTTCTGTTATCACAGGGCATTCCGCTCAGGGCATTGCCCTTACCCACAGCCCTATCGCTTCCACTTATCCCCGGAGTACAGCTGATGAGCCAACGAACACTCCTTGTCACCGGCGCCTCACGAGGTATCGGTCGAGCCATTATTGAAACCCTGGCCGATGATTTTTCACAGGTTGTCGTGCACTTCGCCCACGACCCTGAGCCGGCTCAACAGCTGTGTTCGCTACTGCAACAACGCAACGTTAAAGCCCTGGCCCTTTGTGCCGATATCAGCGACGAACAGCAGGTCCTGGCCCTGTTTGATCAAACACAACATCACTTCGGCGACATCCATGCCGTGGTACAAAACGCCGGGGTTAATAGCAACGGCCTTATTGCTACCACCGATCTTGCACTAGCGGAGTTTCAGCGCCTGCACCGAATTAATGGTCAGGGTGCATTTTTGGTACTCAGGGAGGCCGCACGACGGGTCGTCAATAACGGTCGTATCATTGCTCTGTCCACCACAGTCAACCGGATCCACAGCCCCGGTTATGGGGGCTACGCAACCAGCAAGGGTGTCGTCGATCATCTTGTGCCAATTCTTGCCAAAGAACTGGCAGCCAAAGGCATTACGGTTAACGCTGTAGCCCCGAGTGCCGTTGACACGGAGCTGTTTCGACAAGGTAAAAGCGACCAGGTCATTGAGGCGATTGCCGGCGCTCAACCTATGGGTCGTCTGGGCAAGCCCGATGATATCGTCCCGATCGTGCAATTCCTGGCTTGCGAACACAGTGGCTGGATCAGTGGGCAAATCATCGGCGCCAACGGTGCCCTGGCTTGAATTCATTCGATTCAGGCCAGGGCTGTTGAAGCAATCAATGTTTATTGCGGCCTAGTGCACCACTCCAGGCAGGCAAAGGGTACGTTAAGACTCTCAGAGTTCCGGACCCAGCTTCCACCCTTACAGTTTTAGATTCACTAAGGTCCTACCTCGAACTTGCCCTTTGATCATCTGCTCTGCCAGCCCAGGTAAAGCCTCGAGACCAACTTCCTGTTCCATATCACCCAACAGATCCATGGGCAGATCTTTTGCCAAACGCGCCCAGGCCTGATGACGCCGTCCCAAAGGACACATCACCGAGTCGACCCCTTGCAAGCGAACATTGCGCAAAATAAACGGCATCACGGTTGTTGGCAGTGCGAAGCCAGCAGCCAGGCCACAGGCTGCAACGGCACCGTTGTAATCGGTTTCCGCGATAATCCGAGCCAAAATCGTGTCACCCACGGTATCGATACCACCGGCCCAGCGTTGTTTTTCCAACGCCCTGGGGGCCGCCGCCATCTCTTCACGGCTCAATAGTTCGGACGCACCCAGGGCGCGCAGGTAGTCGTGGGTTGATTCACGACCGGTAATCGCCGCCACCTTGAAACCTAGCTTGGCCAGAATGGCAATTGCAACGCTACCCACCCCCCCGGCTGCCCCACTGACCACAATGGTTCCGCTCTCTGGCGTCAGGCCAGCATCTTCCAGTGCCATCACGCACAGCATTGCCGTTAATCCGGCGGTACCGATTGTCATGGACTGCCTGGGTGTTATGCCATTAGGGAGGGGCACCAGCCACTCGGCCTTCACCCTTTGTTGTTGGCTGTAACCTCCCCAAAACTGTTCTCCTACCCCCCAGCCGGTTAATACTACCTGGTTGCCGGGGGCGTATTCCGGATTTCCCGACTCTACAACAGTGCCCGCCAGGTCGATCCCCGGCACCATTGGCCATTGGCGTACGATCTTACCGGTGCCGGTAATGGCCAACGCATCTTTGTAGTTCAGGCTTGAATACTCAACCTCCAGCAAGACTTCCTCTTCCGGAAGATCAGTCGGATTCAAGCGTTCGACCTTGGCCCTGGTGTTACCTTCCTGCTGAGTCAGTACCAATGCTTTAAAGGGGGTAGGGCTCATTGCGATCTTCTCCTGAGGTTATTTTCAGATTCTATTAATCAACACCATTTCATCAGTAAATATATTGCAGTCGCTTAACCATACGCACCATCAGACCATAGCCCAAGCACTAACAGGTGTTTGCACGGACATCCATCAGCTTTCGATGTTCTCTTTTGACCCATCAAGCCCTGCGATCCGCTTGCAACCTATGGTTTTTACTCTATGATTTTCGTCTCTCCCCACATTGTGCAGGTATTATCATGGAGTACATCGTCTATCTTTCCGGTGAAATTCACACCGACTGGCGTGAACAGATCAGTGCTGGTGTCGAGGCTGCAGGCCTTCCGATCTCACTTTTTTCTCCCGTTACCAACCATGAGGCCAGTGATGAAGTCGGGGTTCGCATACTGGGCGATGAGGAAAAACCCTTCTGGAAGGACCACAAAGCCAGCAAGATTAACGCCATTCGCACCAATAATATGCTGCAACAATCCGATATTGTGGTGGTTCGTTTTGGCGATAAGTACAAGCAATGGAATGCCGCCTTCGATGCGGGTCAAGCCGTTGCCATGGGCAAACAACTGATCGTGATGCATTCACCCGAGCTCACTCATCCGCTGAAAGAGGTCGATGCCCAGGCCATGGCCGTGACCGAAACCCCCCAGCAGGTTGTCGATATTCTCAGCTATATCTGCCAGCCTTGATATCTTGCTTGCGGGGCTAGCTAACAGGCCCCGCAGTAACCGCCCGCAAATCCCCAGCTCATCTGTATTTCCCATATCGTAACAGGGTATAATTCGGCCCATTTTTCGTCATCCGCTCAGCCCGATTGAGCGGAAATTCTGAATAGATTGGGGAATCCACGTGTCCTACGAATCGACACCCGAGGTAAGTACCTTTCAGGGGCTGATACTGACCCTGCAAAATTACTGGGCCAAACAAGGCTGTGTTATCCAGCAACCACTCGATATGGAAGTGGGCGCCGGTACCTTCCACCCTGCAACGTTTCTTCGTGCCATTGGTCCCGAGCGCTGGAGTGCTGCCTACGTGCAGCCCAGCCGTCGTCCTACCGATGGCCGCTACGGCGAAAACCCCAATCGACTCCAGCACTACTACCAGTTTCAGGCCGTAATAAAGCCCTCACCGGACAATCTGCAGGAACTCTACCTGGGTTCTCTGAAAGAGATGGGCATTGATCCCCTGGTCCACGACGTTCGCTTCGTTGAGGATAACTGGGAATCACCTACTCTGGGTGCCTGGGGTCTGGGCTGGGAAGTCTGGCTCAATGGCATGGAAGTCACCCAGTTTACTTATTTTCAGCAGGCCGGCGGCCTCGAGTGCTACCCGGTAACCGGAGAGATCACTTATGGTCTCGAACGCATCGCCATGTATATTCAGGGAGTCGATAGCGTCTATGACCTGATCTGGACCGACGGGCCTCAGGGTAAAGTCACTTACGGCGATGTGTTTCATCAAAATGAGGTCGAGATGTCGACCTTTAACTTCGAACACGCCGACACCGACGAGCTGTTCCGCCAATTCGATTTCTTTGAGCAGCAAAGTGCCAAGCTGGTTGAAAACAATCTACCGCTACCCGCTTATGAATATGTACTCAAGGCCTCCCACACCTTTAACTTGCTCGATGCTCGCCATGCCATCTCTGTTACCGAACGCCAGCGCTATATTTTACGTGTTCGAACCCTGGCTCGCGCTGTTGCCCAAGGCTACTTCAACACCCGCCAGCAACTCGGATTCCCGCTCGCCGATGAACATATTCGTCAGGAAGTACTCGCCAAGCTCGACAGCGCTCAGGAGGAGAAGTAATGGCCGCTCAGGATTTTCTGGTAGAACTGGGTACCGAAGAGTTACCCCCAAAAGCGCTACGTAAACTCTCCACAGCTTTCACCCGGGGTATTGAAGAGGGCCTAAAACAGGCTGGACTCGGTTATGAGGCCATCAAAAGCTATGCGGCTCCTCGCCGTCTGGCCGTTCAGATCACAGGCCTCGCCAGCGAGCAGGAAGATCAGGCAGTGGAACGCAAAGGCCCGGCAGTACAGGCCGCCTTTGATGCCGACGGTAACCCGACCAAAGCTGCGCAGGGATTCGCCCGTTCCTGTGGTGTTGAAGTCTCCGAACTGGAAACTCTGGAGCAGGGTAAGGGTGCCTGGCTGGTTTACAAGTCCGTAACGCCTGGACAACCCACTGCGGCTCTCCTGCCCGATATTGTTGATCAATCCCTGACGCAACTGCCTATCCCCAAGCGCATGCGTTGGGGCGATTCCCGTACCGAGTTTGTTCGCCCCGTGCATTGGTTGGTTATGTTGTACGGCTCCGAAGTGATCGACTGCGAGTTGCTGGGACTGCGCTCTGGTCGTGAAACCCGTGGGCATCGCTTTCATTTCAACCAAAGCATCAGCCTGGCTAACGCCGCAGAGTATGTCGATCTATTGCGCAATACTGGTTATGTCATAGCTGATTTTGATGAACGCCAAAGCCTGATCCAAAAGCAGGTCGAAGAGGTTGCTGCCAGTATTAAAGCCAGAGCCGTTGTCAGTGACGATTTGCTCGACGAAGTCACAGCGCTAGTGGAGTGGCCGGTTGCTTTAATGGGTCGTTTCGACGACGAATTCCTCAAAGTCCCTGCTGAATCCCTGGTGTCGTCGATGAAAGAGCACCAGAAGTATTTCCACATGGTCGATGATACCGGGGCACTGCTTCCTCACTTTATAACGATCAGCAACATCGAAAGTAAGGATCCACAGCAGGTTATTAGTGGCAATGAAAAGGTCATTCGCCCTCGTTTGGCCGACGCCAAGTTCTTCTACGACAATGATTTGAAAACCAGCCTGGCTGACAAGCGAGAACGCCTAAAGCCCGTTGTTTTCCAGGCCAAGCTCGGCAGTCTGTACGACAAAACCCAGCGTATTGGTTCCATTGCTGCACAAATCGCCAGTTTGATTGATGCTGACACGCACCATGCGCGTCGTGCCGGTGAACTCAGTAAAGCGGATTTGCCCTCCGACATGGTGCTCGAATTTGCCGATCTGCAAGGCACCATGGGGCAATACTATGCGCGCCATGACGGCGAACATAGTGATGTTTGCGCTGCTCAATTCGAACAGTACCTGCCACGCTTTGCCGGAGATCAACTGCCCGAGACCCTGATCGGCTGCGCTGTTTCTTTGGCCGATAAGCTGGATACCCTGGTGGGCATTTTTGGTATTGGTCAGCCGCCTTCCGGTAATCGTGATCCCTTCGCCCTGCGTCGTGCGACTCTGGGAGTGTTACGTATTCTGGTGGAAAAGGAGCTGTCTTTCGACTTGCGTCCCGTGCTTTACCATTGCGTCGAGGCTTACCAGCAGGCTGGCATCCAGTTACCCTCCGATCCAACTGTGGATAACACTGTCGATAAACTTGTGGATAGCATCCTTGAGTTTATGCTCGAGCGCTTCCGATCCTGGTACCAGGATCAAGGTATCGATGTCGAAGTTTTCCTTGCCGTTCGAGCCCTGTCCCCAACCAATCCGCTTGAATTTGATCAGCGCGTGAACGCGGTAAATCATTTTCGCTCACTGGATGCCTCCAGCACCTTGGCCGCTGCTAACAAGCGGGTCTCCAACATTCTGGCCAAAGCCCAGGATGCCAACCTACCATCCGAAATTGACCCGGATCTGTTGGAGCAGGGCGCAGAACAAGCGCTATACGATACGCTGCGTGAAAAGCAATCCGAGGTGGCTCCGCTGCTTAGAAACGGTGATTTCCAACAGGTTCTAGTATCTCTTTCGGTGCTTAAGGAACCTGTGGATAGCTTTTTTGACGCCGTACTGGTCAACGCCGAAGATGACAAAGTTCGCCGTAACCGCCATGCGCTCCTGCGACAGCTAAGAAACCTGTTTCTTGAAGTGGCTGACATCTCTCTGTTGTAGTTTCACGCGAGCCGCCCTATATCGGGTGGCTCAGCGGAAAATCCCGATGGCTCAGAGGTACTGATATGGCTCTTATCATTCTTGATCGTGACGGTGTTATTAATCAGGACTCCGATGACTATGTGAAATCACTGGCGGAATGGATCCCTATTCCCGGCAGCATCGAGGCCATCGCAAAGCTCAGTCAGGCTGGTTACAGCATTGCTATTGCCACCAACCAGTCGGGATTGGGTCGCGGCTATTTTCAGCAATCCGACCTTGATGCCATGCATCAGCGGTTGGTTGCTCTGGTCGAAGCCGCCGGGGGCTCCATCGACCACATTGCTTATTGCCCACACGCACCGGATGACGGCTGTGCCTGTCGCAAGCCAGCCAGTGGCCTTATCGATACCATCGAGCAGGCTCTGGGTGTCAGTGCCAAAGGCAGTTATATGGTAGGCGACTCCTTACGGGACTTACAGGCAGGGGTCAGTAAGGGCTCACTACCAGTTTTGGTTCGTACCGGTAAGGGTGAACGAACTCTCGCAAAGGGAGATTCGTTATTGGATCAAGCTCAGGTTTACGATAGCCTAGAAGCCTTCTCTACCGCGCTGTTAGCAAAGGAGTGCTGTTAAGCATGGTCTCTCTGGTTCGAACATTGCTGTTTTACCTGTTACTTAGCCTATGGACTGTGTTTATCTCCTGCTGCGTTATCATTTTTTCACCAGTAGTTCCCAAGAAGCAGCGCCATACTCGCTTTGTTACTCCCTATGGCAAAGGCTCCATGCTGCTCTGCCGCTATATCTGCGGTATCCGTTATCGGATTCATGGCCAGGAAAACATTCCTGAGGTTCCCGCCGTTATTGCTGCCAATCACCAAAGCACCTGGGAAACCTTTTTCCTGCAAACCCTGTTTACCCCTCAAGCGACAGTGGTAAAGCAAGAGCTGATGCTGATTCCCTTTTTCGGCTGGGCGTTCCGCTTGTTGGGCGCCATCCCCATCGATAGAGGTAACCCCAAGAAAGCCCTTTTGAAGATTATCCAAATTGGAACAGATTATTTAAAAGATGATGTCTGGGTTTTGGTTTTCCCTGAAGGAACCCGTAAACCCGCCGGCCACCCAGGGCGCTTTACTCAGGGCGCAGCTGCGATGGCGACACGCAGTGGCAAGCCGGTCTTACCGATTGCCCATAACGCCGGTCATTGCTGGCCTGGCAAGGGGGCATGGATCAAGCAGCCCGGCACCATTGATGTTGTTATCGGGCCACTGATCGACTGCGAAGGTAAAAACAGTAAACAGATTACTGTCGAAGCGGAAAACTGGATCCACAGTACCCTCGAAGGCCTGGATCATAACCAGCCCGCACCCGGCGTACTCAACGAGCAGCAAGGCTAATCCGGAGCTTTAACAGCTTGCTAGGAGCGTTTTACAAACCTGGTCAGGATAACAATTCGCTGACCATTCACGCGACCTTCAATCTGTTCCTGATTGTCCTGAACCAGTGAAATACCTCTGACGGCTGTCCCTCGCTTGGCCGTAAAACCGGCCCCTTTTACGGTCAGATCCTTGGTCAGGGTAACCGTGTCACCCGCCGCCAGCGACACTCCGTTGCAATCCTTATGGACAACCGTTTCCTCAGCCCCTGCTTCATTCTCTGCTTTGGCCCAGGCCAGGGTTTCTTCGTCCAGGTACAGCATATCCAGAAGATCCTGCGGCCAACCCTCCGATCGAAGCCGATGCAACATGCGCCAGGCCAACACCTGAACCGCTGGCACCTGACTCCACATACTGTCATTCAGACAACGCCAATGGTTTGCATTGATGCGCTCCGGGTTATCCAGCTGTTCACTGCAGGTGGCACATACTAAGACCGATTGCGCAGCCGTGCCATTGGATGTCGGGGGGACAGGATAAACCTGAAGGCTATCGGTTGAGGTACAGAGCTCACACCGGGATTCACTTCGAGCCTGCAATTCAGCTTCGGTTGACATAAATTTTACCCATATGAAAAATCACGAATTATAGAGGACTGGCCAGTTCACGGATAACCTTTACCCACCACCAAACCAGTATCAACACTTTTCGTTCTTCAAAAAAAAGCGCCCCGAACTTGGAGCGCTTTACCAGGACCGTCACATCAATAACGCTTAATCAAAGCAAGCTACTGATTTGTAAGGAATTACACATCGAGGTTAGCAACAGACAGGGCGTTGGTCTCGATGAAATCACGTCGCGGCTCTACATGATCACCCATCAGCGTAGTAAATATCTGGTCAGCAGCGATCGCGTCTTCAATGGTCACCCGGAGCATGCGGCGGCTCTCGGGGTCCATGGTCGTTTCCCACAGCTGGTCAGGGTTCATTTCACCCAGTCCCTTGTAGCGCTGAATATTGTGGCGCTTGGTTGAGTCATGCATCAGCCAGTTAAGACCCTCCTCGAAACTGATTACAGGCTGACGACGTTCGCCTTTAATGATGTAGGCATCCTCTTCCAGCAAACTATTCAAGCGCTCACCAAGCGTGACCATTGACAGATAGTCTCTTGACTCAAAAAACTCGACGCTCAGTTTATAGTGACTATCCACACCATGATGTATCTGGGTGATAGAAGGAATCCAGGCGTTATGTTCGCGATCTTCAATTGCCTCAATAGTGGAAGAGCGGCCAGCTAACTCAATCTCTTCGACCTGGCCCGCCAACTTGCTACACCAGCTTTGTACCTTTTGCTGGTCTTTCAGATCTTCGGGACTCATACGATCCATATAGATCAAACGATTAAGCACCGTTTCCGGGTAGATACGTGAGAGGCGTGAAACAATGCCCTCGATGCGGCGGAACTCTTCAACCAGCTCTTGCAGCGCGACACCGCTGATACCGGGTGCATCTTCATTGACATGCAAAGACGCATTTTCCAAAGCAGCCTGGGTCAGGTAGCCGGTCAATGCCTCGTCATCTTTCAGGTATTGCTCCTGTTTACCCCGTTTGATTTTGTACAGGGGAGGCTGGGCAATATAGATATAGCCGTTTTCGATCAGCTCGGGCATCTGACGGAAGAAGAAGGTCAGCAACAAGGTTCTGATGTGAGAACCATCGACATCGGCATCGGTCATGATGATGATATTGTGATATCGGAGCTTCTCGATATTAAACTCGGTACGACCAATACCGCAGCCCAGCGCTGTAATCAGGGTTCCGACTTCGGCAGAGGAGAGCATTTTGTCGAATCGGGCTTTCTCTACGTTAAGAATTTTACCCTTCAGAGGGAGTATTGCCTGGGTTTTACGGTTACGACCCTGCTTGGCTGATCCGCCAGCGGAATCACCCTCCACGATGTAGAGTTCAGAAAGGGCAGGGTCCTTTTCCTGACAGTCAGCAAGCTTGCCTGGCAGACCCGCAATATCCAAAGCCCCTTTACGGCGGGTCATCTCCCTGGCCTTACGGGCAGCTTCACGGGCACGAGCCGCATCCAGCATCTTACCCACTACCAGTTTAGCGTCCTGCGGATTTTCCAACAGATAGTCGGAAAAGCCGGTATTCATCTCTTGTTCTACCGCGCTTTTCACCTCGGACGATACTAATTTATCTTTGGTTTGGCTGGAGAACTTGGGGTCAGGAACCTTGACTGACACAATTGCCGTCAAGCCTTCACGGGCATCGTCACCAGCCGTGTTCACTTTCTGCTTTTTGAGAATACCTTCTTTCTCTATATAGCTATTCAGCGTACGGGTCAGGGCTGCTCGAAATCCGGCCAGGTGGGTACCACCATCCCTCTGGGGAATGTTATTGGTAAAGCAGTAGATACTTTCCTGGAAGCCATCGTTCCACTGAAGGGCCACCTCAACACCAACGCCGTCTTCGCGCTGGGTGTTGAAGTGAAAGACTTCATTGACCGCGGTCTTGTTGCTATTGAGGTATTCAACGAAGGCGCGTAATCCACCATCGTAGTGAAAGAGTTCTTCTTTGGCGCTACGCTCATCGATCAAACGAATCGCCACACCGGAGTTAAGAAAAGACAGCTCTCGTAAGCGCTTGGCCAGCACATCGAAGCTGAAGGCAATATTGTTGAAAGTGTCCTCGGAAGGGTAGAAGTGTACTTCGGTGCCTGACTCTTCTGTTTCACCAACCACACTTAATGGGGCCTGAGGCACACCGTGAGTGTAAATTTGCTGATGTACCTTACCAAGACGCCGTACCGTCAACCGCAATTCACGGGAAAGGGCATTCACCACGGAAACCCCTACACCGTGCAAGCCACCGGAAACCTTATAAGTGTTGTCATCGAATTTACCACCGGCGTGTAACACCGTCATGATAACCTCGGCTGCCGACACTCCTTCTTCTTCATGAATATCTACCGGGATACCACGCCCATTATCCTTAACACTCACGGATTCATCAGCGTGGATAATGACCTGAATCTCACTACAATGTCCGGCCAATGCCTCATCAATGGAGTTATCGACGATTTCGAAAACCATATGGTGAAGGCCGGTCCCGTCATCAGTATCTCCAATGTACATACCAGGGCGCTTTCTTACCGCATCCAACCCTTTAAGTACCTTGATGTTCGATGCATCGTAGTTTTGTTCAGTCATTCAAGACTCCTGTTGTGAACCTGTTTTATGCTGGTTCGACTCTGAGATATTCCCATGTTCCACGTGAAACACTTTAATCCTTGCATCATCTGGCCACATGCCCGCCAGTGAGCTTTGTTCTATACAGGTGACAAACACCTGACAATCCAGTTTAGCCAGCTCATCACAAAGTACTTGTCGGTGATGCTTATCCAGCTCAGCCGCGAGGTCGTCCACCAAAAATACAGTTGCTCGTTCCATCAGCTGTTGGAACAGGCGGGCCTGGGCCAACTTCAAGGCACAAACCAGCACCTTTTGCTGGCCACGAGAAAGACGATCGATCGCATTTGATCGCCCAACCCGTATGTAAAGATCAGATCTGTGGGGGCCCATATGGGTATAGCCGGATTTGAGATCACGCTCGTAGTTTTTTTCGAGCACTTCTTCATAACTGGCCTTACTGTCCCAACCGCGATGATAGAGCAACGTCAGCTCTTGCTCATCAACCCCCAAATCAAAACGCTGGGCGATCTCACGAAACAGAGGCGCCAACTGTTTAAAATAGGCTTGCCTCATCTCATCTAGCAAAGGCGCATTTTTACAAAGCTCTGCATCCCACACGGACAACACAGAACTGTCAATTTTACCATATCTAAGCAAGTGATTACGCTGTTTTAATGCTCCCTGAAAGTGCTTCCACAAACTAATAAAGCGGTGTTCCACGTGAAACACTCCCCAATCAATAAACTGGCGTCTGGGTTTGGGGCCACCCGTTAATAACATAAAGCTGTCAGGAGTGATTAATTGCAGTGGCAATAGTTCTGCGAGGGAGGAGGCCGCACGCTGAGGCGCACCGTCGATGCGCAACTCACCGCTACCATCGATACTGCGCTTTACACCAAGGCGGTGTATCGATTGATTCTGTGTAAGCTCACCAAATACAACACAGTCACGCTCCCCATTACGAATAATGGGTTTCAGTTTTGTACTTCGAAAAGAGCGTGCTAGACCGAGAAGGTGTATGGCTTCGAGGACAGAGGTCTTGCCACTGCCATTTTGACCGGTGATTATGTTAACGCGAGGGGAAGGGGAGAGCTGCGCTTCCTGAAGGTTACGCAGCTGGTTTACCCGAATACGGGAAAGAGGCATAAAATATCTACGAAGTTATAAGGCCGCTTAAAGTCGCATCGGCATAACGACGTAGAGAGAATCGCTATTCTCTTCCTCCTCCAGCAGTGCAGAACTGTTCGGATCTGCCATGGTGAATTTAACATTGTCACCACTGAGTACCGAGAGCACATCCAGCACGTAGCTAACGTTAAAGCCGATCTCCAGGCTATCACCCTGATAATTCACTGATACTTCTTCCTGGGCTTCTTCCTGCTCAGGGTTGTTGGCTGTGAGGGTCAGACTACCATCCGTAAGAACCAGGCGGATACCACGGTACTTCTCATTGGACAAAATAGCGGTCCGGTTAAACGCCTGGCGAAGCATTTGCCGATCACCGATAACCGTTTTATCGCCACCTTTAGGCAGTACTCGGTCGTAATCCGGGAATTTTCCGTCAACCAATTTGGACGTAAAGGTAAAAGAACCTGTATTGGCGCGAATGTGATTGGTACCCAGCGACAGGGTAACGGCCTGGGGGCCTTCGGTAAGCAAACGAGCCAACTCCATAATACCTTTACGGGGAACAATAACCTGATGTTTGTCCTGCACAGTACTGTCGGCTTCTACCGTGCAAAGTGCCAATCGATGACCATCCGTTGCTACCGCGCGCAGGCTGCCGTTATTGATTTCAAACAAAAGCCCGTTAAGGTAATAACGGACATCTTGCTGAGCCATCGCAAACCCGGTGCGGTCGATCAAGCGACGAAGTTTCTGCTGTTCTATAGAGAAGTTGAGAGAATCAGCACTTTCCTCAACACTCGGAAATTCCGTAGCGGGAAGGGTAGATAGGGAAAAACGACTACGACCCGACTTAACGATAAGCTTTTGATCGTCCTGGGTGAGTTCGATCAGAGCCGTATCGGGAAGCGCTTTGCAGATATCCATTAACTTCCTGGCAGGAACCGTGATCTCACCCTCTTCGGCGGGGTGTTCAAGTTCTACACGACCAACCAATTCCACTTCAAGGTCAGTACCGGTCAGCGAGAGTTGGTTGCCCTCGACCACCAATAGCACATTAGAAAGAACCGGTAAGGTTTGTCTACGCTCTACGACACCAGCAACAAGTTGCAGTGGCCTGATAAGTGCTTCACGGCTAATGGTCA
Source organism: Aestuariirhabdus haliotis (assembly GCF_023509475.1). Taxonomy (NCBI): domain Bacteria; kingdom Pseudomonadati; phylum Pseudomonadota; class Gammaproteobacteria; order Oceanospirillales; family Aestuariirhabdaceae; genus Aestuariirhabdus; species Aestuariirhabdus haliotis. Next base: position 221,096 of record NZ_JAKSDZ010000001.1, on the reverse strand, counting down.
GTTTCATAGTCTTTCTCTGTTCAGTCCCGGTACAAAGTAATTTGATGGTTATTTTAAACTGCTAAGCGATCAAAGTCGGCGTAGTTTTTCGTTAAAAGTGATTATTACCAGTTTGGCGATCAGGTGGTCAACGAACGTAACAGACTTTTGTAATCTTCCCGAATTTCGCTGTCGGTTTCGGTGAGTTCTTTCACCTTCCGGCAGGCATGAAGGACCGTGGTGTGATCTCTGCCGCCAAAAGCATCGCCTATCTCCGGCAAGCTATGATTGGTGACCTCCTTGGAAAGCGCCATAGCTACCTGTCGAGGCCTGGCAATGGAGCGACTTCGGCGCTTGGATAATAGATCCGAGATCTTGATCTTATAGTATTCTGCTACGGTGCGCTGAATATTGTCGATGCTGACCTGTTTCTCTTGCAGGGCAATCAGATCCTTGAGGCTTTCGCGAATCAATTCGATGGAAATGTCCCGTCCCATAAAGCGTGCGCTGGCAATAACTCGCTTGAGGGCACCCTCGAGATCTCGCACATTGGAACGGATTCGCTGACCGATAAAGAAGGCACAATCATGAGGCAGTTCGATCTGAACCTGTTCTGCTTTCTTCATCAAGATAGCGACACGGGTCTCCAGCTCAGGGGGTTCAACAGCCACCGTCAATCCCCAACCGAAACGAGACTTTAAGCGCTCTTCGAGCCCATTGATCTCCTTAGGGTAGCGATCGCAGGTGAGAATCATCTGTTGCCCACCCTCAAGAAGAGCGTTAAACGTATGGAAAAACTCTTCCTGTGAACGCTCTTTATTGGCAAAAAACTGTATATCGTCGATTAGCAAGGCATCGACAGAACGGTAAAAGCGTTTAAAGTCATTAATCGCATTAAGTTGCAGGGCCTTAACCATATCCGCAACGAAACGCTCACTGGTAACAAAAATGACCTTGGCATTGGGGTTAAGGTCAGCTATATGGTTTCCAACCGCATGCATCAAGTGAGTTTTACCGAGACCCACACCACCGTAGAGGAAAAGTGGGTTATAAGCCGCCCCAGGATTTTCAGCCACTTGCTTGGCGGCAGCCAAAGCCAGTTGGTTCGATTTACCCTCTACAAAGCTGTTAAAGACAAAGGATGTATTAAGGGAACTGTTGTGCTTGATTCCGCCTTCCACCTCAACAACACGTTTTCCAGAAGGAGGTGGCGAGGTTGGTGGTGGAGTCGAACTTGTAATAATCGGTGATTCTTGAGCTGAAATAGTGCTTATTGCTGAAGAAGGGCTCTGCCCCACTGTGCGGGAGGACGGCTGCGATTGACCGGGTAAGGAGTCCCTCTGGGTGATGGAAGCGCCCCGAGAATGAGCTTGCACTCTGGATCGGTAACCTTCACTGCGCTCTCCACGGTCAACAGGAACAGTACCCGTATGACCACCTCTGGATGAAAAGGTAGGGGTCCTGTTAGCAACCGCCATATGAACTTCCGGGCTATAGTCTGCGCCTAGCTCCTGAACAACTTCGCGAATACGATTAAGAAACTTATCACCCACCCATTCAAGCACGAAACGATTCGGAGCTAATAAGGTAATAACATTATTCTCTACCTCTACCTTTAAAGGGCGAATCCAGGTATTGAACTGTTGCGCAGGAAGCTCATCCTGCAAAATGGCAAGGCTCTGTTGCCACAGATCGTTAGGCACTATTGGACTCCGGAAGGGCTTTGGATAAATATGGATAAGGTTGTTAATTCTACCTGCTTCCAAACCACTTATCCACACAACAGAATATGAAAACCCAGTCAAAAAAGAGTAATTAGTCTTTACTTATCAGTATGTTACATATAAATCTAATATTGAGATGCAACAAAAATAGAAAGTGGATAAGTTTGTGAATAAAAAAGCAGAGACAGGTTCTTAAGCGATAAGAAAAAAGCCCAGATATGGGTAGTATAATGCTGGAAAGTACTAGATATAGGTGATCAAAAAATAGCTAGTCCATAGCCGCCTAAACCATTGACGCCCCATGACAAATTCCCTAAAATTGCGCGTCCTCAAGTGGGGTCTCGTCCTGCTAGAGTTTACTCGCGTAAGTTACAGGTAACTGAATCATGAAAAGAACCTTTCAACCCAGCGTTCTGAAGCGCAAGCGTACTCACGGTTTCCGTGCTCGTATGGCTACTAAAAATGGCCGTCTTGTTATCAAGCGTCGCAGAGCTAAAGGCCGCAAGCAACTCGCAGCCTAAGTTTGAGTGACAGCCGCTATTGGCAACAAGGTAGGATTCGACCGTAGCCTGCGTCTTCTTAAAGCCGCTGACTACAAACGAGTTTTCGATGGCGCCGAGTTTAAGGTATCGCACTCCAACTTGCTGATACTGTCTCGACGCAATAGCTATGACTACCCTCGATTGGGTTTGGTTATCGCCAAGAAGAATGTTCGGTTTGCGGTATCGCGTAACCGAATCAAGCGTCTTATTCGAGAATCCTTCCGCCACCATCAGGCTGAACTCAAAGGGCTGGATATAGTGATACTAGCCCGCAAGGGAATCGATAGGAAAGACAACCCGGAAATATCGGGCCTTCTTATCAAGCAGTGGCAAAGGCTTCAGCAGCGAAGCCAGAAATCACAGACCTTGCCAACCCCATAAAAAAAGACGTGTAAATCACGTCTTTTTTTATGGCTGATCCTTAACTATTGTACAGTCTTCAGCCTTTTTGGCATGCCACTAAGGTTGGGGGGATGGAAAAGGATCAATATCACGTATAATGCTGCCTTTCCGCTGCAATCTGCAGCCCGATATTCACCCAAAAAACGGCTAGTATTCCATGGATTTGCAAAGAACTATCCTCGTCGTAGCACTGGCGGTTGTTGGCTATCTACTGATATTACAGTGGAACAATGACTTCAACCGAGCTCCAGAGACCCCAATCGAGCATGCAACCCTGAGCAACCCCGCGTTGCCTGCTATTACAGCGGAAACCGAATCAAATACGAATTCAGATGCTCCCACTCCGGTCGATAGCACCGATACCATGCCTGTGGCACAAACCCAACAAGCAAGCGGCAATCTGATCACAGTCACTACGGATCTGATGCAACTCGAGATCGATCCTAGAGGCGGAGACATCGTCAAAGTCGCCCTGCTCGATTACCCTCAACATAAAGAAAATCCTGACCAGCCGTTTGTGTTGCTTGAACGCACTCAACAGCGCACTTTCGTTGCACAGAGCGGACTAACCGGGCGCGACGGCCCAGACCGTAATGGCCACCCTCTATACAGTAGCGGTAAGGCAAGTTACGAGTTAGTCGAAGGCGAAGACGCACTCACCGTTGACCTGCAGTTGGTACAAGACAGTGTCACTATCACCAAGCGTTATGAATTGCGTCGGGGTCAGTATGATATAGCGGTTAAGCACCTGATTAATAACGCAGGTTCTGAAGCCTGGAAAGCCAATTTTTATGCCCAGCTCAAGCGGGATAATTCTGGTGATCCCAGTAACCAGGGTTCCGCGACCAGCTTCAGTACTTATCTCGGAGCCGCAGTTCGCAGTTCGGACGAACCCTACAAGAAACTGGCATTCGGCGACTTTAAAGACAGCCCATTTAAAGAAACCGTGGACGGTGGCTACGCGGCTATTTTACAACATTACTTTGTTGCTGCCTGGGTACCGGATGCCAGCAATTCGCACACCTACCAAACCAGAACCGCGGGCAATGGCGACAATATCATAGGTTTTGTCGACAGTGCTCTGGAAGTAGAACCCGGAAAAAGTGCAGAGGTCAGCGCCTCACTCTATGTTGGACCCAAGCTGCAGGATCGCCTGGAAGCATTGTCTCCGGGTCTTGAGCTTACGGTGGATTACGGCATCCTGTGGTTTATTGCTCAACCGCTGTTCTACATCCTGACCTTTATACACTCCATGGTGGGTAATTGGGGATGGGCGATTATCCTCTTGACCGTTTTGGTCAAAGCTCTGTTCTATCCTTTGTCCGCCGCCAGCTACCGTTCTATGGCTAACATGCGACGCGTTTCCCCAATGCTGGCCAGCCTGAAAGAACAGTTTGGCGATGATCGTCAAAAGATGAGCCAGGCAATGATGGAGCTCTATAAGAAAGAGAAGATCAACCCGCTTGGCGGCTGTCTTCCTATTCTGGTTCAAATGCCTGTATTTATCGCTCTCTACTGGACGCTGCTGGAAAGTGTCGAGTTACGCCAAGCGCCCTTCATGCTCTGGATCGATGATCTCTCGCAAATGGATCCTTACTTCATTCTGCCACTGATCATGGGTGCCTCTATGTTTGTTCAACAACAGTTGAACCCGACGCCTCCCGATCCTATTCAGGCACGCGTCATGAAGATGATGCCTATCATCTTTACTTTCTTCTTCCTCTGGTTCCCGTCAGGCCTTGTACTGTACTGGGTGGTTAACAACTTGCTGTCGATACTCCAGCAATGGATGATTACACGACAGATTGAGGCTCAAGCGAGCGCCAAGTAAGTATCCAGTGGAAAACCTCTCTAAAGGCCTTAATACTCTATGTTTTAAGGCCTTTTTTTATGCTCGGTGAAAATGATGACATCTCACACTAATAAAACAGAAACCATTGCAGCAATTGCCACAGCACCAGGAAGAGGCGGTGTCGGTATCGTTAGAGTTTCAGGGCCTCAGGCAAAACCAATAGCAAAAAAGGTTTGTGGTAAACCCCTTAAAGCGAGACATGCTCACTACGGATCTTTTGAAAATGAAAATAATGAGGTGATAGATCAGGGGATTGCACTGTTGTTTGAAGGGCCGAACTCATTTACCGGGGAAGATGTACTGGAACTACAAGCCCATGGTGGCCCTGTAATTCTCGATCTACTATTACGAGCAGTACTCACAATAGGGGCCAGGCAAGCACGCCCCGGTGAGTTTTCCGAACGCGCATTTCTCAACGATAAAATAGACCTGACACAAGCAGAAGCGATTGCTGATCTGATAGATAGCTCATCTGAGCAAGCGGCTCGATCGGCGTTGAACTCCTTGCAAGGTGACTTCTCACGGTTGATCAATGAACTCGTGGAAGGACTAATCAGGCTGCGTATTTATGTAGAAGCGGCCATCGACTTTCCGGAAGAGGAGATCGATTTCCTGGCCGATGGCAAGGTAGCCAATGATCTCCAGGCTCTGCAGTCCGAATTGGATAGTATCCGCAGGAAAGCGGGACAGGGCGCTATCCTTCGCGAGGGTATGACCGTGGTCATCGCTGGTCGTCCCAACGCCGGCAAGTCGAGTTTACTCAATGCCTTGTCGGGTAAAGACAGCGCCATTGTTACCAACATCGCTGGCACAACCCGAGACCTGCTTCGCGAACAGATCCATATCGACGGCATGCCATTGCATATCGTTGATACTGCCGGGCTACGCGATAGCGATGATGCCGTAGAGCAGATCGGGGTCAGTCGAGCGCTAGCCGAGATAGAAAAAGCCGATCGTGTGCTGCTTATGGTAGATGCTACAACAACCAGTGAAACCCGGGCTGAGGCAATCTGGCCAGAGTTTATCGACATGCTACCCGACCCCGGAAAATTAACCCTGATACGCAACAAGATCGACCAGAGCGGTGAGCAGGCTGGTATCGAGGCTCTGGGTGAAACCAGTCTGATAAGGCTTTGTGCGACAAACCAGCAAGGGGTAGAAGCGCTGCGCCAGCACTTGAAACAATGCATGGGTTTTGAAGGCACCACAGAGGGCAGCTTTATGGCCCGCAGGAGACACCTGGAAGCACTGCGGCAGGCGCAGCAATGCCTGGATAACGGCAAGCTCCAATTGGAAAGCCTGGGGGCTGGAGAGCTACTGGCAGAAGATTTGAGAGCTGCCCAGCATGCTCTCGGGGAAATAACCGGAAGCTTTAGTTCCAATGACCTGCTTGGGCGAATTTTCTCCAGCTTCTGCATCGGGAAGTAACTAAAACCACCAGAAAAGGTCGTTTTTGTTCCCCGCAAACCCTGTGCGTAACGCATGTATCAACAGGGGTAAGAAGTAGTGGATAACTTAGGGTGTGTATAAGTCGCTTTTTATCCACACCCTATGCAACCCTAACCCCCAGCATACCTAAGGCTTTACAACAGCCTTTGTAGGCTTATAACTTATTGTTTTTATAGTATAAAAAGGCCTTTTCCACACAAAATGGCTTTGCTATATATAACAACATCATTAAAAAAACATATATATAAAATACTTAAATTAACTTTAATAACTTCTATGGGCTGAATATAAAAAGCTTCTTTTTTAGCCACTTGCCTTTATACTTGTGCCCCCCAAAATTCCTGAATCAATTCCTTGGCCACTGTTCGCCAAAAGGTGGATCCTATGGACTATCCCTCTCGCTATGGCGTGATCGTCGTTGGTGGCGGCCATGCCGGTACAGAAGCTGCACTTGCTTCAGCCCGTATGGGCGTGAAGACACTCTTGGTGACTCATAATGTTGAGACCCTGGGACAGATGTCCTGTAACCCTGCGATCGGGGGCATCGGTAAGAGTCACCTGGTGAAAGAAATAGACGCCCTGGGTGGTGCGATGGCGATGGCCACCGACAAGGGGGGGATTCAATTTCGTGTGCTCAATTCCCGTAAGGGACCGGCTGTAAGAGCTACCCGAGCTCAAGCCGACCGTGTTCTTTACAAGGCAGCAGTGCGATCGATACTGGAAAACCAAGCGAACCTGGAAATTTTTCAACAGTCCGTTGATGATCTGATTGTCGAGCAGGATAAGGTCATTGGCGTGGTCACACAGATGGGGTTGCGATTTTACAGCGACGCAGTGGTGCTAACAGCCGGTACCTTTCTTGGCGGTGTGATTCATATCGGTATGGAGAACCACACCGGCGGCCGCGCCGGAGATCCTCCCTCCAACAGCCTTGCCAGGCGACTACGTGAACTGCCATTTCGGGTTGAGCGACTGAAAACCGGTACGCCGCCCCGTATTGATGCTCGCAGTGTCGATTTCTCGGTGATGACCGAACAGGCAGGGGATAGCCCCACTCCCGTGATGTCGTTTATGGGCTCCCAGGCGGATCATCCTCGACAAATCAGTTGTTACATCACCCATACCAACGAGAAAACTCACGATATTATTCGTAAAGGCCTCGACCGATCCCCTATGTACACCGGTGTCATCGAGGGTATTGGTCCACGCTATTGCCCGTCGATCGAAGATAAAATTAATCGCTTTGCCGACAAAACCAGTCACCAGGTTTTTGTCGAGCCCGAAGGGCTTACGACCCATGAACTCTATCCCAATGGCATATCGACCAGCTTGCCCTTCGATGTTCAGCTGCAGCTGGTACGATCCATGCGAGGTTTTGAGAATGCCCATATCGTGCGTCCCGGTTATGCCATCGAATATGACTTTTTTGATCCGAGAGACCTGAAACCCTCGCTGGAAAGCAAATTCTTGCAGGGAATATTTTTTGCCGGCCAGATTAACGGTACAACCGGTTATGAGGAGGCCGGAGCCCAGGGCTTGCTTGCCGGGCTCAATGCCGCCCGGCTCAGTCAGGATCACGAAGCCTGGTGTCCTCGCCGCGATGAGGCTTACCTTGGGGTTCTGGTCGATGACCTGATAACCAATGGTACTTCCGAACCCTATCGCATGTTTACCAGCCGCGCCGAATATCGACTGATATTGCGAGAGGACAACGCCGATTTACGCCTGACCGAAAAAGGTCGGGAACTGGGACTGGTGGGTGATGAGCGGTGGCATCGCTTCGAACACAAGCGCGAGTCCATTGAACGTGAACAGCAGCGCCTGAGCAAAACCTGGGTACAGCCGGAGACGGAGAGCGGCAAGGCCATCTCTGATTTACTGGAGAATCCCATTAGCCACGAGTACAGCCTGATCGAGCTGTTACGCCGACCTCAGTTGAGTTATGCGCAGTTGATCGAAGTGACTGGCAAGGGGGTTGAAGACCCACAGGTGGCAGAGCAGGTAGAGATCCAGACCAAATACCAGGGCTATATCGATCGCCAGACAGAAGAGATCGAACGATTGCGCAGTCATGAGCAGACCCTGTTGCCCGAAGACCTGGATTATGAGGCTATCTCCGGACTGTCCAATGAAATTCGCCAGAAGCTGAGTGACAGTCGGCCTGATACTTTGGGCCGGGCGTCGCGGATTCCAGGAATTACTCCGGCGGCGATCTCTCTGTTGCTGATTCATCTCAAGAAGCGATCCATGGTCAGGAAACAAGCTTGATGACTCAGGTCGATTATCTCGCCAGGGCGCTCTCACAAGGCATTGAACGGCTAGGGCTAACCATAGAGCAGCCCCACCAGGAAAAGCTGTTGGCGTATTTACGGTTACTGGCCAAGTGGAACAAGGCCTATAATTTAACCGCAGTGCGTAATATTGATGAGATGCTGCCCCGTCACTTGCTTGATAGCCTGAGTGTAAGTCCTTACTTAGAGGGGCGGCGCCTGCTGGATGTTGGGACGGGCCCGGGCCTGCCGGGTATCCCACTTTCGATCATTTGTCCCAATCGGGAATTTACGTTACTGGATAGTAATGGTAAAAAAACAAGGTTCTTGCATCAGTCAGTTGTTGAATTGGGCCTTGGCAATATCAAGGTATGCCAAAGCCGCATCGAGGCGTTTGAGTGCCCTGAACCGTTCGACGCAATCCTCTCTCGAGCTTTCAGCACGCTGTTAGACATGGTGAAAGGCTGTTATGACCTCTGTGCAGACGGGGGGCGGTTCCTGGCAATGAAAGGGGTTTACCCACAGCAGGAGCTGGATGATCTGCTGGAACATTACCCACAACTCGTTGTGGAAGCGGTGCACCCTCTGGATGTACCGGATAGCGAAGGCGAACGGCACCTGGTAGTGCTCGGTAAGCCGCAAGCATAAACAACAGGGTACTGACGTGGGCAAGATATTAGCGGTAACGAATCAGAAGGGCGGGGTAGGCAAAACCACGACCTGTATTAATCTGGCTGCCTCCCTGGTAGCGACCAAGCGTTCCGTGTTGCTGGTAGATCTCGATCCACAGGGTAATGCCACCATGGGCAGCGGTGTGTCGAAGAATGAGTTAGAGCGCTCTGTGTACGATGTCCTGGTGGGTGAATGTGAAATCGAGCGGGCCATACAGGCAACCGGAGAAGCCGGTTATGATATTTTACCCGCCAACGGTGATCTGACGGCCGCAGAAGTGGAGCTGCTGGATCTCAGTTCCAAGGAGAAGCGTCTGTCCTACGCTCTGCGCAAAATCAGCGATAATTATGATTTTATTCTGATCGATTGTCCGCCTTCTCTGAATATGCTGACAGTCAACGCCTTGAGTGCGGCTAATGGCGTGATCATTCCCATGCAGTGTGAATATTATGCTCTGGAAGGTTTGAGTGCCTTACTCGACAGCGTCAAGCGAATCACCGAGGTGTTAAACCCCGAGTTGGGAATTGAAGGCTTGCTGCGAACCATGTACGACCCTCGTAACAGCCTGACCAATGAGGTCTCCGCGCAATTGACCCAGCATTTCGGTGATCGGGTTTATCGTACAGTGATTCCGCGCAATGTTCGTCTGGCCGAAGCCCCCAGCTACGGCCTGCCGGCCATGGCGTACGACAAACAATCGAAGGGCGCACTTGCCTATCTGGCACTAGCCGGTGAGCTGATACGCAAGCAGCCACCATCTCCGCAGGCTATCTCTGCTTGAGCGGGAATAACCGAGGGTAATCAGGGACGTTATGGCAGCAAAGAAACGAGGATTGGGGCGCGGTCTTGATGCGTTATTGTCTGGCAGCGCATTACCCGATGCCAGCGATGGTAACCAGTCCGTCACCGACGGTAAACTGACCGAGATACCGGTTGAATTTATTCAGCGCGGCAAGTATCAGCCGCGCCGTGATATGCACCCGGAAGCCCTGGAAGAGCTGGCAAACTCGATCAAGGTGCAGGGGGTTATGCAGCCCATCGTTGTGCGCCCTATCGACATCGACCGTTATGAAATTATCGCCGGTGAACGTCGCTGGCGAGCGACCCAGAAAGCGGGACTGGATCGGATTCCAGCCATTGTGCGCGAAGTTCCCGACGAAGCTGCTATCGCCATGGCGTTGATTGAGAATATTCAACGTGAAGACCTGAATCCGATCGAAGAAGCCATGGCTTTGCAACGCTTACAGGACGAATTCGAGTTAACCCAGCAACAGGTGGCCGATGCGGTTGGCAAATCCCGTACTACGGTAACCAATTTACTGAGGTTGATCGGACTGAACGCCGAAGTCCGTACCATGCTTGAGCATGGTGATCTGGAAATGGGCCATGCCAGGGCCATGTTAACCCTGGAAGATGACTTGCAGATGGAGGCGGCACGTTCGGTGGTCGCTCGGTCATTATCGGTGCGTCAGACCGAGGCGTTGATTCGTAAGCTGCAGCAGCCAGCCTCACCATCGACCCAGCCCGAGGCAGTTAACCCCGATATTCGTAACCTGCAGGATTCATTGGGAGAACGTCTTGGGGCCTCGGTGCGTATTGATCATAGCGCCAAAGGCAAGGGCAAATTGGTGATTCAATACAACACTCTCGATGAGCTCGATGGCATCCTGGCTCATATCAAATAGTCTAATACGGTAGTTTTGTGTGTGAGCTGCCCATTGGCCACCACTGATTCAAAATAGCCTATTTTGTATTTGGGTGTTCGGTGGCCACTAGATATTGTTATTGCTCCCTAGAAAGACCCCCCCTTAACCCTGAAAATTCAGTGGTAAGGTGGGGCCGTAAGCCCCCTTCGGTAATTACTTATACACGGCCTGCTGGCTATTGAATGAGGGGGGTATTCCCCCTATAATCAGCACGCTTTCAACCTGGGTGGGGTATATACCTAGGTTCAGAGATTTCGGGGGGTAACAGGGTGAATGTGAGCTGACGTGAATGGACCCGCTTCTCACAATAGTCGATCGCCGCTGTATCGACTGATCGCGTTGCAGGCAATAGCAACCTTATCGATCGGTCTGGTATGTTCCCTGATAAGTTTCGAAGCAGCGTATTCTGCGCTATTGGGTGGGCTTGTGTTTATGCTCCCTAATGCGCTCCTGATTTATAAGGCCTTTTTTGCGATTAAGGTGGGATCGGCCAGAAAAATCGCCAACTCGATGTATGTTGGTGAAGCGATAAAGTTTGGTTTGACAGCATTATTATTTGCGGCGGTTTTTGTTTTTGTTAGCCCCCTCAATGCACCGGCGCTGTTCGTAACCTTCTTTGTCGTGTTGATGATTAATAGTCTCTCGCCCCTGCTGAACGGGCGATTGAACGACAGTTAACATTTTTGAGAACTTGGTATGGCTACTGAAATTACCTCATCGTCGTATATTCAACACCACCTCACCAACCTTACTTATGGTCAGCTTCCTGCCGGTTATGAGCGAGCCGATGGTAGCGTGCTTTCCGAACCCCTTTGGACGTTTGCGGCCTCAGGTCAGGAAGCGGGCGCCATGGGGTTTATGGCTCTTAACCTGGACACCATGGGAATCTCTATCCTGTTGGGCGCTGTTTTTTACTGGATTTTTCGGAGTGTTGCCAAAAAGGCCACTGCCGGCATTCCTACTGGAACACAGAATTTTGTAGAGATGATTGTTGAGTTTGTTCAAAGCAACGTCAGCAGCATGTTTCCCTACAGCAATCGCCTGGTTGCGCCAATGTCGCTGACGATCTTGGTCTGGGTGTTCTTTATGAACCTCATGGACCTGGTGGCTATAGACCTGATCCCTGAACTGGCAAAGATTATCGGGGTTTCCGTATTCGGTGCAGATCCGCACCATGTATTCTTTAAAATCGTACCTTCCACCGACCCCAATATCACCATGGCGATGGCGATGTGTGTGTTCGGTCTGATGCTGTTCTACAGCTTCAAGGAGAAGGGCGTCGGTGGTTTTCTGGGAGGCTTGTGTTTACACCCTTTCAGCAGCAAAAACATGGTAGTACAAGCCTTATTTGTTCCAGTGAACTTTGTTCTGGAGCTGGTCGATCTGTTGGCCAAGCCGGTTTCTCTTGGCTTGCGACTGTTCGGCAATATGTACGCTGGAGAGATGATCTTTATTCTGATCGCTCTGATGTACAGTGGAGGATTCCTGGTGGGAGTTCTGGGTGGAGGGCTCCAGTTGGTATGGGCGCTGTTCCACGTTCTGATCATCTCTTTGCAGGCATTTATCTTTATGGTTTTGACCATCGTGTACATGAGCATGGCTTATGACACGGGTGAAGATCACTAAAGCGTTTTTTTAATAACTAACCTTAGTAAATCTGGAGAAAAACAGTGACTGAAGCAACTGCTCTGTTGGTAATCGCAAGTGGCATCCTGATGGGTCTGGGCGCTGTAGGTGCGGCAATTGGTGTAGGTATCCTGGGTTCCAAGTTCCTGGAAGGTGGTGCACGCCAGCCAGAACTGATCCCAATGCTGCGTACTCAATTCTTCATCGTTATGGGTCTGGTTGACGCCGTTCCTATGATCGGTGTTGGTCTGGGTATGTACATCCTGTTCGTATTGGCTGGATAAATTTAACACCACGACATCAATTCCAATTTAACGGAGAAGCGGTGTGAACTTTAATTTAACGTTTATCGGCCAGATGATTGCGTTTGGCGTATTCGTTTACCTGGTAATGAAGTATGTTTGGCCGCCCATTCTGGCGGCAATGGACGAGCGTCAAAAGTCTATTGCTGATGGTCTGAGTGCTGCTGAGCGCGCTTCGCGAGATCTCGACCTGGCCCAGAAAAAAGCCGGTCAGGAGATGCGGGAAGCCAAGCAGCAAGCTGCTGAACTGATCGACCAGGCAAACAAACGCTCTAGCCAGATCATTGATGAGGCCAAAGAACAGGCCCGTTTAGAGGGTGAGCGATTGCTTGCTGCTGCACAGTCTGAGATTGAGCAGGAGAAGAATCGTGTCAAGGAAGCGCTTCGTGCGGAAGTAGCAGCGATTGCTGTTGCCGGTGCTGAGAAGATTCTGCAGACCTCTATCGACGAGAATGCTCACAGTGAGATGCTCGACAAACTCGCTAAAGAACTTTGATAGAGGCTAATCATGGCAGAGTTAACCACAGTAGCCAGGCCATACGCTAAAGCAGCGTTCGAGGCAGCCCAGGCATCTGGTGAGCTGGACCTTTGGGCCGGCATGCTCGAGTTTGGTGCTGCGGTGGCACAGGATGAATCCATGAAGTTATTCCTGGATCATCCGGCACTGAGTCGTGAACAGAAGGCCCAGGCTTTTGCGGATGTCTGCGAGAGCAAGCTGAATGAAGGGGCGAAAAACTTCTTCACAGTAATGGCTGAAAATAACCGTCTGGTGTTGTTGCCCGAAGTATTGAATTTATTCGAATACTACAAGGCTCAGCAAGGAAAGCAGGTCGATGTTGAAGTCGAGACTGCTTTCGATATGAGCAAAAAGCAACAGGACGCACTGGTACAGGCATTGAGTAAAAAGCTGGATCGCAAGGTAAACCTGAGCAGCGAAACTAACCCGCAGTTATTGGGTGGTGTGGTCATTCGCGCAGCCGATCTGGTTATCGATGCTTCTGTTCGCAGCAAAATCTCGAAACTGGCCGAGGCGATTAACTCCTAATTAAATTAGGATTTGAGGATAAACGCATGCAGCAACTAAATCCCGCTGAGATCAGCGAAATTATCAAGAAGCGTATCGACAAGCTCGACGTTTCTTCAGAAGCCCGTAATGAGGGCACCATTGTCAGCGTATCCGACGGTATCGTTCGGATTCACGGCCTGGCAGATGTAATGTACGGTGAGATGATCGAGTTTGATGGCGGCCTTTACGGTATGGCCATGAACCTCGAGCGCGACTCCGTTGGCGCCGTAATTTTGGGTAGCTACGAATCACTGGTTGAGGGCGGCACTGCTCGCTGCACCGGTCGTATTCTTGAAGTACCGGTTGGTCCTCAACTGTTGGGCCGTGTCGTCGATACTCTGGGTAACCCCATTGACGGTAAAGGCGCTCTGGGTACAGAACTGACCGCACCGGTAGAGAAAGTAGCACCGGGTGTTATCGCCCGTCAGTCAGTTGATGAGCCAGTTCAAACCGGTTTGAAAGCGGTTGACGCCATGATTCCAATCGGCCGTGGCCAGCGTGAGCTGATCATCGGTGACCGTCAGGTAGGTAAGTCCGCGGTAGCGATTGATACCATCATCAACCAGAAAGGCACAGGCATTAAATGTGTCTACGTTGCCATCGGCCAAAAGCAGTCTTCGATTGCCAACGTCGTACGCAAGCTGGAAGAGCATGGCGCAATGGATCACACTATCGTGGTCAACGCGGGCGCTGCCGACTCCGCTGCTCTGCAGTTCCTGGCACCTTTCGCGGGTTGCTCCATGGGTGAATACTTCCGTGACCGTGGCGAAGATGCCCTGATCATTTATGATGACCTGACCAAGCAGGCTTGGGCTTATCGTCAGATCTCCTTGCTGCTGAAACGTCCTCCGGGTCGTGAAGCTTATCCTGGTGACGTTTTCTACCTCCACTCCCGTTTGCTTGAGCGTGCTGCTCGCGTTAATGCGGACTACGTAGAACAGTTCACTAACGGTGAAGTGAAAGGCAAGACCGGATCTTTGACTGCTCTACCTATTATCGAGACCCAGGCTGGTGACGTATCTGCTTTCGTACCAACCAACGTAATCTCGATCACCGATGGTCAGATCTTCCTGGAAACCGATCTGTTCAACTCCGGTATCCGTCCTGCTATTAACCCGGGTATCTCCGTATCCCGTGTAGGTGGCGCAGCCCAGACCAAGGTTATCAAGAAGCTCAGTGGTGGTATTCGTACCGCACTGTCTCAGTACCGAGAGCTGGCGGCATTCGCTCAGTTCGCGTCTGATCTGGACGAAGCAACCCGTGCCCAGCTTGAGCATGGTGAGCGTGTAACCGAGCTGATGAAGCAGAAGCAGTACTCGCCGATGAACATCGCCGAGATGGCTGTCAGCCTGTACTCCGCTGAGAAAGGTTACCTGAAAGACGTTGAGCTGAATAAAGTTCTGGATTTCGAATCAGCCCTGATCTCTTACGCCAACAGCGAATACGCTGAGTTGATGGCGAAGGTTTCAGAGACTGGCGGCTATGACGATGAGATCGAGGGCACCTTGAAAGAGATGCTTGAGAAGTTCAAGTCAACTCAAACCTGGTAACAAGAGAAAGGCCAGCCGCTTAGCGACTGGCTTTTCCGTACTACCCAAGGGTAGTGCCAGCAAACCAGAAAGGTGAGATATGGCAGTCGGAAAAGAGATACGTACACAGATTGGTAGCATCAAAAATACGCAGAAGATTACCAGTGCCATGGAAATGGTGGCTGCGAGTAAAATGCGTAAAGCTCAAAATCGTATGGAAGCCAGCCGCCCTTACGCCAAGCGTATTCGTGAAGTGGTTGGTCATGTTGCAAACTCATCACCTGAGTACCAGCATGCCTACATGGATGAGCGCGATGTGAAACGCGTTGGATACATTATCGTATCAACCGATCGTGGCTTGTGCGGCGGCTTGAACATCAATATGTTCAAGCATGCGATCAAGTCGATGCAATCCTGGTCTGAACAGAAAGTAGACGTAGATATCTGCGTCGTGGGTAAAAAAGCTGGGGCGTTTTTCCGCCACTTTGGTGGCAATGTTGTAGCTGCGATCAGCGATCTGGGTGATCAACCCAATATTGCAGATTTGATTGGTGCGGTTAAGGTGATGCTGGATGCCTACGATGAAGGCAAGATTGATCGCCTGTTCCTGGTGTACAACGATTTTGTTAACACCATGACCCAACGCCCGGTTGATGAGCAGTTGCTACCTTTACCCGCAGCTGAAGATGAATCGTTGAAGCACCATTGGGATTACATTTATGAGCCCGATGCAAAAGAACTGCTGGATGGTTTGCTGGTTCGCTATATCGAATCACAGGTGTATCAGGCAGTTGTTGAAAACGGTGCTTGTGAGCAAGCTGCGCGAATGGTGGCAATGAAGAGTGCAACCGATAACGCGGGCGAGCTGATTGATGAACTGCAGTTGGTTTACAACAAAGCTCGTCAGGCTGCGATTACCCAAGAAATTTCAGAGATAGTAAGTGGCGCGGCTGCCGTTTAAGGCACCGATGACCAATGAGTATTTATAGAGGATCCTACTTATGAGTAGCGGACGTATTGTACAGATCATCGGTGCCGTGATCGACGTGGAATTCCCTCGCGACAGTGTACCCAAGGTATTTGATGCCTTGAGTGTCGAAGGGAAAGAAACGACCCTGGAAGTTCAGCAGCAGCTGGGCGATGGCATCGTGCGTTCAATTGCCATGGGCTCGACCGAAGGTCTGAGCCGCGGTTTGAATGTTGCCAACACCAAAGAGCCTATCAAGGTACCGGTTGGTATCGAGACTTTGGGTCGCATCATGGACGTGTTGGGTAACCCTATTGACGAGCGTGGCGAGATCGGTGAAAAAGACCGTGCTTCCATTCACCGCGAAGCTCCGACCTATGCCGAGCAATCAGCATCTTCGGATCTGCTGGAAACCGGTATCAAGGTAATCGATCTGGTTTGCCCTTTCGCCAAGGGTGGTAAGGTTGGTCTGTTTGGTGGTGCCGGTGTTGGTAAGACCGTCAACATGATGGAGCTGATCAACAACATCGCCCTGAAACACTCCGGTTTGTCAGTTTTCGCCGGTGTTGGTGAGCGTACTCGTGAGGGTAACGACTTCTACCACGAGATGCAGGAAGCGGGTGTTGTAAACCTGGAAAAACCTGAAGAGTCCAAGGTTGCGATGGTTTACGGCCAGATGAATGAGCCTCCAGGAAACCGTCTGCGTGTTGCCCTGACCGGTTTGACCATGGCAGAAAAATTCCGTGACGAAGGTAAAGACGTCCTCCTGTTCGTCGACAACATCTATCGCTACACCCTGGCGGGTACCGAAGTATCAGCTCTGTTGGGTCGTATGCCTTCTGCGGTAGGTTATCAGCCTACACTGGCAGAAGAGATGGGGCGCCTGCAGGAGCGTATTACCTCCACCAAAACCGGTTCTATCACCTCTATTCAGGCGGTATACGTACCGGCGGATGACTTGACCGACCCGTCTCCAGCGACCACTTTCTCCCACCTTGATGCGACCGTAGTACTGAGTCGTGATATCGCCGCTAAGGGTATCTACCCTGCGATCGATCCTCTCGATTCTACTTCACGTCAGCTGGATCCTCTGGTTATCGGACAGGAGCACTATGATGTGGCTCGTGGCGTTCAGGGAACTCTGCAGCGTTACAAGGAACTGAAAGATATCATCGCGATTTTGGGTATGGACGAACTGTCTGAAGAAGACAAACTGACCGTAGCCCGTGCGCGTAAGATTGAGCGTTTCCTTTCCCAGCCGTTCTTCGTGGCCGAGGTATTTACCGGATCTCCAGGTAAGTACGTTTCTCTGAAAGACACCATCGCTGGCTTTAAAGGCTTGTTGGCGGGTGACTACGATGATCTGCCTGAGCAGGCGTTCTACATGGTAGGCTCTATCGACGAGGCTATCGAGAAAGCCAAGAAGGTATAAGTTGTGCAGGCGACCACCTTGGTGGTCGCCGCCACTGAATTCACGACAAGAGGCATATAACGATGGCAATCACAGTTCATTGTGACATCGTCAGCGCTGAAAAGGCGATCTTCTCCGGACTGGTAGAGACGGTCATTGCCTACGGTAGCGAAGGCGAACTGGGTGTTAAGCCTGGCCACGCGCCCCTGATCACTGGCTTGAAGCCCGGCCCTATTCGCATTACCAAGCAGAATGGGGAAGAGGAGATTTACTACATCTCTGGTGGTTTTCTGGAAGTACAGCCTAACAATGTCAAGGTGCTGGCTGACACGGCTCTGCGCGCTGACGACATGAGTGAAGCGGCTGCCGAACAAGCCAAAAAGGATGCCGAAGACGCATTGGCTAATCAGAGCTCCGAGCTGGATTATTCCCGTGCGGCGGCACAGCTGGCGGAAGCCAGTGCGCAGCTGAGAACCCTCAGACAGATCCGTGATAAAGTAAGTAAATAGCGGAACCTGAGTGGTTTACAATAAAGGGCAGTCTGCGGACTGCCCTTTTTTTATTTGGGTTACACTCTTTATTCGTTCACTTCTATTAAACAGGTTGAGTGCATGCGCGTTGATATTGTAATTTTGGCCGCTGGCCAGGGCAGCCGAATGAAGTCCTCTTTACCCAAGGTGTTACACCGTATTGCCGGTAAGCCGATGGTGCAACATGTGATCGAGCGGGCCCAGGAATGCGCCGACCACTTTGGTGGTGGCAATATTCATGTTGTTGTTGGTCATGGCGGTGAACAGGTGAAATCAGCGTTACAAGAGTTACCGGTTTCCTGGGTAGATCAGCTCGAACAAAAAGGAACCGGGCATGCCGTTGCCCAGGCCTTACCCAATATCAAAGGCGCGGATCGGGTGTTGGTACTTTATGGCGATGTTCCCCTGACCTTGGCGACTACCCTGATAGAATTGGTCGGCGCATTGGATGCAGCGCCACTGTCTCTGCTGACGGTAACCCTCGATGACCCAACAGGATATGGCCGCATTATTCGCAGCGATAACGGTGATGTTACATCGATCGTCGAGCATAAAGATGCCAGCGAAGTTGAGCTTAAAGTAGCGGAAGTCAATACTGGCATTCTGGCCAGCACCGGTGAAAATCTAGGACGATGGCTACCTGCTCTGGATTCTAATAATGCACAGGGCGAGTTTTACCTGACCGATATCGTAGCAATGGCCGTTAAAGAAGGTGGCCGTGTGGCTCCTTGCAATGCTGAAGTCGAGCAAGAGGTGCAGGGCGTGAACAACCGCATGCAATTGGCGTCACTGGAGCGCTGGTATCAAAGGCAACAAGCCGATCGTTTGATGGCTGAAGGTGCGACCTTAATGGATCCATCCAGAATCGATGTTCGAGGAACCTTAAGCATAGGTAATGATGTTCTGATCGATGTGAACACAGTATTTACGGGCAAGGTAGAGATTGGTGAAGGTGCCAGTATTGGACCTAATTGTGTAATCAGCGATTCCACAATTGGTGAGGGATCGGTTATTAAAGCCAATACTGTTTTGGAGCAGGCAATAGTTGGTAATGATTGTGAGGTAGGCCCTTATGCACGGTTACGTCCAGGAACAGAGCTTGAAGAAAAAGCCAAAATCGGTAATTTTGTAGAAACAAAAAAAACCAAGGTGGGCGAAGGTAGTAAAATTAATCACCTGAGCTATGTCGGGGATGCGGAGCTGGGCACCGGGGTCAATGTTGGCGCGGGAACCATTACCTGTAACTATGATGGCGTCAACAAATTCAAAACAGAGATCAAAGATGGTGCGTTTATTGGCTCGAACACCTCTTTGGTAGCTCCAGTGAGCATTGGCGAAAATGCGACAACAGGTGCAGGGTCCACCGTTACAAAATCGGTTGCGGATGGTGAGTTGGCCGTTGCCCGCGGTCGTCAAAAAAATATCAGTGGTTGGCAGAGACCTGTAAAAACAGATTAAGCAACCTAACAGTCAGGATTAAAGGAAAGCTTCTATGTGTGGAATTGTCGGGGCCGTTGCCCAGAGGGATGTAGCCGATATTCTTTTGGAAGGATTAAAGCGGCTCGAATACCGAGGCTATGATTCTGCTGGTATGGCAGTTGTCGATAACCAAAGCAACCTGCAGCGCGTACGTAGACTTGGAAAGGTCGCAGAGCTTGATGACGCACTCTCATTACAACCCTTGGCGGGAGGAACCGGAATTGCGCATACCCGATGGGCAACCCATGGTGAGCCCAGTGAAAGAAACGCACATCCTCATGTTTCCTCTGATGACCTGGCTATAGTTCATAACGGAATTATCGAAAACCACGAAACCTTACGCGATGAATTAACAGCTAAAGGGTATGAGTTTTTATCAGAAACTGACACAGAAGTGATGGCTCATTTGATTCATCACGAACTAACAAAAAACAAGGACCTTTTATCCGCTGTATTAGCTGCCGTAAATCAGCTTGAAGGAGCCTACGGAACAGTGGTCATGGATCGAAGAGATCCATCAAAATTGGTTGCCGCCCGATCCGGTAGTCCACTGGTAGTCGGCTTGGGTATTGGTGAAAATTTTCTGGCATCAGATCAGCTTGCCTTACTGCCTGTGACAAGACGCTTTCAATTTTTAGAAGAAGGTGATGTGTGCGAGTTAAGACGAAATCGAATCGATATCTATGATCGCACTGGCAAAAAAGTAACAAGAAAAATTATTGAGAGTGATCTTGACCATGATGCGGGCGACAAAGGCCAGTATCGGCATTATATGCTTAAGGAAATTCATGAGCAGCCAGACTCGGTAAGAAATACTCTGGAAGGGCGGTTAGGTGATAAGCAGGTATTGATCGATTCTTTTGGCGAAAAAGCCGAAGAAATATTTTCAAAGGTGAGGAATGTTCAAATTATAGCCTGTGGCACAAGCTATCACGCTGGCATGGTTGCACGTTATTGGTTTGAAGAGATAGCCGGAATTCAATGTAATGTTGAGATTGCCTCCGAATTCAGATACAGGAAAAGCTTTGTTCCTGCCAATAGTTTATTGGTGACAATCTCTCAGTCCGGGGAGACGGCCGACACACTGGCTGCGCTTCGTCTGGCCAAAGAATCCGGTTACATGGCATCGCTTACGCTGTGTAATGTACCAGGATCCTCGTTGGTACGTGAATCCGACCTGGCGTTTATGACTAGAGCCGGGGCCGAAATTGGGGTTGCATCAACCAAGGCGTTTACCACTCAGCTGGTTTCGTTATTGATGTTGGTTGCCGCGATTGGCCGACACAATGGCATGGCTAATGAACAAGAAGCCGATATAGTAAAATCATTACGCCTATTGCCCAGCGTTATTGAATCGTCACTATCACTGAGCAAACCGATTGAAGCAATGGCTGAGGCATTTTCTGATAAGCACCACAGTTTATTTTTAGGGCGAGGAAGCCAATATCCAATTGCCATGGAAGGGGCTCTCAAGCTAAAAGAGATCAGCTATATCCATGCTGAAGCCTACGCGGCGGGCGAATTGAAACACGGTCCACTGGCGTTAATTGATAACAATATGCCAGTGGTCGTGGTAGCGCCAAATAATGAATTGCTCGAAAAACTCAAATCCAATATGGAGGAGGTCAGGGCACGAGGCGGACTGTTGTATGTGTTTGCAGACAGCGATGCCCGGTTGATGCAAGGCGACAATGTCGAGGTGATAACGCTCAATCGGGTTGCCGATGTGATTGCTCCCATTGTTTATACCATTCCTCTGCAATTACTGTCTTACTACGTTGCAATTATTAAGGGCACCGATGTTGATCAGCCAAGAAACCTGGCAAAGTCGGTCACTGTTGAGTAGTTTAAAAGTGTGTCGACACTCAGGATGTGAGCAGTAGAGAACATCATATGGGAGTAGGAGTTATCAGCTTAAGGATAACTGCAGTACGAAGCCTGAAGATTTTATTAATGTGTAAAATTTTTCTGCTGACATCCCTTGTCGGGATCATGCAGGGCTGCTCTATTATGAAAATGGAGAGCGAACTAAACCTGTTTAATGAATCGGTCTTTACGGCTGAGTTTGACCTGGTTTCACCCTCGGCGCCCGAAAGCCCTATTGTGATTGTCTTTTATCATCCAGAGGAAAAGGTTTCTCACAGCCTTCGAATCATCAGTAGACCCGGCCATATTTCAACAGTATTTCCCAAGACAACAGTACACGTCGTTGCGTTTTCTGATTTGAATGGGGATCTTGATTGGCAAGAAGGGGAGCCCTACAGTTTCGTCGAACGAAATGAATTTGAGCTTAATGAAAATAGATTGCTGGTTTTACAGCCGCAAGAAGTAGGACCTATTCTGCCTGCTAACCTGAGAGCCTATCTCGACTTAATCCCGGTTAAGCTAGGTGCAATAGTGGATATCGATGACCCTATTATTGGAGAGAAAATTGGCAAGGCTGGATTGTTTGAGCCGCTAACCAGTTTGCAAACAGGAAAAATGGGTTACTATTTTTTGCAGCCCTACGATGGCGACAAGCAGGTCATCTTTATGGTGCATGGTATGAGTGGATATCCCGCTCAATTCAAGCACATTATCAGTCATATCGATCGTCAAAGGTTTCAGGTACTGCTGTTGGCATATCCATCAGGGTTTCCTCTGGAGCAGTTGTCTTCAGGAATCGAAAATGCAATGAATATTTTGCAGCATCGATATGAGTTTGAACGTGTTCATGTGATTGCCCACAGCATGGGCGGACTGATTACACGACGGTGGCTGCAGCGCTGCCAAGAAAGTCAGCGATGTCCTCTACTCGGTGAATACATAACGGTGTCTACACCTTGGTTGGGGCATGAGGCGGCTGCAACCGGCGCCAAAATGTCATCACCTAAAGTCTGGAAAGATATGTCGCCGGGTAGTGAATTTTTACAACGTATTAATTCAATAGAAAAGCGGATTCGAGTGCCCCATACGCTGGTGTTCAGCTACCAGTCTACAGGTGTAATGAATACAGAAGCCAATGATGGCAGTGTGACTCTGGCCAGCCAGTTATCGTACCCAATACAGAAGCAGGTCAATCAACAGCTAGGCATCAGGGAAAGCCATGTAGGTGTATTGTCTAACACAGAGCTGTTTGAATTGATTAATCGGCGTTTGTTTATTTATTAGAGTTTTCAAAAATGAAATACAACACAATAACAACAGGACTATTTCATGACGCAGCAATCCACCAATAGGGTGAAGCAGCAGGTAACAACAAGTGAGTGGGAAACCAGGGTCAATCTGGCCGCCTGCTACAATCTGGTGGCAGAATATGGCTGGGATGATCTGATATTTACTCATATATCGGCCAAGGTTCCAGGGCCTGATCAACACTTTTTGATCAACCCATACGGCATGATGTTTGATGAAATAACCGCTAGCAGCCTGGTAAAAATCGATTTATCGGCAAACAAGGTCATGCCTTCCGAATACGATATTAACCCGGCTGGTTTCACGATCCATAGCGCGATCCATGAGGCGCGCAGTGATGCTCATTGCGTGTTACATCTGCATACAAAAGAAGGGGTGGCTGTTTCTGCCCAGAAGCAGGGATTATTACCTATCTCGCAACAGTCGTTGTTTCCGTTATCCGGGTTGAGTTACCACGACTATGAAGGACTGGCGCTGCGTGATGATGAAAAAGCCAGGCTAGTTAAGGATTTGGGTTCGACTAACTTTATGATTTTACGCAATCATGGCCTGTTAACCTGTGCCAACACGATTGCCGATGCTTTCCTCTCGATGTATATCCTGCAACGGGCCTGTGAGGTGCAGTTATTGGCACAAGCCGGCGGCACAGAATTGACTAGAGTCCCGGAACCCATTATTTCAGGTATGAAAGCGGCGGTTGATCAGGTCACTAATTCGGTCGGAGGTGGTTTGGCTTGGCCAGGATTATTGCGCAAATTGGATCGTCTTGGGGCACCTTATAGGCAATAGTTGATCCGAGTCTGGGTTTAGCTCATTGGCGACAGTACAATAACGCCCAGCAAGTGTTTAACACAGGAGAGTATTTGTGAGTCAGGCGCCCCAAGGTAAGAAAGAACGCCCCAGTTTTGCGGATGTGTATATGGGCTTTGCTTTCCAGATTGCCGAACGTTCTTCGTGCCACCGACTCAATGTCGGTACGGTTATTACCAGTACCGATTACCGCAAGGTGTTTGCGGTGGGTTATAACGGTAATGCCTCCGGGTTGCACAACAAGTGTGACAGTGACATTCCTGGCTCCTGTGGTTGTCTGCATTCCGAGGAAAATGCGGTGATTAACTGCGATACCCCTCGCCACTATGAAAAGTTTGTCTTCGTGACCCATCTGCCTTGCCGCATGTGCGCCAAACGTTTGATCAATCTTGGCGGTGTGAAGCGCATCTATTACGCGGAAGATTACCGGCTACGGGATTCCATCGAGATACTGGCAGAGGTGGGGATTGCCGTTGAACACTTGCCGCTTAAGCGTAACCCGGCCGAGCAAGCATTGATTCGCCTGGCGACCGAGGCTTATCAACAGGAAGTGTTGGCGGGTGAAGGTAACCTTATGGCGGATGATAACCAGACGCCCGATCCCGAATGGATTTCACGTAAGGTGAGTGAATGGCTGCAGGGATAAGTTTGTTGATAACTAATGTATAAGTTGATGGTAAATTGTTAGCGAGCAGTGGGTATGTTGTTGGTACATCAACTTCGAAAATAAACCCCTAAATACCAAGCCCTTTTGCGGATGATATCGTCTATTTCACCACATTATTCTAGAGTGAAACGACGGTTTTTTAACTAGCCTGTGTATAACCTGTGCCGAAAGCTGTGAATAGAAATGTGTTTTGTGGCTTCACTTCGGTGCCCAACAAAGAAAGGTAGTGCGTTTTCGTAAAATTTCCCCTCCATCGAAAAATCAGGAAATGCCACAAGACGTGATAAAAGGGTTGTTTTAAATAACGGCCTGATTATTTTTTATCCAGCATTTTCCGTTATACTACGCGCCCATTTTTTTGGTGTTCAGCATGTCTCTCTCTACTCAAGCCAAAGACCTATTCTCCTACCGCAAATACTGGGCGGAATGTTTTGGCGTCGCTACGTTTCTACCGACTACACGAGAAGAGATGGATGAGCTGGGTTGGGAAGCCTGTGACATCATTGTCGTTACTGGTGACGCCTATGTCGATCACCCCAGTTTTGGTATGGCGGTGATCGGTAGAACCCTGGAGGCGCAGGGCTTTCGGGTGGGTATCATCGACCAGCCGGACTGGAGCAGCAAAGACGACTTTATGCGACTCGGGGCACCCAATCTGTTTTTTGGTGTCACCGCCGGCAATATGGATTCCATGATCAACCGTTATACCGCCGACCGGCGTCTGCGTTCCGATGATGCCTACACACCTGGCGGGCTAGCGGGTAAGCGTCCGGACCGGGCGGCGGTGGTCTATTCCCAGCGCTGCAAGGAGGCCTATAAAGAGATCCCCATTGTTTTGGGAGGCATCGAAGCCAGCCTGCGTCGAATCGCTCATTACGACTACTGGGAAGATAAAGTAAGGCGCTCGGTGGTGGTGGACGCGACCGCGGATATGATTGTCTACGGCAACGGAGAGCGGGCGATTGTCGAGATTGCTCATCGCCTGGCCGCCGGGGACAGCATTGACCAGATTCAGGATGTTCGCGGTACCGCCTTCCAGAGAAAAGAATTGCCCGAAGGCTGGCTTGAGATTGACTCCACTCGAGTCGATAAACTGGGTAAGGTAGCCCCCAAACTGAATCCTTATTTGACCCTGGAAGAACAGGGAATGGATACTCCCGGGCAGGCTAACGAAGACGCGCCCGAAGAGCCGATTAAAGAGCCCGATCTGCAGGTAATCAAGCTTCCCGTCGATACAAAACAAACGGCGCCCAAAGAGTATATTCGCCTGCCAGCTTTTGAGCGTGTCCGTAATGATCCGGTGTTGTACGCTCATGCTTCGCGCATTCTGCACAAGGAAACCAATCCCTATAATGCCCGTGCGATGGTGCAGTCCCATGGCAATAAAGATCTCTGGGTTAATCCGCCGCCCATTCCGCTAGAAACCAACGAACTCGATACGGTGTTTGAGCAACCCTACAAGCGGGTACCTCATCCCAAATATGGTGGGGCCAAAATTTCCGCCTACGAGATGATCCGTTTCTCGGTCAATATCATGCGGGGCTGTTTTGGTGGCTGTACTTTCTGCTCGATTACCGAGCACGAGGGTCGCATTATCCAGAATCGCTCGGAAGACTCGATCATTCGCGAACTGGAGATCATGCGCGATGAGGTGCCCGGGTTTACCGGAGCGGTTTCCGACCTGGGGGGGCCAACCGCCAATATGTACCGCCTGGCCTGCAAAAGTCGGGAGATTGAAGCCAGTTGTCGACGACTTTCCTGTGTTTTCCCGACGATCTGTAAAAATCTTGGTACGGACCATAAGCACACCACGGCTTTGTATCGACGCGCTCGTGCGTTGCCGGGCATCAAGAAGATCTCCATCGCCTCGGGCCTGCGTTATGACCTGGCGGTGGAGGATCCGGAATACATTCGCGAACTGGTTACCCATCATGTTGGCGGCTATCTCAAGATTGCCCCAGAGCACACCGAGGACGGTGTGCTGAATAAAATGATGAAGCCGGGTATGGGCACGTACGATCGCTTCAAGGAGATGTTTGAAGCCATTTCGGCCGAAGCCGGGAAAAAACAGTATCTGATTCCCTACTTTATCGCGGCCCATCCCGGTACGCGGGATGAAGATATGATGAATCTGGCGCTTTGGCTGAAGAACAACGATTTCCGTGCCGATCAGGTGCAAACCTTTTACCCGTCACCCATGGCAACGGCGACTGCGATGTACCATTCCCAGCGCAACCCGTTGAAAAAGGTGGGTTACAAAACCGAAATAGTGGAAACACCGCGCACCGTCAAGCAGCGTAAATTGCACAAGGCTTACCTGCGCTATCATGACCCGGATGGTTGGCCGATGATTCGTGATTCCCTGAAGGCGATGGGGCGAGCGGATCTGATTGGCAATGGCAAACACCAGCTGGTACCCGCAGAACAGCCTGCCGATCACCGGGCCAACGAAGGGCGCCGTGGTCAGGGCGGCAAGCGGTTTGCTACCCAGCACACCGGATTGCCCAAGTTTGCCGCTCCGCGTTCGGGGCGCAAGCCCAAACCCAAAAGCAAGGTTCGCAGCAAGGGCAAGTCAAAACCTCGCCAGCAGTCCTAGCAAGCATTGGCTCTATAGCCGGGCCTGAAGCAGAAAGCCCGATCCTGGGGATCGGGCTTATGCAGTGGTTTGGGTCAGGTTAGATGGCGATCCAGGTGGCTTTGAGCTCGGTGTATTTGTCGAAGGCATGCAAGGATTTATCCCGGCCATTGCCAGATTGTTTAAAGCCACCAAACGGCGCGGTCATATCACCGCCATCGTACTGATTCACCCACACCGATCCAGCACGCAACGCTTTGGCGGTTCGATGGGCCTTGCTCAGATCGGCTGTCCACACGGCGGCGGCCAGGCCGTAGTCGGTGTCGTTGGCAATCTGAATGGCCTGCTCGGCACTGTCGAAGCCGATGCAGGAAAGCACGGGTCCGAAGATCTCTTCGCGGGCGATACGCATCTCATTGCTGACGCCATTAAAGATAGTGGGAGCCACGTAGAAGCCGCCAGAATCCTTATGCAGTTGATCGCCTCCCATTCGTAGCTCGGCGCCTGCTTCTTTGCCAGACTCTATATACTCCAGCACCGTATTGAGTTGGGTTTGGTCCACCACGGCGCCGACATTGGTATCCGGGTCCAGGGGGTTTCCGGGCTTCCAGTGGCTCATCTCTTCTGCCACCATCAGGATAAACTCCTCCCGAATACTCTCTTCAACCAGTAAGCGTGACCCGGCGGTGCAGACCTCGCCCTGATTAAAACAGATGGCCGAAGCCGCAGCACTGGCGGCAGCCCGTAGATCCGGTGCGTCGGCAAACACTATATTGGGGCTTTTCCCGCCAGCTTCCAGCCACACGCGTTTCATATTGGATTCGCCGGCATAGATCATTAGCTGCTTGGCGGTGCGAGTCGAGCCGGTAAATACCAGACTGTCGACTTCATTGTGCAGGGCCAGGGCTTTACCGATGGTGTGGCCAAAACCTGGAACCACATTTAGGACCCCGGAGGGTATACCGGCGTCGAGCGCCAATTGGGCAATGCGAAGGGCAGTCAGTGGCGATTTTTCGGAAGGTTTGAGCACGACACTGTTACCGGTTGCCAGCGCCGGACCCAGCTTCCAGCAGGCCATCAATAACGGGAAATTCCAGGGCACGATGGCGGCCACAACTCCCACCGGTTCACGGGTCACCATTCCGATCTGGTCAGGGGCCGTTGGCGCCAGTTCATCGTAGACCTTGTCTATCGCCTCACCGTTCCAGCGGATGCTGTTGGCGGCACCGCTAATATCGACGGTCAGGGAATCGGAAATGGGTTTGCCCATATCCAGAGTTTCCAGAATAGCCAGTTCGTGCTGATGTTCCAAAATCAGGTCGGCGAAACGAATCAAAATGCGCTTACGATTTGCCGGCGCCATTTGCGACCAGCTGCCGCTGTTGAAAGCCTCGCGGGCATTCGCCACGGCGTTATCGGCATCGGCACTGTCACAAGAGGCAACTTTGCTGAGCAGGCGACTATCAATAGGGCTAATACAGTCGAAGGTCTCCTGGGAACGAGCATCCACATAGCTGCCACCGATAAAGGCACGGCCCTCTATCTCTATTGTGGTGGCGAGTTGTTGCCAATAGGCCAGTGTTCTTTGTTCGGTCATGATGCTCTCCTGGAATGTACGCTTGGGTACCCGATTGTGCTGTTATTGTCTCAAGGCAAACAGACTGAGGTTGTCTGCCCGAAGAGGGTGGAAAAACCATATCATCGATGCTTGATATTTCAAAATATTCAACAAAACATCCGTATAGCCCAGTAAACTTTGCTTTCCCTAGCTTCACTGTTTGTTTTATTTGACATAGTATAAGTTCAAGATTAAGCCTCTTAGAGCTTATAAATATCAATTAAGGATAGATTTCACCGACAGGAAGATGCGAATAATGAACGATAAAACTAATAATCTTGACGCATTTTGGATGCCATTTACGGCGAATCGTCAGTTTAAGGCCGCTCCCCGTCTCCTTGCCGAAGCCAAAGGCATGTATTACAAGACCGACGAGGGACGAGAGATTCTTGATGGTACCGCAGGCCTGTGGTGTTGCAATGCCGGACACAGCCGTCAACCGATTATCGAGGCGGTATCTCGCCAGATTGCCCAACTTGATTACGCGCCCCCCTTTCAGATGGGGCATCCGCTGGCTTTCGAGTTGGCGGAACGATTGGTTCAACATAGCCCTGATGGCTTGAATCGAGTCTTTTTTACTAACTCGGGCTCCGAGTCGGTGGATACGGCGTTAAAAATCGCCATCGCCTACCACCGGGCGCGGGGGCAGGGTACTCGTCAACGCTTGATTGGCCGTGAAAAAGGCTACCACGGGGTTGGTTTTGGCGGTATTTCGGTTGGTGGCCTGGTCAACAACCGAAAGTTTTTTGGCACTCTGCTGAATGGCGTAGACCATCTTCCCCATACCCTGAACATCAAGGCCAACGCCTTTACCCAGGGCTTGCCCGAGCAGGGTGCGGAGCTGGCGGACGAATTGGAAAATATCGTCGCCCTGCACGATGCCTCGACCATTGCCGCGGTCATTGTTGAACCCTTTGCGGGCTCGGCCGGGGTGATTCTGCCGCCCAAGGGGTATCTGCAGCGGCTGCGTGAGATTTGTACTCGCCACGGCATTCTGTTGGTCTTTGATGAAGTAATCAGTGGTTACGGGCGTATCGGTAAAGCTTTCGCGGCGGAGCGTTTTGGCGTGACCCCCGATATCATCACCACCGCCAAGGGCTTAACCAACGGGTCGGTGCCCATGGGCGCGGTGTTTGTCAGTGACGAAATCTACAATACCTTTATGGATGGCCCCGAAGGCATGATCGAACTGTTTCATGGCTACACCTATTCGGGTCATCCGGTGGCGGCGGCAGCTGGTCTGGCGACCTTGGATATCTACGAGCAGGACAAGCTGTTTGATCGCACACTGGAGCTCGAACCCTATTGGCAGGAGTCGATTCATAGCCTCAAGGGTACGGAAAATATCATCGATATTCGTAATCTGGGGCTGGTGGCGGGTATTGAACTGGCGCCTTCGCCTGATGGGGTGGGTAAGCGCGGCTATGAGGTGTTCCTGCGCTGCTTTGAAAAAGGCGTACTGGTACGCGCTACCGGTGATATTATCGCCCTGTCACCGCCACTGATTATCGAAAAAGAGCAGATAGACCGTATTGTCGAGACGCTTGGTGAGGCGATCCGCGAGGTGGCTTAGCTGCGATTCAATACGCATACGAGCATAAGCCCGTACCGTTCGGTACGGGTATCCATAGCATAAACAGGTGAGATTCGATGACGACTGTTATCAGTAATTACGTGGGTGGTCAGTCCACGGTAGCGGGCGAGCGCACGCAAACTGTCTTTAATCCGGCCAGTGGAGAGGCCACCGCAGCGGTTGCCCTGTCCAGTGTGGCTGAAACCCAAGCGGTGATCGCCAATGCCAAGGCGGCGTTTCCCGCCTGGGCTGCCAAAACACCCCTGACCCGGGCCCGCATTCTGTTTAAATTCAAGCAACTGATTGAAGACAATATCGATCACCTGGCGGAGTTGATTACTCGTGAACACGGCAAGGTTCACAGTGATGCCAAGGGGGAGGTGATTCGTGGGCTGGAGGTGGTCGAATTTGCCTGCGGCATTCCCCACCTGTTAAAGGGTGAGCATACCGAATCGGTAGGTACAGCCGTCGATGCCTGGTCGTTGAACCAGCCGCTGGGGGTTGTGGCCGGAATTACCCCGTTTAATTTCCCCGCAATGGTGCCGATGTGGATGTTCCCGGTGGCCCTGGCCTGTGGCAACTGCTTTGTGCTCAAACCCTCGGAGAAAGACCCTAGCGCACCGCTGTTTTTGGCGGAATTGTTGCGTCAGGCTGGCTTGCCCGATGGAGTGTTCAATATCGTCAATGGCGACAAGGAAGCGGTGGATGTGTTGCTAACCAACGATGATATTGAGGCTGTGAGCTTTGTCGGTTCGACCCCGATTGCCGAATACATCTATTCGACGGCCAGCGCTCATGGCAAGCGGGTGCAGGCTTTGGGTGGGGCTAAAAACCATATGGTGGTGATGCCCGATGCCGACCTGGATCAAGCGGTTAATGCTTTGATGGGCGCGGCCTATGGTTCGGCGGGGGAGCGTTGTATGGCGATCTCTGTCGCGGTTGCCGTGGGTGATGTCGGTGATGCCCTGATCGATAAATTGATTCCTCGAGTGCAGGCGCTCAAGGTTGGCGATGGCATGAACCCGGAGATGGAGATGGGGCCACTGGTCAGCCGGGAGCATCTGGCCAAGGTCACCGCCTATGTCGATAGTGGTGTCGAGCAGGGGGCCAAACTGCTGGTCGACGGACGCACTTTGCAGGTTGAAGGCGCCGAACAGGGCTACTTTATCGGCGGCTGCCTGTTTGATGAGGTCACGACCGATATGACCATCTACCAGGAGGAGATCTTTGGTCCGGTCTTGGTGGTGGTGCGGGTACCGGATTACGCCACGGCGGTACGTATTATTAATGATCACGAATACGGCAATGGTACGGCAATTTTTACCCGCGACGGCGATGCTGCTCGCCAGTTTACCCATGAGATTCAGGTCGGCATGGTTGGGGTCAATGTACCGATTCCGGTGCCCATGGCCTTTCACAGTTTCGGTGGCTGGAAACGCTCATTGTTCGGTCCTTTGCATATGCATGGCACCGACGGCGTACGGTTTTATACCCGCAAGAAAGCGGTGACTTCTCGCTGGCCGACCGGGATTCGAACCAGCGCTGAGGGGGTGGCCGAGAAAGGCGCCGAGTTTGTGATGCCGACGATGAAATAGTTGAAATGACGCCTTTCTAGTTTTCGCTACTGCTTTGGCAGTTAAGGCAGAGGGGCGTTTCGGGGCGGACTTCGAGGCGCGGGAAGCCAATGGCTCGGTCGCATTGCAGGCAGTAGCCAAAGTCACCGCTCTCGACCCGGGCCAGCGCCTGGGTAACCTGGCGCAAACGGTTTTCGGCCTGCTGGTTGGTGGCCTTGGCCATGTTTTGCTGCAGCAAGGCGTCCTGACGCGAAACACGACCAAAGGCTTGCTGATCCAGCTCAACCACGGCGCTGCTTTCCTGCCCTTGCTTGAGCAGGGTTAGCAGCTCATCCCGTTGTTCCAGTAACGCCTGTTTCAGTTGCTGCTCCTGCGCTGGCGTGAGGGGAGCGGTGGTGTTACTCATCGTTGGCTCGATAACCGATGCGGAAGCACCCCCAGTGGCGGCCCTTCAGGTAAATAGGCACGGACAGGTCGTGCATCACTTCGCCGGTATCACGCTTGTAGGTTTGTAGCAGACAGGGGGTGGTATTTTTGGCGCAGCGTTGCCCGGTGCGATCACCGAATACGCGTTTGGTGCGGCTGTTCAGCAAATCCTTTTCATAGTCACCGGTCAGCGGCTTGGAGTAGCGCTTGTTATGAGTACCGAAATAACCTTTGTCATCGGTGGCGCCGGCATACGCCAGTTCTTTGCTGCGATCCAGTATGGGTTCCTGGATGGGGGGCAGAACCCGGTCGGTGTAGCTATCAAAGCGGGTGGTGAATTTTTGCGGATTGGTGTCCTTGACCGGCTGGTAATCCCGATCAAAGAGATCTTCCAGGGTGATGTCACCGCTGGCGATGTCTCGTTCGAAGCGTTCAACGATTGCACTTGCGGCGGCTTCGGCTTCGGCCCGTACATCACTGTGCAGGGATTGCACCCCCAACTCCATCAGGCTTGAGTGAATTTCCTCAGCTACATCGGATACTTGCAAAGCGCGGTCTGACACCTGTTCGACACTCTGCTCGGTGTGGTGCAAATGGCTGCGAACCGACTCAATAGCGACCCCAATACCATCGACTTCACCCTTGTTGGCGGCAGCACCATCAGAGATGTTAGCCGCTTGTTGTTGCATATTACCGACAAGATCGTGAATATTACCGAGCTGATCGGCAACGGCCTGGTTTTTGTTCTCCGACTGGGAAATTGCCTCACCCAGGGTGCTCATAGTCTCCACGGCCTTTTGGATATCGCCACTGATACCTGAAATCATAACCCCGATTTCGTCGGTGGCGGCGGTGGTTTTCTGAGCCAGGTTGCGGACTTCATCAGCCACCACGGCAAAACCACGACCCTGTTCTCCGGCGCGTGCGGCTTCAATAGCGGCGTTTAGGGCGAGTAAATTGGTTTGTTCGGCAATGCCACTGATGACGCTGGTGATCTGCTGAATCTGGTTTGACTTGGTTTCCAGGCTGGCGACAAAACTCGACGTTTCCTGTGCTTTTTCGCTGGTTTCGCGCATTTGCTGGGTGGCGCTGTCGATGGCCTGTTTGCCGGCTTCGCTGGCGTGCAGGGTTTCCTGACCGAGCTGGGCGGCCTCATCAGCCGACTGATTGACCTGATTGGCATTTTCCTGAATACGGCTCGCGGCCTCGGCGATGCCTTCAACATCGCTGACCTCCGCATGTACCTTGGAGGTAATGCTGTCGGATTGATGCGAGACTTCGGCGGCGGCGATGGCGATCTGACTGCTGCGGGATTCCAGCGCTTGTAAGCGACTGCTCAAGTCCGAAAGGGCGGCAATGATGTCATGTTGCTCTGACCCTTGCGGCGCTTGCCCCTCGTTACCGTGCAAACTGTCGAGGGTATATTGCAGCACCGCTTCGGTGGGTTTTGACAGGGAACGGGATGCCAGGGTCAGGGAGACGACAATGGCCGTCAGGGAGGCGACAAACAGAGCCATGTAATCGGGTAGCAGGGCGTTGAGAGCCAGCCCGATCAGAAGAGCCGAGCCTATGCCGGCAAGAATGGGAATCAGCAAGCGTGAAAAATCAAGATTGTTCATGATGAGCCTTTGTCGCGTTAGCTGTCAGCGGACAAGATTTCTGCCGTCTTGTTATTTATGTTTGATAGCTATCGGCCCATCATAGATATTATTTAAGTCTGATAACAACCCTACCATCGTCTTTGCTACAGTGGCTGGCTTGCCTGATCAAACGGCGGCATGTTTAATGAATGAACTGGTAGATGAAGGGGAGTGTCTGTGGACTGACTGTGCGGGTGTAGTTCAATGGTAGAACTTCAGCTTCCCAAGCTGACTACGGGGGTTCGATTCCCCTTACCCGCTCCATTTTTTGCGGTTGAACTGGCCTCTGGATAGCCCGTTAAAAGTAAACGCGCAACTTTCGGGTGGTTTTCATTCCGACCGCTCGGCACACTGAAACCCTCGCCATTGTTCAGGAATGTCCATGACTTCTGCCAGTCTTATCCGTTTGTTTTTGCTTGCCGCGATCTGGGGAGGCTCCTTCCTGTTTATGCGTATGGGGGCGCCGGTGGTCGGGGCGGTCTGGTTGATTGAATCCCGAGTACTATTGGCGGCGTTGTTTCTGTTGCTGGTTGCGTTGGTGACCCACAGAGCCTTAAATGCACGCCGGCACTGGCGCCATTATGCGGTACTGGGGGTGGTAAATTCAGCCCTGCCTTTCCTGTTTTTTGGTATCGCCGCGCAAACCCTGAGTGCCTCCCTGTTGTCGATCCTGAATGCCACGGCGCCACTATGGGGGATGATCATAGGACTGGTCTTGGGTTATCAGAAAATCAGTTTGCGCCTGATATCCGGGTTGGGATTGGGTTTGATGGGCGTTGCATTATTAGTGGGGCTGGACGCCCATTTGGTTGCGTCCGGTGCAGGGCTGGCTGTGCTATCGGCTTTGGCCGCGGCGTTTTGTTATGGTGTTGCCAGCAACTATGCCCGTTCGGCTCCCAAAGTGGATTCCTTTGCCAATGCCCATGGCAGTATGTGGGCCGCAACCCTGTTGATCGCTCCCCTGATGCCATTTTTTCCTCCGCCATCGCAGCCAGGTCCGGACATTATGATCGCTCTGCTTCTGTTGGGAGTGGTATGCAGTGGCATGGCCTATCTGCTCTATTTCCGTTTGATTGCCGATGAAGGGGCAACGTCCGCGTTGACGGTAACCTATCTGGTACCGCTGTTTGGTGTGCTCTGGGGTACCCTGTTACTCGATGAAGTTGTCGGTTGGCATACCCTCTTTGGCGGGCTCGCGGTGGTCATGGGTACCTTTTTGGTCACCGGGGTGAGCTGGCGACAATTACTGCCTTCAGGGGGGCAAAGCCATGGATAATCCACAACTCTTTAGTAGCAATCCGAGCAGTGACAAAGCCGGTGAGCCAATCCAGGCGTTGGAAGGTGAATGGGACAGCTCTCGTCAATATCGCATTGTTGCTCGGGCCATCGAATATCTGCAAGCCAACATCCAGCAGCAACCTTCATTGGAGCAGCTCGCCCAGGCCGTTCACCTCAGTCCGCACCATCTGCAACGGGTGTTTGCCCGCTGGGCGGGTATTTCCCCCAAGCGATTTCTGCAATACCTGACCAAGCAAGCGGCGCTTGAATCGCTGCAGGAGTCCCGTGATGTGCTCAGCGCATCAACGGCGGCCGGGTTATCCAGCCCGGGTCGACTGCACGATCTGATGGTAAGTTGTGAAGCCATGACTCCGGGAGAGATCAAGCGCCGGGGTGAAGGTGTCGAAGTGCGCTACGGGGTATCGCCGACGCCCTATGGTGAAGCCTTGTTGGGCTGGACGGATCGGGGGCTGTGCTATTTGGCCTTTCTCGATGAGGATCAGGCGCTGCGCCTGGCAGAATTGGAGCAACAATGGTCGAGTGCGACACGGATTCTGGATGATGCCGGTGCTCTGGCGATGTGTATCCGCATCTTCGACGCCAGGGCTGATTCGGCCCCCTTGCATCTGTTATTGAGGGGTACCAATTTCCAGATCAAGGTCTGGGAAGCCTTGTTGCGTTGCGACAGTACGCGGCCGATCTCTTACACCCAGTTAGCGGCGATGGCGGGCTCGCCCAAGGCGCAACGGGCGGTGGGTAGTGCCATGGCTGCCAATACCATTGCCTACCTGATTCCCTGTCACCGGGTGATACGGGAGTCGGGCGAGTTGGGTAACTACCGTTGGGGCATAACGCGCAAACAGGCGATACTGGCTCGGGAAGCGATTGTACGCCGAGGGGCTCAGTAGATCTTAACCACTGCGGCACAAATGTCCTGCCGCTGTTGAACCCCATCCCGGCGCAGCTTTTTTTGCGCTCGAGTGTTAGGCTTCGACCTTCATTCCCTGCCCGGACTCTGGATTCAATATGGCCATTTCTCTTGACGACTATCGCAAAGCCTGGATCTTCAGGCATCAGGATATGCCGCTGGCCGAAGCCGAACTGGCGCAGCTGAAGCCTTTGGGCGAAGAACGCAGCCTGCAACTCTGGCAACAGCACATCAGTAGCCAGAGCCAGCACCCGGAGCAGTTTGGCGGTGATGACTGGGCCGCCCGTGAGGATGTCTGGAGCGAAGAGGGTGAATGGCAACCCTGCTGGGAGAGCGATGACCCCGACCTGCCGGAAGAGCTGCTGCAAGCGATTGATTGGGCCGACAACACCGTGGTTTACTTCTGTTACAACAATAGGGACATTATCGAGACTCAATGGGCGCTGTTTCGCCGTCACTGGAAGAACTTTCTCTTCTTCGATGACGGCCCTCTGTTGCTGGGCAAGCGTCGTAAAGAGGTGATTCAGTTTCATCAGGATGGCCGTTATTTGCTGGGTCAGCGGCCGAGCTGATCGAAACCTTCGACCTCTTTAGGCCTGGTTGAGCCTTCGTCTGGTGTCTCGCTAACCTTCTTTGGTCTGGACGCCATCGCTATCAGGGAGAGATCGAAGTTGCCATTTCCGTCAAACCAGAGTTACTCCTCCATCTGTCAGAATTTTCGCTGGCAGCTGCCCGAACAGTACAACATCGGCGTCGATGTCTGCGATCGCTGGGCCGAATCCGAGCCCGAACGCATTGCCATTCTGCATAAGCCGACTACGGGTCCTGTGCAGCCGATTACCTATGGTCAATTGCGCCGTGATTCCAATCGTCTGGCCAACTTACTGAACGAACTGGACATCACTTCGGGGGATCGGGTTGCGGTGCTGCTGGGTCAGTGCCCGGAAACCGCCAGCAGCCATATCGCCATCTACAAAATGGCAGCTATCGCGGTGCCCCTGTTCAGTTTGTTCGAACGGGATGCGCTCAGTTACCGGCTGGCGAATTGCGGCGCGCGCGTGGTGATTACCGATCGCAGCGGGGCTGAAAAACTGCAGCCGATTCGCGATCAATTACCTGATCTTATGCATATTCTGGTGATCGATGCAGAGGGAAAAGCGCTCCAGACCCAGTCGGGATGGGTCGATTATGAGGTCGGTTGTGCAGGTCAGAGTGATGCCTTTACCCCCGTTAGCACCACCCCTGATACTCCGGCCCTGATTATCTACACCTCGGGTACCACGGGGCAGCCCAAGGGCGCGCTCCACGGTCATCGCGTGCTGCTGGGGCATCTGCCCGGGGTTGAGCTGTCACACGATCTGTTACCCCAGCCCGATGATCGTATCTGGACGCCGGCCGACTGGGCCTGGATCGGTGGCCTCTACGATGTGCTGATGCCGGCCCTGCATCACGGGGTGACGGTGGTGTCTTACCGGGCGGAACGCTTCGATGCCGAAGCGGCGCTGGATTTGATCGAATCGCTGCAGATCAGGAATCTGTTTATGCCCCCCACCGCCTTAAAGCTGATGCGCACGGTGGAGAACATTGCCGAGCGCTGGTCGTTAAAACTGCGCACCATTGCCAGCGGCGGTGAGCCCCTGGGCAGTGAACTCCTCGACTGGGCTAAAGACCAGTTGGGGGTCAGCATCAACGAATTTTACGGCCAGACCGAATGCAATATGATCGTCTCCAATTGCACCGCCATCATGCCGGCAAAACCGGGATCTATGGGGCGTCCCGTCGCGGGTCACGAGCTGGCGGTGATCGCACCCGACGGACAACCGTTGCCAACAGGCGAGGTGGGTAACATTGCCGTACACCGACCCGATCCGGTGATGTTTCTCAAATACTGGGATAATGACCAGGCAACCCGTGACCGTTTTGTCGGTGACTGGATGCTGACCGGTGACCTGGCCTGGCAAGACGATGAGGGCTATCTCTATTTCCAGGCACGGGATGATGACCTGATCACCAGCGCGGGTTACCGGTTTGGTCCCGGGGAGATCGAAAACTGTCTGTTGGGCCATGACGCGGTAAAAATGGCGGCGGTAGTCGGTATTGCAGACCCGGTGAGAACCCAGATTGTGAAGGCCTTTATTATTTTGCAGGAGGGTGTTGAACCCAGCGATCAGCTGGTGGAGGCGCTGCAACAGCGGGTTAAAAGCCGCCTTGCCGCCCACGAATACCCGCGCCAGATCGAATTTGTCAACGAACTGCCGATGACCACCACCGGCAAGATTATTCGTCGGCAGTTGCGACAAAACCAGGAGTAAGCGGAAGGCTTATTCGCTCACCCGAAGCTGGCTCTGGGCGAAATCATCTTTCAGGTAGTCGATCAGCAGGCGCAGCTTCTTGGCCTGGCTACCACCGGGTGGAAACACGCCATAGATATCGATGGCCGGCAAATCATAGTCCTCCAGAACCGGCTCCAGCGTGCCTTGCTTGATGCGGGGCATGGCATCGTACAGCGGTATGCGCCCCAGACCGTGGCCGCCCTCGACAAAGGCGGTGCGAGCGGCGGCGTTATTGGTACTGATGCTGCCATTCATTCTGACACTGTAGCGCCGCGACCCCTTGCTGAGTTCCAGAGTGTCGTTGGTGAGTTTGTAGATCACCCAATTGTGGCGGCTCAACTGCGCCGGTGTGGTCGGGCGGGGGTGCTGCTGGAAATATTCCGGAGAAGCGCACAGGCAGGTTGGCAGGGTTGAAAGTCGAGTGGCCTGCAAGCCAGAGCTGGGTAGTGGGGCACCACGAATGGCCAGATCGATACCCTCCTGAATGATATTGACCACTTCGTCGGTGAGCATGACATCAAGAGCGATTTTCGGGTACAGGCGATGGAATCGGTTGAGTGCCGGCACAATGGTTTGCAGGCCAATATTGACCGGGCAGGTTATCTTCAGCAGGCCTTCGGGTTCCTGTTTCAGGTTTTCGATATCCCGGTTGGCTGCTTCTGCCTGCTCGGTGATGTTACGACAACGAACATAATACTCCTGCCCGGCTTCCGTCAGGGTAAAGCTGCGGGTCGAGCGGTTCAGTAGCTTGAGCCCCAGTTGGGTTTCGAGCTTCTTAAGGTGGTAGCTGACCACCGCTCGGGAAACACCGACCTGTTTGGCCGCCGCCGACAGGCTGCCCTGTTCAACAATCTGGGCAAACACAACCATACTCTTCAATTGTTCGAAGGGGGTATCCACCGAGCTTCTCCTTGTAGAACGACAACGCCACTTTGCGTTAAAAATAAAACATTAGATATTAATTGCGCTTGATTGTATAAATTTTTAAATCAATAAAGTCAGGTTTCTCTGCATTGTTGAGAGACCTTTGTCCCCCTATATTGTCCAAAACCTGTCAGCGCGGCATGCGCTTACAATCAGCCCATTCAATTCGCCCCTACAATGACGATCGGCAAGATCAGGAGATACAAATGTCTAATGCCAAGGTATTGATGGTACTTACCTCCCACGACCAACTCGGCAACAGTGGTGAAAAAACCGGTTTCTGGGTGGAGGAGTTCGCGGCGCCCTATTACGTCTTTCTGGATGCGGGTGCGGAAGTAATCCTGGCATCCCCGTCGGGTGGTCAGCCCCCCATCGATCCCAAGAGTGAACTGGACGATTTCCAGACCGATGCCACCCGTCGTTTTGCTTCAGATAAGGCGGGACAACAGGCGCTGGCCAATACCCTGCCACTGGCCCAGGTTAATGCTGATGACTTCGATGCGGTGTTTTATCCTGGTGGCCACGGACCCTTGTGGGACCTGACCGATAATCCTCAATCGATCGCTTTGCTGGAAGCCTTTGTTGACAGCAATAAGCCGGTCTCGGCGGTTTGTCACGCCACGGCGGCATTGCTCAATGTGAAGCAGTCTGGCGGCGATCTGCTGGTCAAAAACCGTGCGGTAACGGGTTTCAGTAATTCCGAAGAAGCCGCTGTTGAGCTGACCGAGGTGGTGCCTTTCCTGCTGGAAGATGCGCTCAAGGAGCGCCAGGCGGATTACCAATGTGCAGCGGATTGGCACCCCTTTGCGATTCAGGACGGCTTAATGATCACCGGTCAAAACCCGGCTTCATCCGAGCTGGTGGCGCAAAAACTGTTAGCTCATTTGTCGGCCTAGAAACAGAGACTTTGGGTGCTTACTACCCTGTGAATAAAGCCCTGAGGGGCCTTAAAAAGGATGCTGTATGCTGAATTTTACCTTTCATAACCCGACTCGGATCCATTTCGGTGAAGAGCAAATACAGGCCATTCGGGATGAGATTCCCAAAGATGCCAGGGTGCTGGTGACCTACGGTGGCGGGTCGATCAAACAAAACGGTGTTTACCAGCAGGTGAGCGATGCCCTGGCCGAGCACAGCTGGTTCGAGTTCAGCGGTATCGAGCCCAACCCCCGTTACGAAACCCTGATGGCAGCTTTGGAGGTGATCGAGCGACACCAGATTGATTACCTGCTGGCCGTTGGCGGCGGCTCGGTGATCGATGGCAGCAAGTTTATTGCCGCAGCGGCCCTGTTTGAGGGGGATGATCCCTGGGACATTATCATTAAGCGCAAACCTGTGGCTCAGGCATTGCCGTTAGGCGCGGTATTAACCCTGCCCGCGACGGGATCGGAGTCCAATACCGGAGGCGTCATCACCCGTGCTGGCAACAAGCTGTCTTTCGCCAGCCCATTGGTGCGCCCTTTGTTTGCGGTGCTTGATCCCAAGGTTACCCTGACGTTGTCCGATCGCCAGATTAGCAATGGCGTGGTGGATGCCTTTGTTCATACCATGGAGCAGTACCTGACGGTGCCGGTGAATGGTAAGGTGCAGGATCGTTTCTCTGAAGGTTTGCTGCTGACCCTGATCGAGGAGGGTCCCAAGGCCCTGGCGGCCGAGACTCGCGACGACCTTGAGGTGCGTAGCAATATTATGTGGGCGGCGTCGTTGGCGCTTAACGGTCTGATCGGTGCGGGTGTGCCTCAGGATTGGGCCACTCATATGATCGGTCATGAGATGACCGGTGCCTATGGCGTCGATCATGCGCGCAGTTTGTCCATCGTGTTACCCGCAGTGATGAAAGAGCGCCGGGAGCAGAAGAGGGAAAAATTGCTGCAATACGCCGAGCGGGTCTGGGATATTCGTCAGGGCAGTGAATCGGAGCGAATCGATCAGGCGATTGCCAATACGGAAGATTTCTTCCGTCGCATGGCGGTGCCGGTACGACTGTCCGAAGTGGATCTGGGATCCTCCGATATTGATACCCTGGTGGAGAACCTGGAAAAGCATCGGATGCTGGCTCTGGGAGAAAATCGGGATATCGATCTCGCCATCAGCCGTAAGATTTTGCAAACGGCGCTCTAGGCTCGCTCAGGTTAGGGAACGAATCACCCTCGAACTCCAAGGGGTGATTTGGCCTCAGACGGTGTCGATGGAACAGTAAAGCGCTATTCCAAAAGCGCGATATAAAGGGCAACAACCTTACCCCTTGTGTTGTTGCCCTTTTTACATACATTGCTATGGCAACAATTCCACCCAGTGATTGCTGTCACCCTGCATCGCTTGTACGCGCTGATTGCGCGTGCGCTCCCAGTCATTGACCGGATAACGTCGGTGCCAGTCGAGTAACAGACGCTGCTGGGCGTCGCTCATAGAGAGCCCGTATTTCTCGTGCATATAGAGATAGATTCGGGCAATTTCGCCTCGCACGGATTCCGGCGGTTCGGCTTTTCGGGCTTTGAAATCGACCTTGAAATCACAGGCGCCATACAGCTTCGGCCGCTTGCCCAGCAATGAAAAGCGGTAGTTGGAGCGGTCGCCATTAATCTCGCCGATAGCCGGCACCAGATTATGCAAGTCTGCTTCCATTTGGCGAAATTCAGCATCCTTCCGGCAGGCCTTGCGGCCACCGTTTTGCCAGCACTGCC
The DNA here is from genome assembly GCF_023509475.1 of Aestuariirhabdus haliotis. Taxonomy (NCBI): domain Bacteria; kingdom Pseudomonadati; phylum Pseudomonadota; class Gammaproteobacteria; order Oceanospirillales; family Aestuariirhabdaceae; genus Aestuariirhabdus; species Aestuariirhabdus haliotis. The sequence goes on along the minus strand of NZ_JAKSDZ010000001.1, from coordinate 179,386 downwards.
GTTGATGGCCAAGTGCCCAGGCGGGGACTACGTGCTCCCATTCGATGCGCTCGGCTCGCTTGGGTTGTTTGCGAACCTCATAACCACAGTCGTCAAGATCCGGAATCAGCTTTTTCTGCTGACTGCGATAGCGGCAGTTGCAGTAGAAACTGTTGGGGTTATCGGCGTAGATCTCCCGGGCTTGCTTCTTGGCGCTGCTAAAGTTGGTTGCGGCGCTTAAGTGAGAGCAGGCAACAGCCAGCAGCAAACAGAGCCAGAATGAAGATGGCGGCATAAACAGACCCAATACGGCGAGTGGGGCAGGGGGCCTCACTCAGAGAATCGATGGCGATTATGGGCAATCGAGCCGCTGCTGTAAATGGAAGGTGTTCTGGTTAACTTGGCTGGAGTTCTGAGGGGGCTTCAGGCAAATGAATATGTGGGAAGTGTTGCAGACCGGTGAGTCGAAGTAGCGGTTGCAGGAGCCAATATGTGCGTCTGGCGAAGACTTCAGCGGTTGCCTTCGCCAGACTCGGACCTTAGCTGCTCTTAGGGATTACTGGTTAAGCAGTTTGGCAAGAGCATCTGTCAGATCATCACTGGCGAGCGCAAAACCTTCGTCAAGATCATTGGCTTGCAGCTTTTCTGTGGAATTTTCCAGAGATTCTCCAGTAATGCTGCGAACTCCTGAAGCCATCAGGGTGCCATTAACACTGTCGGAGACCTTGGCTTCTGCAAACAGGTTGACGGCCTGATCACGACCTCCGGCTGCCTGGTTAACTCCGCTAGCGATCAGCGCTACGGGAATGTATTGGTAAGCGGCCAAAGGCTCATTTGAGATATTAACGCCGGTAATAACGATTTCGAGTTTCAATACATCGGGAGCCGGCTGGTCGGCAACTGGCAGACTTTGCTTGAGCTGCTTGGTGATGTGGTCGGTCAAAAGTGATTGCAAAGCGGAGAGAGTTTTTTGGCTGACCTGCTCGGTTGCCTTCGGCTGAGGATGGAAAGCAACGGGTTCGATCAGCACTTTACTGTATTGCGCATTGCCTAGTTCAGGGCTGATCCAGCGCATAACAGTATTACCATTATCCAGCTTAACCTGTTGAAGCTGACTGTACTGTTCATCACTCATAAACCCTGAATAGTTTTCTTTAGTAACCGGTGATTGAGCAGCACAGCCCAGTAGTAACGAAAAGCATGCGATAAGCAGCCCGTTTTTGATCAATGACATCAATAACTCCTTGTATGACAAGCGACTTGTCAGGATGTAAAGGTTATGGGGGAAGTTTAAGAGGGGCAATCACTAGTAACATGCTATCAAAAGGCAAACAACACAATAAAGCGATAGAGACGAAGGCTCAGGTTTGAGCCCGGTGCGCGTTGGTGACACGGTATGCTTTTTTGCCGGTTCGTTCCAGGCGCAGGGTCAGGCAGCGCTCCTCGTTGGCGGTGTCCTTGGTATCCTGATAGAGCAAGGTCAGTTTACCCGCCGTTTCGTCCCAGAAGCCGCGGTCAAATGCCCAGTCGATATTGCCGTCACCGCCATATTCAGCGATCAGTTCTTCAGATCGGGTGGGATTAATACCAGCTTGATTAAGCTCTTTCTGATTTTGTAGCAGCACCAGCTGTTTGGACAGACGAATCACGGATAGCTCCTGCGTTGGGTGGCCCAGTGTAAGAAAAAAGCGGGTCGAAAGGAATTGGGGTGTTGGCTAGCAGGGGGCTGTTGCGAAGCGTCTTTTCGGCGTGAACGTGGACGTGAGTCGGCGTGAAGGGTAATATCCGCCGGGAATTTGAGCAACGAACCTTTCGTACAGGACCCGTTCCATGAGCCTTGCCGATAAAGTACTGGCGGTTAATAACGATCTGCCAATTCGCACCCAGAGGCCTGTCCACAGCGGTAAAGTCCGCTCCGTCTACTGGTTGACCGACGCCGATAGCCAGCGCCTGATCCGTGAACGTGGCTATGATGTAGCGGCTGATGCGCCACTGGCCATAATGGTGATCAGTGATCGTATTTCGGCGTTCGACTGTATCTGGCACGGTGAAGGCGGTATGAACGGGGTGCCCGGTAAGGGTGCGGCGCTGAATGCGATCTCAAATCATTGGTTCAAGCTGTTTCGCGAGCAGGGCCTGGCCGATAGCCATATTCTCGAGATTCCCCATCCTTTTGTCTGGATTGTGCAGAAAGCCCGCCCGGTGATGATCGAAGCGATCTGCCGTCAATACATCACGGGCTCCATGTGGCGTGCGTACACCAAGGGTGAGCGGGAGTTCTGCGGTATCCAGATCGCCGAAGGTCTGGAAAAAGACCAGAAGTTGCCCGAACTGCTGATTACCCCCTCGACCAAAGGCATCCTGAAGGGCATTCTCGGCGTGCCCGAGGTGGATGACGTCAACATTACCCGTGCCAATATCGACGATAACTTCGCCGCTTTTCATTTTACTAGCAGCGACGATATCGACCGCTACGAGAAGCTGCTCAAGGAAGGCTTCGATGTTATCAGCGACGAGCTGGCCAAGCTCGACCAGGTGTTTGTGGATACCAAATTTGAATTTGGTTATGTCACCGATGCCAAGGGCCAGGAGAAGCTGATCTATATGGATGAGGTCGGTACGCCCGATTCGTCTCGTATCTGGGATGGTCCCAGCTACCGCGAAGGCAAGGTTGTGGAAAACTCCAAGGAGGGTTTCCGCCAGTTGCTGCTGAACCACTTCCCCGACCCCGATATTCTGCTTAACAAAAGTCGCATGGACGAACGCCAGGCGTTAGCGAAGGATAATGCCTTGCCGGAGTCGGTGCTGATGGAGGTCTCCAGAACGTATCTGGATATTGCCGAAAAGATTACCGGTAAAAAGCTGGTGTTAGCGGATAATCCAAAGGCAGAAATTATCGAGATTCTGCGCGACCAGTTTGGTTTGATCGACTGATCTAAAAGGGTATCGGTGCCGGGCAGCGATCACGGGGGCCCTGGCCCCCGCAGTCATTTCTCGGTCTGCTTGCTTTAGCGCATTCGCTGCCTGAACCGGGTTATACCGTTCTCAGATACCACTTGTATTCGAGATCCGAGATCGACTTTTCGAACTCGATCATTTCGTGCTCTTTGCAGCAAATGTAGGTGTCGAGAAAATGCTTACCCAGATACTCGGCCATAACGTCGGATTCCCCCAGCAGCCGCAGGGCGTCCCTGAGGTTGTCGGCCAGCGTCTGGCTGAGCTGATTGTAGGCATTTCCTTCGAGCACCGGGGGCGGCGTTAACTGCTTGGCCAGGCCGTGATGGATTCCCGCGAGTAATGAGCTCATCACCAGGTAGGGGTTGGCGTCGGCGCCGGATACTCGATGCTCGATGCGGGTCGCTTCGCGATCACCGGATGGAATACGCAGGGCTGTTGTACGATTGTCCTTGCCCCAGCTAGGTGCATTGGGGGTATAGAATTCCGGGGAAAAGCGACGGTAGGAGTTTACGCTCGGGCAGAACAGCGCCATGGAACTGGGCATCAGATCCAGCAACCCGGCGACGGCTTGCATCATGGTATCGGTGTAGCTGCCGTCTTCATTGGCAAAGGCATTATTGCCAGCTTCGTCCAGCAAGCTGATATGAATGTGCAGGCCATTGCCCGCCTGATCCGGGTAAGGCTTGGCCATAAAAGTGGCTTCGAAGCCGTGTTTGTTGGCAATCCCCTTGATCACACGCTTCAGTAATAGCCCATGGTCGCAGGCGGTCAGCGGGTCATCGATATGATGCAGGTTGACCTCAAATTGCCCTGGGGCGTATTCGGCAATAATGGTGTCAGCGGGGATACCTTGCTGCTGGGCGCTATTGATGACGTCTTCGAGAAACTCGGCGTAATCGTCCAGGTCATCTATGGAGTAAACCTGGGTGTTGTTCTCGCGTTTACCGGTAACGGGAGATAGCGGAGGTTGGGGAGTGTTTTCGTTGCTGAACTCTTTGTCCAGCAGGTAGAACTCAAGCTCCACGGCAACCACAGGCCTAAGCTTTAGAGCTTTAAAGCGCTCCAGCATCTTGCTCAGAACCTGGCGGGGGTTGATCTCAAGTGGCGAGCGGTCGCTGTGGTGCATGGTCATCAGCAATTGGGCTGTCGGCCGCTTTTGCCAGGGCACCATGGTTAAGGTACCGGGGATTGGAAAGCAGAACTTATCGCCATCACCCGTCTCTAAACCAATGCCGCTTTCTTCGACCACATCACCACGAATATCGAGAGAAAAAACGGATTCGGGCAGGCAGATCCCTTTACCATAGGCTTTCTTTAGTACGGAAGGGTCGACGCGTTTACCCCTTATTACACCGTTCATATCGGCGATAAGCAGATCGATGGTGGTCACTTCCGGGTGCTTTTTCAGGAAGTCGGGCGCTTCACTTTGATAAGTAGCGTCAAACATTGGATAACCTTTTTGTAAAATATATTTATCATGGTTTATGCGAAATCAGTGAATCCCAAGCCCGGATTAAAGTCAAGCAAGCCTCGGTGGGGTTGGGTTTCTAAAAAGGGTCTAATGCACCAATTTTGGGAGTTTTGCTCGATTGTTTGCTCGCTTTTAAGGCATAAAATAGTGCTGTTAATTGTCAGGAAAGAACTTTTGTGTTGCATTTTTTTTAATGATATTGTGTGAAAAAACGAACAATAATTAGACTGAAAATTCTGGAATCATATGTCTTATCACAGCCTAAAGCCCATGGTCGGAGTATCGGCCTGCACTCGTCAGCTGGGGATTCATCCGTTTCACGTTGCAGGTAACAAATATCTGGTCGGCCTGGTCGAGGGCTCAGATGTACTGCCGGTGATCATTCCCGCTCTGGGCGATGCACTCGAGGCGCGGCCTACCCTGGAAAGACTGGATGGCCTGTTGTTAACGGGCTCTTACTCTATGGTGCAACCTCACCTGTATGGGGCCGACAGCAGTGTGGACCCTTCCGACTACGATTTACACCGAGATGCCACCACCTTACCTCTTATTCGGGAAGCCATTGATAGTGGTGTGCCGGTGCTGGCAATCTGCCGTGGCTTCCAGGAGATGAATGTGGCTTTTGGTGGTTCATTGCATCAACGCCTCCATGACACCGGACGTTATCAGGAACATCGGGAAGACAAAGAACTACCGATTGACCAGCAGTATGCAGTAGCCCACAGGGTGTTGATTGAATCAGGCGGGGTACTGGCTTCATTAGTCGGCGAGGAGCCCCAAATGGTAAATTCACTGCACACTCAGGGGGTGGACCAGCTCGGATTAGGTTTACAGGTGGAAGCGCGGGCCGAGGACGGTCTGGTTGAGGCCTTCTCCGTGGGTGGCGCCCCCGGATTTAACCTGGCCGTGCAATGGCACCCGGAATGGAAAGTAGCAGAACACCCCTTCTACCTGAGTATTTTTAAAGCCTTTGGCGACGCTTGTCGGCAGAGGGCTCACGACAACAACAGAGGTTAAACATGCAAGCCATAGACAGTTGGCTGAAAGAAAATGGCATTACCGAGGTGGAATGCCTGGTGGCCGATTTTACCGGGATTGCTCGCGGTAAAATCATGCCCGCATCGAAATTTATGAAGGAGCGGGGGATTCGCCTGCCTGAATCGGTGGCCTTGCAGAGCGTGACTGGTGACTATGTCGAGGATGAGCTGTACGACCAGTTAGTGGACCCGTCTGAAATTGATATGCGTTTGCATCCCGATGAAGCCGCCATGTATCTGGTGCCCTGGGCCCTGGAACCCACGGCACAGATTATCCATGACACCTATGACAAGCAGGGGCAGCCGACCGAACTCTGCCCCCGTAATCTGTTGAAAAAAGTGATGGCGCTCTATGACGCCAAGGGTTGGGTGCCGGTCGTTGCGCCGGAACTGGAGTTTTACCTGACCAAGCCCAGTGATGATCCCGATCTGCCACTGGAGCCTCCCGTGGGTCGTTCCGGTCGACAGGAAAGCGGTCGGCAGTCGTTCAGTATTGATGCCACCAACGAATACGATCCGCTGTTTGAAGATGTGTACGATTATTGCGAAGCCATGGATCTGGATGTTGATACCCTGATTCACGAAGAGGGCACGGCGCAAATGGAGATTAACTTTCTCCACGGTTCACCGGTTAACCTGGCCGATCAGGTATTTCTGTTTAAACGTGTCGTACGCGAAGCGGCTCTGAAACATAATGTACGTGCCACCTTTATGGCCAAGCCGGTGGAAGATCAGCCGGGTAGCTCGATGCATGTGCACCAGAGTTTGCTGGACAGTAAAACCGGCAAGAACATTTTCAGTAATGAAGATGGCTCCATGTCCGAGCTGTTTCTCAGCTATATCGCCGGTCTGCAAAAATACATTCCCTACACCATGCCGCTGTTCGCACCGAACGTAAATTCTTACCGACGCTTCTTGCCCGATACCTCGGCTCCGGTAAATGTTGAATGGGGTGAAGACAATCGCACGGTGGCACTACGGGTACCCGATTCGGACGCCGAAGCGCGTCGCATCGAAAACCGCCTGGCCGGTGCCGATGCCAACCCCTACCTTGCCCTGGCCGGTACCCTGCTGTGCGGTTATATGGGAATCGAAGAGGGGTTGAAGCCCAGCAAGCCCGTGTCCGGTAGTGCTTATCATCTGCGTGATCGAGCCGTCCCCGTCAACCTCGAACATGCCCTGGAAAAAATGGAAGGCTGCGAGGCGATGAAAGCCAGACTGGGGGAAAAATTTATCAGCGCTTACGTTGCGGTGAAACGTGCCGAATATGAAAACTTCAAACGAGTGATCAGCTCATGGGAGCGAGAATACCTGCTGCTTAGTGTGTAAAAGCAACGACCCAAGAGAGTGACAATAAAAAGTGGTGGCATTGAAAAATGCACAACATAGAACGGCGCTTTTGACGCCCCCAGTTTTAGGTGATTTATGACGACGGAAACAAAAGCATTGGATACCGCGCAACTACAGGCCCTCGATCGGGATCATCATTTGCACCCGTTTACCGACTTCAAACAGCTCGGTGAAGAGGGGGCACGGGTCATTGAACGAGCCGAAGGGGTCTATTTGTGGGATCGAGATGGCAACAAAATGCTCGATGCCATGGCGGGACTCTGGTGCGTCAATGTCGGCTACGGTCGCAAGGAACTGGCGGACGTGGCGTTTCAGCAAATGCAGCAGTTGCCCTATTACAACGCCTTTTTCAAAACCACTCACGAGCCCGTGGTAGAGCTTTCGCGTTTAATCGCTGAGGTGACGCCAGAGCATATGCAGCACGTGTTTTTTTGTGGCTCGGGCTCAGAGGCTAACGATACCGTGCTGCGCATGGTGCGCCGGTATTGGGATGTCAAAGGCAAACCGAATAAGAAAACCTTTATTAGCCGGGTCAACGCCTATCACGGATCTACGGTGGCCGGGGCGAGCCTTGGCGGCATGAAATATATGCATGAACACGGCGATCTGCCCATTCCGGGCATTGTGCACATTCCGCAACCTTACTGGTACGGCGAGGGAGGCGACCAGACGCCGGAAGAGTTTGGCTTGCAAGCGGCACGGGCACTGGAAGCAAAAATTCTCGAGCTTGGTGAAGACAATGTCGGTGCCTTTATCGCCGAACCGATACAGGGCGCTGGTGGCGTGATTGTGCCACCGGACAGCTACTGGCCAGAGATCAAACGCATTCTGGATAAGTATGAAATCCTGCTGGTGGTGGACGAGGTGATCTGCGGGTTTGGTCGTACCGGTGAATGGTTTGGTAGCGATTACTATGGTTTGAAGCCTGACCTGATGCCGATTGCCAAAGGCCTGTCATCGGGTTATCTGCCTATTGGGGGTGTGGTAGTTGGCGATCGGGTGGCCAAGACTCTGATTGATGAAGGGGGAGAGTTCAATCATGGCTATACCTATTCCGGCCATCCGGTAGCGGCGGCGGTAGCGGCGGCCAATATTCGTATTTTGCAAAACGAAGGCCTGGTGGATCGGGTACGTGATGAAACCGGCCCCTACTTGCAGCAGCGCTGGCGCGAGTTGGCGGACCATCCCTTGGTGGGTGAGGTCAGGGGCGTTGGCCTGGTCGGCGCGTTGGAACTCACCAACGACAAGGCGGCTCGAACCCGGTTTGATGACAAGGGCAAGGCCGGCACGGTGTGCCGTGATTTTTGCTTTAACAACGGACTGATCATGCGGGCAACCGGAGATACCATGATTATTTCTCCCCCCTTGGTGATCAGCAAAGAAGAGATTGATGAGCTGATCGAAAAAGCAAAATACTGTCTGGATCTGACGGCGAAAGCGTTGGGGGTGATCTGACCGTTAGCACACTGAAAGTGGTTGGAAGCAGAACCTAAAGGGAGGAAAGAGTTGTCAAAAATACACCAATTAGGGCAATACCAAGAGAGGTCTATTGACTGAAATAAACAGTTTTAGCAATAGTAAACCTACGCATAACTATAACGAGAATACAGGGAAAACCTATGAAGAATGTCATCAAGAATACAGTGGTTGGGTTAACCGCGGCTTGTGCTTTAACGGCAGGCAGTCAGGCCATTGCGGCTGACAGGGTGCTACACGTCTATAACTGGTCCGATTACATTGCAGAAGACACCATCGCCAATTTTGAAAAGAAAACCGGCATCAAGGTCAGCTACGATGTGTTTGATTCCAACGAAGTGCTGGAAGCCAAGTTGCTTTCTGGTGGTTCCGGTTTTGATATTGTGGTGCCTTCCGCCTCGTTTATGGCGCGCCAGATTCAGGCCGGTGCTTTCCAACCGATGGATCGTAGCAAGCTGAGCAATTGGGGTAATCTCGATGACAATATGATGAAAAATCTGGAAGTGTACGATCCCGGTAACCAATACGCTTTCCCCTATCTCTGGGGTACTACAGGTATTGGCTACAACCCGGACAAGGTAAAGGCCGCATTGGGTGATGCCGCTCCCGTGAACAGCTGGGACCTGATCTTCAAGCCGGAAAATATGGAGAAGCTGGCCGCCTGTGGTGTCGCCGTTCTCGATGCGCCGACCGAAATGCTGCCGGCTGCACTCAAGTATCTGGGTAAGGACCCAAACAGCCATAACAAAGCAGACTATGAAGAAGCGACCCAGTTACTGATGAGTGTGCGCCCTCATATTACCTATTTCCACTCGTCAAAATATATTTCAGATCTGGCCAATGGCGATATCTGTGTCGCCGTGGGATGGTCCGGGGATGTCTTGCAGGCTGCCGATCGTGCTGCCGAAGCTGAAAATGGCGTTACGGTTGAATACGTGATTCCTGCCGAAGGTGCGGGTATGTGGTTTGATATGCTGGTTATGCCTACCGACGCTAAAAATGTCGATGAAGCCTATGAGTTCCTGAATTATCTACTGGATCCCGAAGTGATGGCAGAAATATCTAACTATGTTGCCTACGCTAACGGTAACAGTGCCGCGACCAAGCTGGTAGATGAGGAAATTACTGGTAATCCCGGTATTTACCCGACCCCCGAAGCCGAGAAAAATCTCTATCCCTTCAAGGTGCTTCCCAAGAAGATTGATCGCATCGTAACCCGTGCCTGGACCAAGGTGAAATCCGGGCAATAAGCCGATCAGGTTACAGCGAGCTTCGGTTCGCTGTAACCTGAAGATAAATCTACTTTGTACGATCGGAGACCCCGGAAGATGCCCGTTTTATCGGAAATAGAAGCTGATGATGAACCCTCAACGGGTAGCAAAGGCCATCCTGCTAATCAGCAAGAAAAGAAGTCGGATCTGCTCAGAATAGAAAAAATCACTAAGCAATTCGATGAAACCACGGCGGTTGATGATGTAAACCTGAATATTAAAGAAGGTGAAATTTTTGCACTGCTAGGGGGCTCGGGCTCGGGTAAGTCAACCTTGCTACGAATGCTGGCGGGCTTCGAAAAACCGTCCACAGGCAGAGTCTTTCTGGATGGCGAAGATATCACGGACTTACCGCCCTACGAACGCCCAATTAATATGATGTTTCAATCCTACGCGCTGTTCCCTCATATGACCGTGGCGGACAATGTCGCGTTCGGTTTAAAACAGGACAAGGTACCCAAGGCAGAAATTAAACAGCGGGTCGATGAATTACTGCGCTTGGTCCATATGTCTGAATATGCCCGCCGTAAGCCACACCAACTATCGGGTGGACAACGCCAGCGGGTAGCATTGGCACGAAGCCTGGCCAAACGTCCCAAGCTCCTGTTGCTGGATGAACCCATGGGTGCATTGGACAAGAAACTCAGAACCGAAATGCAGCTCGAAGTGGTGCAAATTATTGAAGAGGTCGGGGTTACCTGTGTCATGGTTACCCACGATCAGGAAGAAGCCATGACCATGGCTGACCGAATTGGCATTATGGACCATGGGGAGATTGTCCAGGTCGGTTCTCCGGTGGATATTTACGAGACCCCCAATTCCAGAATGACCGCTGAATTTATCGGCTCGGTGAATATTTTCGACGGTACTATTTTCGAAGACGAAGCCAGCTATGTACGAATCAAACTGGACGATATGGAGCAACCGGTCTATATCAGCCACGGTATCACCACTCCCGAAGATAACCGCCACGTTTACGTCGCCATTCGGCCGGAAAAAATCGAAATCAGCCGCGACCAGCCCGAGCAAAAAGAGAACTGGTGTGAAGGTGTTGTGGATGACATAGCTTACCTTGGTGGCCATTCTGTGTATTACATCAAACTGGCATCAGGGAAAGTCGTACAGTCTACGTTCTCCAATATAGAGCGCAAAATGGGCCGGCCGACCTGGGAAGATAAGGTCTATATCAGCTGGGAACCGGAAAGCTGCGTGGTACTCACGTCATGAATCTTAAAAAGCTGATCCCGAGTGGCCGATCGCTGGTTATCGGTATTCCCTACTCCTGGCTGGCGCTGTTTTTTATGGTGCCCTTCGCACTGGTAGCCAAGATCAGTTTTTCCGAAGCGGAAATAGCCATTCCGCCCTATACCGAAGTGTTTCGCTATGTGGATGAGACACTGACCATTGCCCTGAATTTGGGTAACTATATATTTCTCACCGGTGACGACCTTTATGTCGCTGCCTATTGGGGATCGATCAAGATCGCTTTCTTTTCGACCCTGTTTTGTTTGTTGTTGGGTTATCCCATGGCATACGCCATGGCGCGGGCCGATGACAAAATGAAAACCGTACTGCTACTGCTGGTGCTACTGCCATCATGGACCAGCTTTCTGATTCGTATCTATGCCTGGATAGGTATTCTGAAAAATAACGGGCTGATCAATAATTTGCTGATGTTTGTCGGGGTAATTGATGATCCGATCATCATGCTCAATACCAATTTTGCCGTCTATGTCGGTATTGTTTACGCGTATCTACCCTTTATGGTGCTACCGCTGTACGCCAATTTGGTGAAACTTGATGGCAGTCTGCTAGAGGCGTCTTCAGATTTGGGTGCACCGCCCTGGAAAACCTTTTTAACCATCACGTTACCATTGTCAAAGGCCGGTATTATTGCTGGCTCCATGTTGGTATTTATTCCGGTGGTTGGTGAGTTTGTGATCCCAGAATTGTTGGGCGGACCCGAGACATTAATGATCGGTAAGGTGTTATGGCAAGAGTTCTTTAATAACCGTGACTGGCCGATTGCCGCCGCGCTGGCTATTGTGATGCTGGTGTTATTGAGTGTGCCTATTGCCTGGTTCCATCATTACCAGGCCAAAGAGATGGAGGCAGAATCGTGAAAAAACTTTCTTTCTCCAACTGTGTGTTATGGGGCGGACTGGTATTCCTGTATCTGCCCATGTTGATACTGGTGATCTACTCCTTTAATGAGTCGCGCCTGGTTACCGTATGGGCCGGGTTCAGTACCAAATGGTATGGCGAACTGTTTCGTGATGAGCAATTGATGTCGGCAGTGTGGATGAGTCTGCGTATTGCCTTCACGACTTCTTGCATGGCCGTAATATTGGGTACACTGGCAGCCTTTATTATGGTGAGATTTCGTCGCTTTAGAGGAAAGACTGCGTTTTCGAGCATGATGACCGCACCGCTGGTTATGCCCGATGTGATCACAGGTTTGTCTTTGTTATTGTTGTTTGTGGCCATGGCACAGGTGGTCGGATGGCCCGCCGACCGGGGTTTCCTTACCATCTGGATTGCTCATACCACTTTCTGCATGGCCTATGTCGCAGTGGTGGTTTCCTCGCGATTACGAGAGATGGATATTTCTATCGAGGAAGCGGCCATGGACCTGGGCGCAACGCCGATGAAAACCTTTTTTCTGATCACGATTCCGGTGATTGCTCCGGCCTTGGTAGCCGGATGGCTGCTATCGTTTACGCTGTCTCTGGATGATCTGGTGATCGCCAGTTTCGTCTCCGGTCCGGGCTCCACGACCCTGCCCATGGTGGTATTCTCATCCGTCAGATTGGGGGTGACACCCAAGATCAATGCCTTGGCAACATTGATCATCCTCGCTGTTTCCCTGGCCGCATTTTTTGCCTGGTATATTGCTCACCGCAACGAAAAGCGCCAACGACAAAACGCCAGTAATTACTCTGAATAAAGCAATTCAAAGAATAGATAACGGATCAGTCATAAGCTGTTTATACAACGCCGTTGTTTGTGAATTGTATGGTCAGTGATGAGATAGGCAGTGACAGGTGTTGATGGAATTGAACCTGTTCATCACTGTCGCAGTAGATCCAGAGTACAGTATAGGAAACGCTTTAATGCCCGACACCGGCCTATCACCTCAAGCGGTAACGGATACTTTTTTGGCACCGCCATGTGATGAACCGGTAAAAATCTTGTATCAAGATGATCATATTTTATTGATTAATAAACCCAGTGGCTTGCTCAGCCTGTCGGGTAAAAATCCTCTAAACTGGGATTCGGTGCATCACCGATTGGTATACGGTCAGGAAGGCATAACACCGGCCTTCCCGACAGCAAAAATTCCCCATCGACTGGATTTTGGCACATCAGGCCTTATGGTTGTGGGATTAAGTGCAGGGTCTGCGCAACATCTCAATAGACAGTTTCAAGGGCGAACGATTCGAAAGCGTTATGTGGCCATGCTGGAAGGTTGGGTTGCCGACGAGCGGGGGCAGATCACCGAAGCGATTTCGAAGGACAAAAACCACTTCCCCCGGGTAAAAATTTGCCAGACCACTGGCAAAACAGCCATCAGTGAATACCAGGTATTGCAACGGCTGGATCACCCACGCAGAAGCCTGGTGCAGTTCACTCCCCGGACGGGGCGCACACACCAGTTACGAATTCACAGCCTGGCATTGGGTCACCCTATTTTAGGGTGTGATCTGTATAAAAGCGCTTGTAGTGAGGAAATGTCTGAGCGCTTGTTGTTACACGCAAGCGAACTGTGCTTTGAGCATCCGGGTAGTGGGCAGCCGATCCATGGGCGCTGTCCTGCACCATTTCTTGTGAATCCGAATGATTAAGGGCAGCACAAGTGGCATAACTAGCTATCCTAATATGTTCTAAGGTTTAACAGCTGTTTCTCTTAGAACGATTACTCAAAAGAGTTAGGTATCCCCAATGAAATTGATGTTTAGCTTACTGCTGTTTGCGGTTTCTATTTCGGTCTCGGCGAAAGAGATCAATATCTCTGACACGAATATTTCATTCGTTGCACCGGATGAATTTCAACCATTATCGCAAGAGATGATCGATATTAAATGGCCACAAAAAAATGCGCCTGAGTGGGTTGTAGGCAATAGCACTGCCTCGACAACTATCGCCTATGGTCTGAAAAATAATGATAATTCAGATGCCGACTTATCGGAGCTGATGACCTATTTCAAAACTACCTTTGATCGAATGGTTCCGGGAATTGAGTGGATAAAACGGGATATTATTCAACTGTCGGGTAAACGATGGTTGTATCTTGAGATGACGTCAAATGCTGTGAATGCCGATATTCATAATATTATGCTGTTGACGAGTTATGGCGAAGAAATGTTGATTTTTAACTTTAATTCAACCAAAGACGATTTCCCAAAATATGAAACAAGGTTAAGGGAAAGTATTCAGACGATACAGCTTCCAAACTAGAATCGATCCGATATACAACGTACTGATCTTTAATCATGATTTGCGCAAATTAGCCTGATACATTTTCAGCAAGGATGCCCTGTAATGAACAAAGTAATAATCCTGGTGGATGTGCAAAACATCTATTACACGGCGAGACAAACCTATCAGAAAAATTTTGATTATAATCGTTTCTGGTTGAAAGCTACCGAAGGAAGAGAGGTAGTTAAGGCCATTGCCTACGCCATCGATCGAGGTGACCAGAAGCAACGGGAATTTCAAAATATATTGCGAGCGATTGGCTTCGAGGTAAAGCTTAAGCCCTTTATACAACGCACCGATGGATCGGCAAAGGGTGACTGGGATGTGGGTATCACCATCGACGCGATGGAATATTCACAGGGTGCCGATGTCGTGGTGTTGGCTTCTGGAGATGGTGACTTTGACCTGCTGGTCAACAAGCTTCGCCAGGATAAAGGGAAAAGAGTTGAGGTTTATGGTGTGGCTAAGCTGACCGCCGCCTCATTGATGAATGCCGCCAGCGAATTCATCGCAATTGATCGAGAGCTTCTGTTGAAGTAGGTCGGCTCTCAGGCAAAGAGTAGAACAGTTAGCGTTTGAAAGTCCTATGACAATCATTGAAATAGACAAAGATGAAGTTCAGCAACGCCCTGTCCCGTCAGTTTGGCGTGATATTTTTATCAAGGTTGTGCGTTCTTTTGTGGTGGGTGATTACCAGTTAAACGCTGGAATCAAAACAGTGCTCCCGGTATCGAAGGAAACCGCGGCGCAGATTAGTGATTATATAGAAGACTATGGCGAGCAGTTGATCGAGTTACCGGAGGAAACCTGGAACACATCAGTATGCCTCTGGATGGGAGATCATTGGGATGTTCTGGTTGATCTATGGACCGAAGCCGAGGGGCGCAGTGATTTGGTGTTGAGTGCACAGGTCATGGAATCGGACCAAGGCTATCGGGTTCAAATCTATATGGTGTATGTGCCCTAGGGCATGTCACAGTTTTTCAGTTTTACCCTGACTTTTTCCGAAAAAAAGGGGCCAATGGCCCCTTTCCATTACTCATCTATATCAGGACTTGGGTTTGCGCTCACGCTTTTTCTTGGGCCCTTTAGGACCGCTGGGGCGTTTGCGTGCCGGCTTTTCAGTCGTTTCCTCGTTCTCATTCCCGGCAAAGCGACGAATATTCAGCTTTTGCTGGCACACCCAGGTGCGACGAAGCGCATCGAAGGTTTCTTTGGGCATACCTTCGGGCAGGTCTACGGTGCTGAAATCGTCATGGATTTCGATCTGGCCAATGTATTGGCTATCGATCTCGGCTTCATTGGCGATCGCACCCACCAAATTACCCGGTTTGACGCCATGCTCGTAGCCGACGTCTACCTTGAAGCGCTCCATGACCACTTCGGGGTGATCCTTGAGAGATGAGGGGCGGCTAGAAGCCGGTTTGGCCTTGCGTCGGGGCTCGCGCTTGTCTCTGCGATCGCCTTTTTCATCGCCATCGACCACACGAACGGATGCTTTCGGTTTACGCGGTGCGGGTTCGTTTTCATTCAGCAGAAAGGGTTTGCCCTTCTGCGCGAGGCTGGCCAGTGCGGCAGCAATGGTCAGCGGGTCCAGTTCCTGGTCTTCGCTCAGTTCTCCGACCATGCGGTGGAAGATGTCGATATTGCGGTTCTCGATGGTATCGATTATCTGCTCTTTAAAGCGGCTGATGCGGTGCTGGTTGATATCGACTGCGGAGGGCATATCCATGGGTTCGATGGGCTGGCGTGTCACCCGTTCGATGGTTTTTAGCATGCGACGTTCACGGGGTGCGACAAATAGCAATGCATCACCGGTGCGCCCGGCCCGGCCAGTACGACCGATGCGGTGCACATAGGATTCAACGTCGTAAGGGATATCGAAATTGACCACGTGGCTGATGCGCTCAACGTCCAGTCCGCGAGCCACGACATCGGTAGCGATCAGGATATCGAGTTTGCCTTTCTTAAGACGGTCGACCGTTCGCTCGCGCTGATTTTGCGGAATGTCTCCATTCAGGGCTTCACAGGCATAGCCGCGAGCCGAGAGCTTTTCCGCCAGATCGACGGTGGAGGTCTTGGTCCGCACGAACACCAGTACGGCGTCGAAAGCTTCAACTTCGAGAATTCGGGTCAGTGCGTCGAGCTTGTGCAATCCACTTACTTGCCAGTAGCGCTGGCGAATGGTCTTGGCGGTGGCGGTTTTTTCTTTAATGCTGACCTCTTTCGGGTCACGCAGATGGCGTTGGGCGACGCGCTTGATCTGGCTCGGCATGGTGGCCGAGAACAATGCCGTTTGGCGGCTTTCCGGAGTGTGCTCCAGAATCCATTCGATATCGTCGATAAAACCCATGCGTAGCATTTCATCGGCTTCGTCGAGTACCAGCGATTGCAGACCATCCAGTTTGAGGGTACCGCGACGAATATGGTCCATTACCCGACCCGGAGTGCCGACCACGACCTGCACACCACGCTTGAGGTGCTTGAGCTGTTGGTCATAGGCCTGGCCACCATAGATGGGCAAGACATGAAAATCGGGCAGGAAGCGGGCGTAAGTCTGAAACGCTTCCGCTACCTGAATAGCCAGCTCACGGGTCGGAGCCAATACCAGCAATTGCGGCTGACGTTTCTTAACATCAATGCGGGAAAGCAATGGCAGAGCAAACGCCGCTGTTTTACCCGTACCGGTTTGAGCCTGACCCAGCAGATCTTCACCGTCGAGCAGAATGGGAATACTCTGCGCCTGAATGGGGGAAGGTGTTTCGTACCCCACTTTTTGTACCGCTTGGAGAACGGCAGGGGCGAGCCCGAATGAAGTGAATTCGGTGGCTTGGTCAGCGGACATATTGGGTGTACCAGTCGGGGCGGCAGCGAGATGTTGAGAGCAACAAACGGGGCCGATTGTAAAAAGGGGCGCGATTATAGCGAAAGAAGCGCCAGAAAGCTTCCGCTAACTGTTGTCAGCGGCTGGCACCAGTATAGACCCGGTAAGCATCGACAGGGTGGATTAAGGTCAATGAAAGGGTTAACCGCTGTTTTTATCCAAGATCCTGATGTACTTGCCAATAGCGGGGGCCGAAAAGGGCCGCTATCATAAAGCCATCAGCAGACAGGAGCGGTGTATGAAAAATGGATTAGTCGGATTGGTCATGATGGCGGGTTTGTTGTTGTCGGGTTGCATGAGTCAGGGGGGAGAGCAGGAGGATGCCCTGGCTTGCCCTGAAGATCGTTCGGTGTTCCAGATGTGCACCATGGACTACAACCCGGTGTGTGGCGTGCGTAAGGATGGCTCGACCAAAACCTACAGTAATCCCTGCGGAGCCTGTGGTGATGTCGAGGTGCAAACCTACCAGATGGGGGAGTGTCAGTAGAGAAAACCGTCATACCACGGCTGAACGATGCCTGCATTTATAGACGCTATGAATGCAGGCACATTTTCTTCAATGCGTGCCCAGACGAGATGGGAGTCGTTACACTTCAGGTATAACGACACTTGTCCCGGAGGGGCCCCATGGACTTTCAATTTAATCAGGAAACCGAGCAGCTAAAAGCCCGCTTGCAGGCTTTTATGGACGATCATGTTGTGCCGCGCATCGGCCAGTGGCATGAAGAGGTGGAGCAGCAAGGCATCTATCCGCCCAGCTTTATGGCCGATCTTAAGGCGCTGGCAAAGAGCGAAGGCCTATGGAACCTGTTTCTGCCTGGACTCAAGGATGATGAACCCGGCACTCGCTTGACCAATCTGGAATACGCCCCCTTGGCTGAGGTCATGGGCCGCGTGCACTGGGCCTCGGAAATTTTCAATTGTAATGCTCCCGATACCGGCAATATGGAGCTGCTGCACCTGGTGGCCAACGATGAGCAACGAGAACGCTGGTTAAACCCGCTGCTGGAGGGTGAAATTCGCTCGGCCTTTGCCATGACCGAACCTGACGTGGCTTCCTCCGACGCCACCAATATCCAGACTCTGATCCAACGTGATGGCGATGACTATGTGATCAATGGTCGCAAGTGGTTTATTACCGGCGCGGCTCATCCCGACTGCAAAATTCTGGTGGTGATGGGGCAAACCAACCCCGATGCCGATGTCCACCAACGTCAGAGTATGGTGTTGGTGCCAATAGACACGGCCGGGGTAGAAGTCGAGCGTAATATTCAGGTGATGAACCACCATACGGCGGAAGGTCATTGCGAAATCCTGTTCCGAAACGTACGCGTACCTGTGACCAATCTATTGGGCAGTGAAGGCAGTGGTTTTGCTTTGGCTCAGGCGCGTCTGGGACCGGGGCGAGTTCATCATTGCATGCGTTCGATCGGCATGGCGGAGTTGGCGCTGGAGCTGATGAGTGATCGCGTTCAGGAGCGTAAGACCTTCGGTCGCTATCTGCACGAGCATGGTACCGTCGCCGAATGGATAGCCCTGTCCCGGATGGAAATCGACCAGACCCGCCTGCTGGTGCTCCGAGCCGCCTGGATGATCGACAACGTTGGCCCCAAAGCGGCGCGTAAGGAGATTGGTATGATCAAGGTGGCAGCGGGCCGTATGCTGACTCAGGTCGCTAACCGGGCCATGCAGGCTTTCGGTGCTATGGGCCTGAGCCCTGATACTCCGCTGGCCAATATCTGGTCCGGTGGGCGTATGTTGCAGTTAGCTGATGGCCCCGATGAAGTGCATCTGCGGACCCTGGCCAGAATGGAACTGAAAGATCGCGCGGTTAAGCGGGGGGATTCCGCCCGCTACATGACGCTACCGGACCGTACCTGAAGGCATCAGCAAGCTGGAGCAGCTGGCCCCGGATTTGTTAAGCTGGGGCCAATCTGATGGAAACTCCGCATGCCCGAACTGCCCGAAGTAGAAACCACCCGCCGGGGTATAGCGCCCTATCTTGAAAATACCAGCGTCGCGACCTTTGAGGTGCGTCAGCCGCGACTGCGTTGGCCCATAGATCCGGCCATAAAAAATCGAATAGAAGGTCAACCGGTCGAGCAGGTAACTCGGCGCGGTAAATACTTGCTGCTGCAATTCGCCAACGGTACATTGCTGGTGCATCTAGGCATGTCGGGCAGTTTGCGCGTACTGACCTCCGGTACGGCACCCGGCAAGCACGACCATGTCGATATTGGTCTGGAGAATGGCCATTGCATTCGTTACACCGATCCACGCCGATTTGGCGCCATGGTCTGGAGCGAACATCCGGTACAGGATCATAAATTACTGGCGTCACTGGGGCCGGAGCCCTTGTCCGAAGCGTTTGATGATGGTTACCTGTTTCAGCACAGTCGGGGACGCCGTGGTCCGGTGAAAAGCTTTATTATGGATAGCCATATAGTGGTGGGTGTGGGTAACATTTATGCCAACGAAGCCCTGTTCAAAGCGGGTATCGACCCAAGGCGGGCCGCCGGGCGTATCTCCCGCCAGCGAATGACACGGCTGGTCCAGTGCATTCGAGAAGTGCTCGGCGCGGCCATCGAGCAGGGTGGAACCACATTGAAAGATTTTGTCGGGGGTGACGGAAAGCCGGGTTATTTCAAACAGGAACTGGCGGTTTATGGTCGCGCTGGCATGCCTTGCAGCCGCTGTCAGCGGCCACTTAAAGAGGTTCAGCTGGCGAAGCGTAGTACGGTTTTTTGCAGTCATTGCCAGCGCTAACATAATAAGAGGAGACCCTTGAGGGTCCGATAGGTTTTATCAACATCAGGTAAGAGTCTATGAGTAGTAACTATTACCCTGCTAACCGGCTGGTGGAATCGATCGGCCGTACGGTGCTGCGTCTGTTGGGATGGAACATCGAAGGGCAGCTGCCCCGGTTGAATAAGTACGTCGCGATTGTTGGCTATCACACCTCCAATTGGGATTTTGTGGTTCTGATTGCGGCCAAGATGCTACTGCGTTTACACGCTCGCTGGTATGCCAAGCACACCTTGTTTCGCTGGCCCCAAGGCATTTTGTTTCGCTCCTGGGGCGGTATTCCTATTGTTCGTCACAAGACACGCGGGGTGGTTGAGCAGGCGGTCGACGCCTTTCAGGGCCATGAGCACTTTGTATTGGGGTTGTCGCCCGAAGGCACTCGCAGCCTGACCGATGGCTGGAAGGAGGGCTTTTACCATATCGCACGGGGCGCCGGGGTTCCCATTGTGCCGGTAGCGCTGGACTATCAACGCAAAGCGCTGGTGATTGGCGACCCCAGGCAGCCGATGGCGGATTACTCAGAGCAGGTTACAGAACTGATCGAGTTTTATAATCAGTTTCCGCCCAAATACCCGAAGCTGGCCTGGAAAGGGGGTGGTCCAGCGCCAAATGAGTCACGGAAATAGCCGTTGGTCCGGGGCACGCGTGAATTGCTGGCAATCTTTGTTATAGTTAAAACAGCTGTATACAAAACGCACAGACCGAGTAAACCGAGGGAACCGATATGCGACGCTACAGATCCAGGATTGCCGCTTTACTTTCAACGCTGCTAACGCTGTCTCTGTTAGCCACGCCCGTAAGCGCCAGTGGTGATTTACAGGTAGACTCTGACCGGCACAAGGCTGGTCGAATGGCGACAGAGATTCTGGTACGCCCGGTTTCGCTGGGCATCACCATCCTTGGAACGGCAGCCTTCGTGCTAACGCTACCCTTTTCGGCGTTGGGTGGAAATGTTGGTGAAGCGGCGGATGAGCTGGTGGTCGGGCCTTTCGATGCGACCTTCAGGCGCTGCCTGGGTTGCACGAACGTCGAAAACTAATCCACCTTGGTTGGCTGGCGATCAAGGTAAAGCACAGACAACCGATACGTGAACGAACGATAGAGGGTGGAAAGGTCTCCATCCTCTATTTTTTGTTGCCTTCTAAGCCTTAGGCAGCGGTAATAATATTGTACTTTTCCTGCAGTTCTTCTTCGGTTTCTTCGTTATCAGGGTCCTTTGGAATGCAATCAACCGGGCACACCAGTACACACTGGGGCTCGTCGTAGTGGCCTACGCATTCTGTGCAGAGGTTGGGATCAATCTCATAGATCTCCTCGCCAGGGGAGATGGCACTGTTAGGACATTCGGGCTCACAGACATCGCAGTTGATGCATTCGTCGGTAATCAATAAAGACATTCTGAGTACTCTTCGTTTAGCTTTCGCCTGGGTGGCGACATTGTAAAGGTTAGACGCTGCCCTTGCCGAAGCGTTCCTTCAGGGCGGATTCAACGACCGGATGAACAAACTTCGAAACATCTCCACCCAACGACGCGATTTCGCGCACCAGCGTTGAGGAGATGTAGGAAAACTGTTCAGCCGGGGTCAGAAACAGACTCTCGACAGAGGGCGCCAGGACCCGGTTCATATTCGCGAGTTGGAATTCGTATTCGAAATCGGAGACGGCACGCAGGCCCCGCAAAATAGCGTTGGCATTGCGCTGCATAACAAATTCGGCCAACAGATTATCGAACCCAACGACTTCGACATTGTCGAGATGGTCGGTGACCGCTTCGGCCAGCTGGATGCGATCGTTTAGATCGAACAGGGGCTTTTTCTTTGGGTTGTCTGCTACCGCGATCACCACTTTATCGAATAAACGCGCGGCCCGGTTCACCAGATCGCCATGGCCGTAAGTGATTGGATCGAAGGTACCGGGGTAGATTACGGTGTTCATCGTATCAACATATCCCGTCTGGGGTTGGCCCCATTATCATTCAAGGGAGGAGGATGTTAGCCCAAACCTCGCCCCGGTACAAATGGCCAGGGCTCAGTGGTTGGGCAATCGTTCAGGAGGTCGGCAGGCCACCCAGGCGTTGAGCTAAAGCGGTGGCTTGTTTGCTGGCCAGGGCGTAAATCGAAAGTTGCGGATTGGCGCCAATACTGGTGGGGAACGCCGAGCCATCGATCACGCTGAGGTTTTCCAGTTGATGGTGTTGGCTCTGGGAGTTGATCACCGACGATGAGGCATCCTCGCCCATCATGCAGCCTCCCATCACATGGGCACTACCAATCATCATGCGGTATTCCGTCATCGCCAACTGGTCGATCTGCTCGTGAACCTTGGCCACCGAGTCGACGTAGAAACCGTCCTGATGGCTGGGACGAACCTTTAAGGCGCCGGCCGCGAACTGAACTTCTGCCATGCGATACAGGGAGCGGCGGAAACCATCCCACATATAATCATTGAGCGGATAATCCAGTACTGGAGTACCGTCGTTACGCAGCTGAACGTTGCCGCCCTGACTCAGCGGATGGAAACCATCGCGCATCAAGGCCAATACGACATGCGTGTAGGGCAATTCGGCCATCGACCGGTGCAGCTCTTCCCCGGTTGTTTTAAACAACGCCGAGGTCAGTGCAGGCTGCAACGGCGGCACTTCCAGCTTGTAGGAAAGTCGACCATCGACCCCCTGATCCCACTGGAACTGGTCGGAGTAAACAGACTGGGGAGCACCGTAGAAACCATCGACGGCTTCCGGCATCTGTGCGTAGCTCATGGACACCGGATGCAAAAAAGTCCGCTTGCCCAGCAAACCGCTCGGGTTGGGTGCATTGGAGCGCAGCAGTAGAGCCGGGCCACCAATGGAGCCGGCGGACAAGACAAAATGTCGAGCACGAATTCGAATCTTAACCCCGGTCGGTTTGGCACATTGGTGATCCATGGCAGAACAGACGAGTTCGGAAATCTGGTCCCCTTGCCATTTGAAATACTCGGCGCGGGCCAGATAGATCAATTCAGAGCCACGTTCGAGTGCGGCGGGAATGGTGGTAACCAGCATAGATTGCTTGGCGTTGGTCGGGCAGCCGGTTCCGCAATATCCCAGATTCCAGCAACCGCGAACGTTGCGGGGGATAATGGCACTGCTGTAACCCAGAGCGTCACAGCCTTGTTGAAGCAGTTCGTTGTTCTGGTTCGGGGGCATCGACCAGGGTTCGACGCCCAGACGCTTCTCCATACGTTCGAACCAGGGAGACATAGCGGCGGCATCAAAGCCTGTGATGCCGTGAACATCACCCCAATGCTGCAGAGTTTGATCCGGTGTACGGAAGCTGGAGGTCCAATTCACCACGGTGGTGCCGCCTACTGCCCGGCCTTGCAAAACGGTGATAGCACCGTCTTTGGTCGCCCGGCCGCTGCCTTCCTGATACAGCTCGGCGTAAGCCGTCTGCTCATCCATATTAAAGTCGTTGGAGGAGCGCAGCAGGCCCTCTTCGATAATCAGTACTCGTAATCCGGCACGAGCCAGAATTTCGGCACTGGTACCACCACCGGCGCCGCTGCCGATGATGACTACGTCGGCCTCGAACACCTGGTCCTGCTCAAAGCGGGCTCCACTGTGTACCTTCCATCCGGATGCGATACCCAGGCTGATAGGGTCAGCGATTGGCATGTGGGAACTCCTGGGTCAGAAATTATTGGGTGGCGTGAGCAGTTGGGACTGGTGCGGCGGACCGGGATAGCCAACCGCTTGCCAGGTGTCGGGTACCAGATACCAGGACATCACCATGAGCTGCATCAGCAGGCCGTAACCCATTCTGAACACCTGCACGGAGCTGTTTTTCCAGCGCAACAGGTAACCGCTAACCTGCTCGGCCGAGGCGCTTGACCAGTTATTCCACACCCCGGTTACAGGACCGCGAGTGATTGGGGTATGCACCAGGTCGAGCAATTGCATCAGTTGGCCCTGCATCACCGGGGCGATACGTGACAGGTACTGATCGAGAGAAGTAATCGCCTGCGACAGTTGTTGTGCTCGTTGCCCGGGTTCGGTCGAAAGACTGGCGCCCATAACAACCGGGTAGAGCGCTTCGAAAAACAGCCGGTCATCGGCTCGCAATAGCTGTAGGCCTGAAGCTGTTTCTGGCGGCTTGGAGCAGCCACTCAGGCTGGCCATCATGCTACCACCGGTCAATAAGGCGCCTCCCATTAAACCTGTGCGGAGAAACCCCCGCCGTGTCGGATCAATGGGCGACTTACCTTGACCTGCCTTACTGGCTTGCAAGCCGTCTTCTAGGAAGGAGCTCATCAGGAACCCCGGATTAGCGAATAAACAGCTTATAGATCATGCGGTTGAGTGGTTTGTCATAGGGCGGGAAAATCATGCGCGCGGCATTGAATTTCTGCTTGATAAACACACCCTTGGCCTTGGAAAAAGTCTGGAAACCTTCCTGGCCATGGTAGTGGCCCATGCCGGAGGGTCCTACGCCACCAAAGGGCATATCGTCGACGGCAACATGGAACAGGGTTTCATTGATGCAGGCCCCACCGGAATGGGTATTTTCCATGACAAACTTCTGGCTGCTCTTGTCATAACTGAAGTAGTAAAGCGCCAGAGGACGAGGGCGATCGGCAATATAGGCCATGGCCTGCTCGATGGAATCGTAAGGCACAATGGGCAAGATGGGGCCGAAGATCTCGTCTTGCATCAGGGTCATGTCGTCGCTGCCGTTCTGCACGATCTGTAGCGGCATGCAGCGGCTGGCTTTATCACCATCTTGCGATAATGATGTCACTTTGGCACCTTTCTCGATTGCGTCTTGCAGCCAGGCATTAAGGCGCGAATGTTGGCGCTGATTAATGACGTGGGTGTAATCGGGATTGCCGTTCAGCGTCGGGAACATTTTTTTGAAGGCGGAGCGGTAAGCTTCAATAAAGGCTTCTTCTTTATCGCGCGGTACCAGGACGTAATCGGGGGCAACACAGGTTTGACCCGCGTTAAAGGATTTTCCGAAGCAGATGCGCTCAGCGGCATCCTCGAGAGGCACGTCGGGTCCGACAATGGCAGGCGATTTACCGCCCAATTCCAGGGTGACCGGTGTCAGGTTGTCCGCAGCTGCGCGCATTACGTGCCGGCCGACGCTGGTGGAGCCGGTAAAGAGCAGGTGATCGAAGGCAATTTCGCTGAAGCGGGCGCCCACTTCGGCTTCTCCGTTGATGACCGCGACTTCGTCCTCGGCAAAACTATCGGCCATCAAACGAGCGAACAGGGTAGAGGTGGCTGGTGTGTATTCAGACATTTTGACCATGCTGCGATTACCCGCGGCCAGTGCTGTGGTTAATGGGCCAACGGCCAGAAACAGGGGGTAGTTCCAGGGTACGACAATGCCGACTACCCCTAACGGTTGGTAGATGACCTGGGCCTTGGCGGGTGCCAGGTGGGCACCGACATGACGCTTACTGGGTTTCATCCAGCGTTTAACGTTCTTGATCGCGTAGTTGATGCCCTGAATGCTGGGCATGATCTCGGCGAGCAGGGATTCGTCGGTGGAGCGACCGCCAAAGTCTTCGTTAATAGCGTCGATCAGTGCTTGCTGGTTGTCGAGGATGGCCCGCTTAAGTTTATTCAGATTGGCGATGCGGGTTTGCGCGGAGGGCATGGGGGCGGCGCGAAACGCAGCTTGCTGTTGCTTGAAAAGCGTTTGCATCTGTTCAACCTGCTGTTGCTGTTCGCTGACCTGCTTGAGTTCGGTAGCCATGGGAATCTCCGCGTTTATGTTTGTTATAGTGGGGCTTAATGTCGTGATATCGTGCGCCCGATCATTCCGATTGAGTAAAAATCGGTCTGGTCAATCTAGAGTAATTACTCTAAAGTGTCAAACCTAAACCCAACAGGTGAATTGCCGGTGGCCAAACCCAAGACCCGTGAACGCATATTGCAAGCCAGTCTGGCGCTGTTTAATGAGGTGGGAGAACGAAATGTCTCTACCAACCATATAGCGGCTGAGTTGGGTATGTCGCCGGGAAATCTCTATTACCATTTCCGAAATAAGCAGCAGATCATCTACGAGCTGTATTTGGGATACGAAGCCGAGGTCAAACAAACCCTGCAGTTACCCGAGGGGCGCCCATTGACCCTGGAGGATAAGCGGGGGTATCTGGAGGGGATATTTGATGGCATGTGGCGTTTCCGCTTTTTTCATCGTGACCTGGAACATATGCTCGAGTGCGATGGCCAGTTGCGGGCGAGCTATCGACAATTAGCGCAACATTGCCTGGCCCAGGGTAAGGCAATTTACCAGGGGCTGGTGGATGCCGGTTATCTGCAGGCATCCGAGGAGGAAGTCGAGGCGCTGTCCTATAACAGCTGGATTCTGATGACCTCCTGGGTCAGCTTCTTGCGAACCGTAGTGCAGGATGAGGGGGATACGACTCTCACTTCGGCTATGATTCGTCGCGGAATTTACCAGATCATGGCACTGGAGCGGGTGTTCCTGACGGAGTTTGCCCGAGACCAGATTCGGCCGATGGAACAGGATTTTTTTGCTCCTCTGGATGCCGATGGGACGGCGCTCAGGGAACAAAAAACCGCCGTTAGTGCGGAGCCTTAAGTCCCGCCTCGCTGAAACAATCGATAGCCAACTTGTCCCGCCGTTTTCTCGCGGTATAGCTCCCAGTTGGCGGGCAGATTATCCAATTCCAGCTCCCGCTCGGCTTCCACGTAAATCAGCGCATTGTCCGCCAACCAGCCGTTCTGTTCGAGCAGTTGGCAACAGCGGGCGACCAGGTCTTGGCGGAAGGGGGGGTCGATAAAAATCAGGTCAAAGGGCTGGTCAGATTCGTTATCCAGGTAATTCAGGCTGTCGGTTAGAATCACCTCACCGTTGCGATCACCCAGAGTGGCCAGATTCTCTTGCAGCTGGCGCGTTGCGCCACTGTCACGCTCCAGCATGCGGGCCTGTTCGGCACCCCGGGAGAGGGCCTCCAGAGCCAACGCACCACTGCCGCTAAAGCAATCCAGACAATGACTTCCGGGCAGCCAGGGGCTGAGCCAGTTGAATAGGGTTTCGCGGACCCGATCGGGAGTGGGTCTCAATCCCTCCCGGTCAAAGACCGGGAGTTTTCTGCCACGCCACTGACCAGCAATGATGCGCACCTGAGCAGGGCGCTTGGTGGCCGTGTTCTGGCCTCTCGGAGCCCTTTTCACCATTAGCCTTCAGCCGGTTTGGAAGGCTGGCCAACGGTGATAGTGATCAATCTTTCCTGGTCGACATGCAGGCTAAAAGCGTTGCGTATCTCTTCAGCGGTGATTTTTTCGACGGCACCTAAAAATTGGTCCAGTTCGTCGAGGGGCAGATCGTAAAAGCCGATGGAGCCCAGTTGCCCCACGATACTGCTATTGCTGGCAGTGCTTTGTGGAAAGCTGCCGAGGATATTCTGTTTGGCGGTTTTGAGTTCCAGCTCGGTTGGGCCATCGGCCAGGAATCCCGTCAGGGTGTCATTGACCACCTGTAGTGCTTGGGTCGTTTGGTCCTGACGGGTTTTCAGGCTGATCAGAAAGGGACCCTGTTCGCGCATGGGCGCGAAACGGCTGTAAACGCCGTAGGTGAGCCCGCGCTTCTCTCGTACCTCTTCCATCAGGCGAGACCCAAAACCACCGCCGCCGAGTATTTCGTTGCCCACGTAAAGAGCAACATAATCGGGGTCGCCTTTGGCTACGCCCAGGCCTCCGATCATAATCTGGGTCTGCTGACTGTTATGGTCGATGTGCTTTGTTAATCCTTCGGTCAAGGGGGCTACCGAAGGCAACTGCTTGGCACGCTGACCCTCGGGCAAGCTATTGCTGACCCGTTCGGCAATGCGCTCAGCGCTGCTCCGGTCCAGACTTCCTACCATGGCAATGACCATATTCTGAGCGACATAAAAGCGCTGATAGAAGGCTTGAAGGTCTTCTCTGGAAAGGCTTTTCAGACTCTCGGCTGTGCCCTGGCTGGGAATGGAATAAGGGTGAGAACCGTAGAGGTCATCGAAAAAATTAAGGTTCGCCACTGTGCCGGTCTGTTGCTGTTGGTACTTCAACGAAGCCAGTGCCTGGTTCCTGATGCGGCTTAGGGCATCGTCCGGAAAGCTTGGCTTGCTGACGACTTCAGTGAACAGGTTCAGGGCCGGCTGCAACAGCTCGCTGGAGGTTAAGCTGCGCAATGAAGCGATGCCCATATCCCGGTACGAGCTGGCGCCGAACTCGGCACCGAGGCTCTCGAACCCGCGGGAGATCTGGTTGGAGCTGAGGTTTGCCGTGCCCTCACCGAGCAAGCCACTGGTGATCATGGCGAGCCCGGCCTGGTCGTCGTCACGGGCAGAGCCGGCATCGAAGACCAGGCGCAAATCGAGCATGGGCAGTTCCGGCGCCGCCATAAAATAGACCCGTGCGCCGTTGCTGGTTTGCCAATGCTGAATATCCAGTGGCCGGCGTTTAACCGTCGGGTCTGCCTCGATGGCGGCGAGGGACGCAAAGCGCTCGGCCGCGGGAGGCAAGGATTGCGGATCGGCCGTTTTGGTGCTGTTTGCTGCGTCCATCGATGGGCTGGCAGCATCGCTTTCATCGGATTGATTCAGCAGGATGATGGCCAGCGGTAGAACCAGAATCAGGGCCCAGAGAAAGTAACGGTTCATGCGGTTCGGAGTTTGTGTCATGGGTCGCGTGCTCGCCTACTGGGTGATTGCGTCAGACGCAGGTTTGGGACTGAGGGTGGCTACCGTTAGCCGCTCGCGGGTCAGATAGCGCTGGGCCACTTGCTGGATCTGTTCAGGGGTAATGGCGTTCAGATTGTCCAGCTCATCTTCCAGTACGCGCCAGCTGAGGCCGATGCTCTCAAGCGTGCCAATCTGTTGTGCTTGGCTGGAAATGGAGTCCTGTTCGTAAACCAGCGACGAAATAACCTGAGCCTTGATGCGCGCCAGTTCATCGCTGGTAGGAGGGGTCTGTTGTAATTGTTCGATTTGGTCCCAGAATGCGGCTTCGAGATCCTCGAGGGTGCGGCCCTGCTGAACATTGGGGGTCCCGCTCAGGGTAAACAGGCTATCGCCACGGCCAAAGGCGCTGTAACCGGCACCGGCACCGGAGGCGACTTCGCTTCCGCGCACCAACTGGCTTTCGATACGGGCACTGTAACCCCCATCCAGCACACCCGATAACATGCGAAGCGCATAGGTCTCCCAGGCTTCGTCGGCGGTATTGAGCACGGGCACATTAAAGCCCATCAGCAGGGAAGGTAAACGGGCGTTTTCAAGCTCAAGCTCGATGCGTCGTGCGCCTGGTTTGTTGACTTCAATGAGGGGTTTTACCAGCGGCAGTTCACGGCTCGGTATTGGGCCGAAATAACGTGTTGCCAGCTGCAACACTTCCTCGCCTTTGACATCACCCACCACCACAACGATGGCGTTATTGGGGGCATACCAGGTTTGATACCAGTCGCGCATATCCTGGGCTGTCATGGATTTAAGGTCCTGCGGCCAACCGATCACCGGGTTGCCATAGGGGCTGGCTTGATGAGCGGTAGCCAGGAAACGCTCGTAGGCGATCCCCTGGGGTCGGTCGTCGACCCGCTGGCGGCGTTCTTCCATCACCACCTGCAGCTCCCGGGCAAATTCCTCATCGGAAATGTGCAGGTGCTGCATGCGCTCGGCTTCCAGCTCGAAGCTGAGTGGCAGGCGATCGGCTGCCAGTACCTGGTAATAGGCAGTAGCATCGCGACTGGTAAAAGCGTTTTCGGAGGCCCCGACACTGGCCATAATGCGAGAGAATTCGCCCGTAGCCAGATGCTTGGTGTCCTTGAACATCATATGCTCCAGAACATGGGCCAGGCCGGTTCGGCCGACCGTTTCATAACTGGATCCGACCCGATACCAGACCTGGGAAACCACCACAGGGGCACGATGGTCTTCACGGACAATCAGTTTAAGCCCGTTGGGCAAGACGTATTCATGAGTGTTACTCGTGGCAGCGATTGCCCAACTGCCGGCAAGCAGAAGTGCCAGCAGCGAGGCGGTGCGCCCCAGGAGCCAGAAAATGCGCATGGTGAGGTAGGTCCTGTTATGAACGTTTACGAATATCGAAGTGGCGGAACTAGTGGTAGGATACCTCATAATTTCGATAGCAGGCTATCGAACCCTGAGGGTTTCACGTCGCGCCTGTTAAATAGATAACCACAGCAACAATTGGTTCCATGGTTTGGGGCGCTGACCCCGGGAAAGGTGCATGTCCGAGAAAAAACGCTGGTTTTGGCAACGAGCTGAAGACGCCACAGCAGCCGAAGCAACAGAAACGTCCAATGAAGCCGATACAGAGACCGCTCCAGCCGAGCAAAAAGCGGAAGAACCGGTTAGCTTTACCGCCAGCGAGGCCCCCAAAGCGGAAGAGTCTTCTAAAGAGGGCTTGTTTGGCCGAATGAAACGGGGCCTGAGCAAGACCCGTTCGGGTCTTGTGGATGGTGTTACCACGCTCTTTATCGGTAAAAAAGAGATCGACGACGACCTGCTGGAAGAGCTGGAAACCCAGTTGCTGGTGGCGGATGTCGGTATGGCCGCGACTCGTGAGATCATCGATGGTTTGACCCAGCGCGTGCAGTACAAGGAACTCGATGATGCCGATGCCTTGTTGAATGCCCTGAAACTCGAATTGCGCAAATTGCTTGGCCCGGCGGATGAGCAGCTGTATATCGATAGCGCCAAGGCGCCCTTCGTCATTCTGGTTGTCGGTGTTAACGGTGTGGGCAAAACCACCACCATTGGCAAGTTGGCCAAGCGCCTGCAACTCGAAGGTAAAAAAGTGATGCTGGCGGCGGGTGATACCTTTCGGGCGGCGGCGGTCGAGCAGTTGCAAGTCTGGGGCGAACGCAATGATATTCCCGTAGTTGCCCAGCACACCGGGGCGGACAGTGCGTCGGTTATCTTTGATGCGGTGGAAGCAGCCAAGGCGCGCAACATCGATGTGCTGATTGCCGATACCGCCGGGCGTTTGCACAACAAAGACAACCTGATGGAGGAGCTGAAAAAGGTCAAGCGGGTGATGGGTAAGCTGGATGATAGTGCTCCCCATGAAGTGTTGCTTGTGGTGGATGCCGGCACTGGCCAGAATGCGCTGAATCAGGCCCGTCAATTTGATAATGCGATGAAGTTATCGGGTATGGCGCTGACCAAACTCGATGGTACCGCCAAGGGCGGTATTGTGTTCGCGATGGCCCAGGAGATGAAACTGCCGATTCGTTTTCTCGGAGTGGGTGAGCAGATCGATGATTTGCGACCCTTTGTCGCTGACGAATTTGTCGACGCGCTGTTCGATATGGATCGCCTTTAAAGGCCCAACCGCGTTGATTCAGTCAGGGAGCCAGACGTTCAGTGATACAGTTTGATCAGGTAAGCAAGCGCTACCCAACCGGCCAGGTCGGTCTTGAGGGCGTCAGCTTTTCCCTGGATGCCGGCGAGATGTCCTTTCTCACCGGTCATTCCGGGGCAGGCAAGAGTACCTTGCTGAAGCTCATCATGTTAATGGAACGGGCCACTCAGGGGCAGGTTCGCATCGGTGGGCGTAATTTGCGCTCGATGGGTCGAGGAGAGATTCCTGCTCTGCGCCGGGAAATCGGTGTGGTGTTCCAGAACCACCAGTTACTGTTCGACCGCTCGGTGTTTGAGAATGTCGCCCTGCCGCTGCAAATTGCTGGTTACTCGCAACAAGATATTGGCAAGCGGGTGCGAGCGGCGCTGGATCAAGTGGGTTTGCTGGATAAAGAGAAACTGCCCCCTATTGCTTTGTCTGGCGGTGAACAGCAGCGGGTGGGCATTGCCCGCGCAGTGGTGCACAAGCCGTCACTATTACTGGCCGATGAACCGACCGGAAACCTGGACCCCAAACTGTCGGCGGAAATTATGGCCTTGTTTGAGCGCTTTAATCAGGTCGGCGTCACAGTACTGATCGCCTCCCACGATATGGCCTTGATCGCGCGTATGCGCCAGCGTGTGCTGACCCTCAAAGAGGGTAGGTTGGTGGGCGATGGTTGATACCCAGCGGGGAGCCAGCCGCAGTGCTCGCGGCGCGACGCCCATGTCCAGAACAAAAAAGCCGGACAGTGCCCGTGCCGAGCAGGCACGCCGCAAGCGCCCGGCCGTGCAGAAGAAAAGCCGGCCCCGCAGTAGCGAAAGGCTCGGCGGTGCTCTGCACCATCATCGACAAATGGTGGTGCAGAGCCTTAAGCGCCTGATCGCTTCACCCGCGGCCAGTTTGATGACCTGTCTGGTGATGGCCGTCGCTCTGGTGCTGCCCAGTGTGATGCTGGTGGCGGTTGATAATATCAAGCAACTGAGTGCGGGTTGGGATGGTTCTCCTCAGCTTACCCTTTATCTGCGAGGAACTGCTCGTCCTGCCAGCCTGATGCAGAAGCTGGCGAATGATTCCCGTATTGAATCCCTGGTTTATTTGTCTGCCGATCAGGCCCTGGCTGAGTTTGAACAGTATTCCGGGCTGGCCGATGTCACCGCCCAGCTGGAGCATAATCCGCTGCCGGCAGTACTGGTACTGAGGCCTCACCTGGCTGCACTGCAAGGCGAGCAGGCCCAGGCGTTACTGACTGAGATGCAAGCGCTATCTGAGGTGGAGTTAGCCAGCCTTGATCTGGAGTGGATCGAGCGCCTGCGACAGATTTTGCAGCTCAGCGAACGCAGTAGCTGGTTGCTGGCGTTACTGCTGGCAATCGCGGTGTTGTTGGTCATTGGCAACACGATCCGCCTGGCGATCGAAAATCGGCGCAGTGAGATTGTGGTGATCAAACTGGTCGGCGGCAGCGATGCCTATGTTCGACGCCCCTTCCTCTATACTGGCCTATGGTACGGCGCCGGCGCCGGGATGATGGCGGCTTGTCTGGTGCAAATACTGGTGTGGCTGGTACAAGGGCCGGCGGCGCGTCTGGCCACGCTGTATCAGAGCCAGTTTGAACTCCAGGGCTTAGGTCTGGCTGCTTCCATTGGCCTGATATTGGTCGGTGCTCTGCTGGGGTGGAGCGGTGCCTGGTTGGCCAGCGTACGCCATCTGCGCGAGATCGAGCCA
The DNA here is from genome assembly GCF_023509475.1 of Aestuariirhabdus haliotis. NCBI lineage: Bacteria > Pseudomonadati > Pseudomonadota > Gammaproteobacteria > Oceanospirillales > Aestuariirhabdaceae > Aestuariirhabdus > Aestuariirhabdus haliotis. Next base: position 146,598 of record NZ_JAKSDZ010000001.1, on the reverse strand, counting down.
CGTTGAGGTTGCCTGTTCAGCCCCTGATGAGTGGCAAGCCGAGTCGCTGAATGTTCCCTGCTTTGCTTATGCAAAATTCGTCTAAACAGGAACTTTTCTCGTTATTCGCACTCATACCGTCTGGATGTTAGAATCCGCGATCGAATTAACCAAGGAGCTTTTTGATTAATGGGCACAGAACTGCAACGAGTCGAAATGTTGGTACCGGGGCGCGACCTTGATGCTTACGTGCGTGCGGCTAGTAGCATTGCCATTCTTACCGCCGAACAGGAGCGGGAGTTGGCAGAGCGTCTGTTTTTTGAAAATGATCTGGAAGCCGCCCGGCAAATGGTTATGGCGCACCTGCGCTTTGTGGTGCACATTGCCCGCAGCTATTCCGGTTATGGTCTTTCCCAGGCTGACCTGATTCAGGAAGGCAATGTTGGCCTGATGAAAGCGGTACGTCGCTTTAACCCTGAAAAAGGGGTACGTCTGGTCTCCTTCGCGGTGCACTGGATTCGCGCCGAAATTCATGAATACATTCTGCGCAACTGGCGTATTGTCAAAATTGCCACCACCAAAGCTCAGCGTAAACTGTTCTTCAATCTGCGCAGCAACAAGAAGCGTCTGGCCTGGTTTACCAACGAAGAGGTCACCAATCTGGCTCGCGATCTCGGTGTTGAAGAAAAGACCGTGCGTGAGATGGAAGGTCGTATGGCGGGCCAGGACACCGCATTCGATAGTCCGGTAGCGGACGATGATGATGCCGCTTACCTGGCTCCGGCGTATTATCTGGAAGACAAGCGTTTCGATCCGGCGACCCAGGTGGAAGATCAGGACTGGAACCGACAATCGATGGACAGCCTGCAGGACGCGATGGCGCAGCTCGATGAGCGCAGTCGGGATATTCTGCAACAACGCTGGTTGTCGGAAGAGAAGTCCACTCTGCACGAACTCGCTGCACAGTATGGCGTGTCAGCAGAGCGTATTCGCCAGTTGGAAAAGAACGCGATGAAGAAACTCAAGGGTTCGATGCTGGCCTGACTCTTTTCTTCTCTGTAGCCAGAGAGATTAAAAACCCTGCCCATTAACGGCGGGGTTTTTTTATGCTTGCCGGTCAGGTCGAAGCCGCTTTCATACGCACGGCGCAGTATTTGAACTCGGGAATCTTGCCGAAGGGATCCAGTTTTGGGTTGGTCAGCAGGTTGGCTGCGCCTTCGGCGAAGCAGAAGGGAATAAACAGGGAATCGGGAGAGACGGCTTCATCGGCACGTAACAGGGCTTCGATGCGGCCGCGACGGCTCTCAACCACAACCCGGTCTCCGGCACTGAGTTTAAGGCTGCGCAGGGTCAGGGGGTTGGCGGTGATGATAGCACCGGGCTCCAGCGCATCCAACACCTGACTGCGGCGGGTCATCGCCCCAGTATGCCAATGTTCCAGCAACCGCCCGGTGGAAAGGATAAGCGGGTACTCAGTATCGCAGGTTTCATCCGGGGACAGCAGGGTTGCGGGGACCAGTTGGGCGCGGCCATTAGGGGTTGGAAAACGCTGGTCAAACAGCACGTCGTTGCCTTCGCCGTTGGGCGTTGGGCAGGGGTAGGTCACCGAGTTTTCTCGTTGTAGCCGATCCCAGTCGATATGGTTCAGGGACGGCATTGCCTGTTGCATCTCCTGATACACCGCTTCCGGTCCCGGGTAATCCCAGCCCAGGCCCAGGCCCTGGGCAATCGACTGAATGATTTCCCAGTCCTGGCGACACTGCCCCGGCATGGGCACGGCGGCTCGGCCGGGCTGTATCTGGCGATTGGTATTGGTCACGGTGCCGCTTTTCTCGGGCCAGGCGGAGGCGGGCAGGATAACGTCGGCGTAAGCGGCGGTTTCGGTGATAAACAGATCCTGTACCACCAGATGATCGAGCTTGGCCAGGGCCTGCCGGCTGTGATTGAGATCCGGGTCAGACATGGCCGGGTTTTCACCCATGATGTACATGCCATGCAGCTGATCGTTATGGATACTGTCGATCATCTCCACCACGGTCTTGCCGGGCTCACTAGCCAATGGGGCTTGCCATAGTGACTCGAACCGGACACGGGCTTTGGTATCATCGACCCGTTGGTAGTCAGGCAGCATCATGGGGATCAGTCCCGCATCGGATGCGCCCTGGACATTATTTTGGCCCCGCAGTGGATGCAGGCCGGTACCGGGTTTGCCAATATGGCCGCAGATCAGGGCCAGGGCAATCAGGCAACGGACGTTGTCAGTGCCGTGGGTGTGTTGGCTGATGCCCATGCCCCAGAAGATCATGGCTTTGGGTGCACGGGCAAATAGCCGGGCGACGGCTCGAATGTGCTCAGGTTCGATGCCGCAATGGGGTGACATGGCTTCGGGAGTGTAATCGGTGATGTGTCGGCTGAGTTCGTCAAAGCCGTCGATACGCTCATCGACAAACTCGGTGTCGTAAAGCGCTTCGCTGATGATCACGTTGAGCATGGCGTTGAGCAAGGCGACATCGGATCCCGGCGTGAGTTGCAGCAGGTGGCTGGCATGATCTCGCAGCCCATGGCCGCGAGAGTCGATAACCACGAGTTGGGTACCGTTACGGGCTGCTTGCTTGAACAGGTTGGCGGCAACCGGGTGATTGGATTCGGGGTTACAGCCGATCACGATGGCGATATCGGCGTTGACCACCTGCATAAAGGAGGCAGTAACCGCCCCGCTGCCGATGCCTTCGAGTAACGCGGCCACCGAGGAGGCGTGACACAACCGGGTGCAATGGTCGACATGGTTGTTGCCAAAGCCGGTCCGTACCAGTTTTTGAAACAGGTAGGCTTCCTCGTTACTGCCCTTGGCGGAACCCAGGCCTGCCAGTGCGTTGTCGCCGTGGCTCTGACGTAATCTGAGCAATCCCTGGCTGGCGCGCTCCAGGGCCTCTTCCCAACTGGCTTCGCGAAAGGTGTGCAAAGGATTGGCGGCATCGAAAGGGACCGATTTGGCAGGGGCGTCGTCACGGCGGATTAACGGTTTGTGCAGTCGATCCGGGTGCTTGATGTAGTCGAAACCGAAGCGTCCCTTGACACAAAGGCGACCCTGATTGGACGGCCCGTCTCGCCCTTCAACCGCGATGATAGACTCATCGGATACCTGGTATTGCAGCTGACAGCCAACGCCGCAGTAGGGGCAGACGCTGTCGGTAGTGCTATCGACGGGCTGCAAGCTGGTCGGATTGGCGGGCAACAGGGCGCCGGTTGGGCAGGCCTGCACGCATTCGCCGCAGGCGACGCAACTGGAGAGCCCCAGGGCGTCATCCAGATCAAAACCGATCGAGGCTTCGATGCCGCGACCGCTGAGACCGATTACTCGATTTACCTGAAGATCCTGGCACGCCTGACGGCACAATTGGCAGTTGATGCAGGCACTGTGATTAACTCGAATGGCGCTGTGACTGCGATCTTCGAACTGCACATCCCCGGCGGGAAATCGACTCTGCTGGACCCCGAGTTGCTCGGTCCAGTAATTCAGTTGCAGGTGCTCTTGGTTGCAGGAGCCGTCTGGCAGGTCACTGATAAACAGCTCGAGCAGGAGCTTACGATTGCGTTGCACACGCTCGGAGCTCGCACTGTTGACCCGCATTCCCGCCTCAACTTGCCGTCGGCAGCTGGGCGCCAATACTCGCTCGCCCTCAATCTCGACCACGCAGGCGCGGCAGTTACCATCCGCTGTAAAGCCGTTTTGCTCGGAACAACACAGGTGAGGGATCGGCTGGTACTGTTGCGCGGCTTGCAGAATGCTTTGGCCGGTCTGTGCCTGTACCGGTTGGCCGTCGAGAAAAAACTCAATGGTTACGCTGTTCATCGGTTTTCCTCCTGCGCTGAAAGCAGCTCTGGGAAATAGCGAATAATACTCAGCGCGGGATTGCAGGCCGCCTGGCCGAGCCCGCAGATGGAGCTATCGGCCATCAGTTCGGCCAGCTCTTCGATCAGGGATTGATTCCAGCCGCGTTCCTGTACCAGTCGCAATAGCCGATCGGTACCCAGCCGGCAGGGGGAGCATTGGCCGCAGCTCTCCTCGCGAAAGAAGTGGGACAGGTTACAGACCAGTGCGCGTAGATCATCCTGATCCGATAACACCAGAACCGCTGCCGAGCCAATAAAACAGCCGTATTCCTGCAGGGTGCCAAAGCCCAGAGGAACATTTGCCAGCCGGGCGGGAAGGATGCCACCCGAGGCACCGCCTGGCAGGTAAGCGACCAACCGGTGACCCTCCATCATGCCACCACAGTATTCCTCGATCAGCTCTTCCAAAGTGATACCGGCAGGGGCCTGTTTGACCCCGGGGCTGTTCACACGACCACTGACGCTGAAGCTTAAGAGTCCTTGTTGACCACGACGGCCCAGGTCACTGAACCATTGCCCACCGTGCTCCAGTATTTCACGTACCCGATACAGGGTTTCAACGTTATTGACCAGGGTGGGGCGATCATACAGTCCCTGTTCGGCAACGAAGGGCGGGCGCTGCCGCGGAAAGCCACGCTTGCCTTCGATGGATTCGATCAGCGCGGACTCTTCGCCGCAGATATAGGCGCCAGCTCCCCGGCGAAGTTCAATGTAGCCCGCCGGCACCAGTCCGGAATGCTCGAGTGCGGCGATCTCTTTGAGCAATATGCTACGTATTGCCGGATACTCGTCCCTCAAATAGAGATAGCATCGTGCCGCGTCGATCACCCAGGCGCCAACCAGCATGCCCTCGAGCAGGCGGTGGGGATCACTTTCCAGGTAATGACGATCCTTGCAGGTGCCGGGTTCTCCTTCGTCGGCATTGACCACCAGATAACGCGGTGCAGGTTGCTGTCGAACCGTTTGCCATTTGCGTGCGGCGGGAAAACCCGCCCCGCCGAGCCCGGACAAACCGGCCAGTTCGAGCTCATCGATGATCTGCTGGGCATCCATCTCGTGGGCCTGGCAACGTTGGAGTAAGCGGTAGCCGCCAGCGTCCCGGTAAGACTGAAACGCCAAGTAATCGGGCCGGGATGGCTGAATGTCCTGATGCTGTATGGCATGGCTGACGGAATCGATGCTGGCGTTTCTAAGGGTGTGATGACCGACCTGTACGGTGGGTGCACTTTCGCAGTGGCCCATACAGGGGCTTCGGCTCAACTGTACTCCAGGGTGGGACTTCTGGTTCAAGGTGCTCCAGATGTCCTCGGCCCCCGCCATGGCACAACTTGGGTTGGTGCACACTCGAACCTTGATGGGCTTTTCCGCAATGCTTTGATCATCCTCGACCAGATCGAAGTGGGCATAGAAACTCGCGACTTCCCACACTTCGGCTTGGCTCATATCCAGCAAGGCGGCCAGGGCGACCAGTTGGGATTTCCGGATGGCACCGTAATGATCCTGAATAAGGTGCAAATATTCGATCAGCAACCCCCGCTCGAAAGGGGGTGTGCCGAGCAGCGCCAGCAGGCTATCGCGAGTCTGCTGCTCGACCTGGCGACCTCGCAATCCCTGGCGCGGCTTTTTATGGGGCGATGCTTGGTGTGATGCTGACATGGCTAGGTTCCCTTAACCCGATGTTCATATCATAGAGGGGGCGCTTGTGAATGCGCAACGACTGGGGTGCTTGCGCAATCTCCGATATAATGTCACCCCCGAATATGCAGGCAACCGAGGGAGTTCGACCACGCAATGCGTGCGATTAATCTGGTAATGAGCTGTGGTGCCTTGGGTGGCCTCACTGCTGTGATGTTGGGGGCCTATGGTGCCCATGGTCTTGATGCGATGTCGCTGTCTTCCCAGCGAGCCTACAACAGTGCGGCGCAGTATCAGTTTTACCACAGTCTGGCATTGGTGCTGACCTCCCTGGCAATGCACTGGCGCAGCTGCAACTGGTTATTATCAGCGGCGTTTGGTTTTGGAGCAGGGTTGTTGCTGTTTTGTGGTTCTATCTACCTCAGACTCTTGCTCGGTATTGAGGTTCCTGGCTGGTTAACCCCGACCGGAGGAATCGCATTTATGCTGGGGTGGGGAACACTGATGGTAGCGGCCTGGATAAATACGAAGGAGAGGGTATGCAGATCCAGCTAAACGGAGAGCATTACAGTTTGCAAGAGGGCAGTAGTATCGCCAGCCTGGTAACAGAACTCGAGATGGGCGGGCGCATTGCGGTTGAGGTGAATCTGGAGATAGTGCCCCGCAGCGAGCACCCGAATGTGGTACTTCAGCCCGGTGACCGGGTAGAGATTGTCAGGGCCATCGGCGGAGGCTGATTTCGCCAGATTGATCACACTGATTTAAAAACCTTTTTATTGCGACAGGACAGAAGACTCCATGCAACACGACAAACCTTTTGAGATTGCTGGCACTACCTATAATTCGCGACTGCTGGTCGGTACTGGCAAATACAAGGACCTGGATGAAACCGCAGCGGCGATCGAAGCCAGTGGTGCCGATATTGTCACCGTCGCTATCCGTCGTACGAATATCGGCCAGAATCCCGATGAACCTAACCTGCTCGACCGTATCTCCCCGGAGCGTTATACCCTGCTGCCCAACACCGCCGGCTGCTATACCGCCGACGATGCGGTACGTACCTGCCGTCTGGCGCGCGAGCTCCTGGATGGCCATGACCTGGTCAAACTGGAGGTGCTCGCGGACCAGAAAACCCTGTTTCCCCATGTCACCGAAACATTGAAAGCCGCTGAAAAGCTGGTGGCCGATGGCTTCAAGGTTATGGTGTATACCAGCGATGACCCCGTGGTGGCACGTCAGTTGGAAGAGATCGGATGCGTGGCGGTGATGCCATTGGCCGGGCTGATTGGTACCGGATTAGGCATCTGCAACCCCTATAATCTGCGTATTATCCTTGAGGAAGCCAAGGTGCCAGTGCTGGTTGACGCCGGTGTCGGTACCGCTTCTGATGCGGCTATTGCAATGGAGCTGGGTTGTGATGCGGTGTTAATGAACACGGCGATTGCCCACGCCGGTGATCCGGTGCTGATGGCATCGGCGATGCGTAAAGCGATCGAGGCCGGGCGCGAGGCCTATTTGGCTGGACGCATGCCCAAGCGCCAATACGCCTCGGCATCGTCCCCTCTGGATGGCACCTTTTTCTAATGAGTGAAGAGCTGAATAACGTTAAATATCCGCGCCGTATTCGCAGTTTTGTGCTGCGTGCGGGGCGCATGACCACCGGCCAGCAAAAAGGCTGGGATGAAGGCTTGCCTCGTTTTGGCCTGACCAGGGAACAGGGTGTCCTCGATCCCCAACAGGTTTTCGGGCGCGATGCTCCTCGAGTATTGGAGATCGGTTTTGGCATGGGGACCTCCCTGCTCGAGATGGCCAGGAAGGATCCGGCCCGGGACTATATCGGTATCGAAGTGCACCGCCCCGGGGTGGGCAGTTTGCTCAATGAGGTTATAAAAGAAGGTGTTAGCAACCTCAGGGTGTATTGCGACGATGCCGTCGAGGTGCTCAAACAGTCCATCCCGGATGCTTCGCTGGCCCGGGTGCAACTGTTTTTTCCCGACCCCTGGCATAAGAAACGCCACCATAAGCGCCGTTTGGTGCAACCTGAATTCGTCCAGCAGATTCGCCAAAAACTGGTGCCTGGCGGTGAATTCCATATGGCGACCGACTGGGAAAACTATGCCGAGCAGATGCTGGAGGTGATGGAAGCCGCCGAAGGTTACCGTAACAGCGTGGGTCAGCGGCAGTATACGCCGCGACCGGAATACAGGCCGCTGACCAAGTTTGAAAAACGCGGCGAGCGACTGGGACACGGTGTTTGGGATTTGGTGTTCGAGCGAATCGATTAACCAGGGCGCTAAACCAGGGTTTGTCGAGCACTCAGATAGCGGGATTCAAAGTGTTCGACCAGCCAGTTCATCAGGATTCTGACCCGTTGCAGTTGGTAACGGGCTGGCGGACAGAGCAGTGACAAAGGGGTCCGCTGACGCCATTGGGGAAGCACCTCAACCAACTTACCTTGCTCGATGGCGGCCTGGACATAGACATCCGCTAACCGGCTCACTCCCAACCCAGCCAAGGCCGCCTTTAGCATCACCCGGCCATTTGGAATACGAAAGCCCCGATTGATATCCAGGTTGAAGGTTTCCTCTTCGGAGAAAAACTGCCATTGGGCAATGCTGCCATAGATCAGAGGTAAGGATTTAAGATCGCCCGGGTGGCGGATAATGCCATGACGTTCAATAAAGCCGGGACTGGCAACATAGCAGGTACTGAGGCTGTAAAGGTGGCGTGCGATAAGCGTCGAGTCGGGTAGCTCTCCCATGCGCATCACCAGGTCGTAAGGGTCGTTCATCAGGTCGACCCGGCGGCTACTAAAGTCGAGTTGAATACGAATCGATGGGTATTGTTGCTGGAAATCAATCAATAAGGGGGCGATTAACTCCTCGCCGATCACCCCGCCAACCGCGTTCATACGAATCTCTCCCTCGAGTGCATCGTTGGCGCCGGTTACCCACTCGCGGGCATCGTCAAGCTGTGCAACCGCTGCTAGACAGCGCTGCCGATAGCCTTCACCGGCATCGGTCAGGCGCAAACTGCGGGTTGTCCGGTGCAGCAGCTGCACCCCGAGGGACTGCTCCAGTTCCGAGACTTGCTGGCTCAGATTGGCTTTCGATAGCCCCGTGACTTCGGCGGCCGCCGTAAAGCTGCCATGGTCAGCTACAGCGAGAAACGAACGAATACCTTTCCAGTGTAGATTGTTCATTTATTCCTTACAGTGAGTTTGTATTTATTATATTTATCAAAACAAACTACGCTCTACAATGGCCGAATCTGGGCTGGTTGATATGACACCGCCGTTAAAACGAATACAGAGGAGATGATGATATGAGCAAGCCACTAGTTGTTATTACCGGGGCGAGTTCCGGCATCGGAGCGGCGACTGCGATCGCACTGAGTAAGGCGGGGCATCCTTTGTTGCTGCTGGCGCGCCGGGTCGACCGGCTGGAAGCCTTGCAGTTGCCTGATACGCTATGCCGTCAGGTTGATGTGTGCGACACGGAGTCAATGAAAGCCGCTATCGCTGAAGCGGAAACGAAATTCGGAGGGGTTGACCTGTTGATTAACAACGCCGGTTGTATGCTATTGGGGCCACTAGATACCCAGGACCCACACGAGTGGCGCCGCATGTACGATACCAATGTGATCGGGTTGCTTAACGGCATCCATGCGGTGTTGCCGGCCATGAAGGCACGCAAGGGCGGTACGATCATTAATATCAGCTCCGTTGCCGGTCGTAAGACCTTCCCCAATCATGCAGCGTATTGCGGCACCAAATTTGCGGTCCATGCACTCAGTGAAAACCTGCGTGAGGAAGTCGCCGACGACAGCGTGCGGGTAATCACTATTGCCCCGGGCGCCGTTGAAACCGAACTGCTGTCCCACACCAGCTCGCAAGAGATTATTGATGGCTACGAACAATGGAAAACCGGTATGGGGGGCGTTATTGCCGCGGAGGATATTGCCGGTGCAATCTTGTATGCCTATCAGCAACCACAGCACCTTTGTGTTCGCGAGATCGTTATTGCGGCAACCCGGCAACAGCCCTAGTTATGTCGTTTTATTAGCAAGATAAAAGAGGGTGAAGGGGACTGTACTCGAAGGGCTCAAGCTATTTCCTTTGCTGCTGTGATATGGTTCCATGCACCGCGGCAAAGGGGCAGTAGGGGTCAGCAGGGAGCAGTATGAATGAGAAGTAAGCCTTCGAAGGTCAAGATACTGAATGGCCGAAGACCCTCGGTTGCTGTCAGGGTTGTGAGCTCCGTCTTGTTAGCGTCTTTGTTAATGCTGAGCACTGCTCTGCGGGCCGAAACCACTCTGGTTGCAGCTGCTTCGAGCCTCAAATTTGCCCTGGATGATTTGATTGAGCAGTACCATGCCCAGGGCGGTTCGTCCGTACAGGTGGTGTTCGGCTCGTCCGGTAATTTTTACCGGCAAATTCGCCAGGGCGCCCCTTACCAGATTTTGCTATCGGCCGACGAATCTTATGTGCGTGAGCTGGAAGCGGCGGAGTTCACCCAGGGCAATAGCTTTGTCTATAATCTGGGCCGACTGGCCTATTTTGCCCCCAAAGGCTCCCCCCTCGACCCCAAGCAAGGTGTGGAAAATCTGCGCCAGGCTGTTGAACGTCAGACTATCGGACGCTTCTCCATCGCCAATCCTGCCCATGCACCCTACGGCCGAGCGGCGCTGGAGGTGTTGCAACAGTTGGGCATAGAAAAAACCATCCAACCGAATCTGGTACTGGGAGAAAATGCTTCCCAGGCGGCCCAGTTTGCGGTGAGTGGCTCAACTGATGGCGGGCTTATTGCCTATTCTTTAGCAATCTCGCCGCAAGTGGCTTCCCGGGGTGATTACGCTCTGGTTCCCTCGAGTTTGCACACAGCTTTGAAGCAGCGGGCGGTACTCACCCGTAATGCTGGTCGGGATGCGCAGCAGTTTTTTGCGTACCTGCAAACGGCAGAAGCACGGACCTTACTGCGCCAATACGGCTTTAGCCAATGAGGAATGGGTAACTATGGATTGGACGGCGTTGGGCCTGTCGCTAAAGCTGGCCACCTGGACGCTGGTATTGCTGATACCCGTCGGATTATTGATTGGCCGCTATCTGGCGATGACCCGGATCAAGGGTAAAGCCTGGCTGGAGGCGGCACTGGCGCTTCCGCTGGTATTACCGCCTACGGTTTTGGGTTATTACCTGTTGGTGTCCATGGGTGGGCAATCCTGGTTGGGAGAGTTCTATCAGTGGCTGTTTGCCAAACCCTTGGCATTCAGTTTTGAAGCGATCTTGCTGGCCTCTCTGTTGGTTAACTTGCCCTTTGCCGTGCAACCGGTGCAGCGTGCGTTCGAGCGTATCGATCCCACCCTTCTCGATGCGGCTGCCTGCTGTGGACTGAGCCGTTGGCGTATGTTTTGGCGCATAGAATTACCGCTGATTTGGCCCGGCTTGGTCACAGCCGCCGTGATGACCTTCGCCCACACATTGGGAGAGTTTGGCGTTGTGCTGATGGTGGGTGGCAGCATTCCCGGGCAGACTCAAACCCTTTCCATTGCGATTTACGACCGGGTCCAGATGTTTGACCCTCAAGGCGCGGGCATCATGTCGGCCACCTTGGTAGGGGTTGCCCTCATTGCCATGGCGATCAGCTTGCTGAGTATGCACAGGAGGCGTGGTGCACGAGGATGATAAAGGCCTGAAGGTCTCGATTCGCCAATTGGCGCCGGTTCCCCTCGAGGCTGAACTGGAATGCCGCCCGGGGGAGATGCTGGCCGTGGTGGGACCATCGGGGAGTGGGAAATCGACTCTGTTGCGGGCTATTGCCGGGTTGGGCAAGCCGGTACAGGGGCAGATCCGTTGCGGTGGTGCCCTGTGGCGAGACTCCGCCGCAGGCGTCCGCCTACCGACCCGTGAACGTGGGGTTGGAGTCGTGTTTCAGCAATATGCGTTGTTTCCCCACCTCAGTGCGTTGGAGAATGTGATGGAAGCTGTGGTGGAGCTGCCCGCACAAGCGCGGCGCGCGCAGGCGATGGCCTGGTTGGAAAGGGTCAATATGTCGGGTTTGGAGCAGCGCTGTCCAAACCGGTTGTCCGGGGGGCAGCAGCAGCGGGTCGCCCTGGCCCGTGCGCTGGCTGGAAACCCTCGCCTGTTGTTGCTAGATGAACCTTTTGCGGCGGTGGACCGAGTCACCCGAGAAAAACTCTACCGCGAACTGGCCGCGTTACGCAGCAGTTTGTCGGTGCCTTCCCTGTTGGTCACCCATGATGTCGAAGAAGCCTTGATGTTGGCTGATCGATTGTGCATTTTTGCCCAGGGCCGGGTGTTGCAGTCAGGTAGTGCGGCGGAGTTGATGGCGCGCCCAGCCGATGCTCAGGTAGCGCGTCTGGTGGGGCATCGAAATATCTTTCGGGCCAGAGTAATCAGGCACGATGTCGAGGCCGGGCATACATTGATCGATTGGCGAGGTTCTCAACTGGTCGCTGATTTACAGCAAGACTTTGCTGTCGGCTGTACCGTTAGTTGGGTGATCCCCCGTTCGCGAGTGCTGATTTACACTCCGCGCACCGATCAGGAACTGCGCGAAAATACCGTGGTGGGTGTGGTCCAGGAGCGGCTCGCTCTGGGTGATATGGTGGCACTGATGACGAGTGTCGGGGATCCGGAGCGGCCACCGATTCATCTGACGCTGCCGGCGCATGTGGTTGAGCGCCGGGGCATAGTACTGGGCCAGCAGCTCTATATGACCCTGGAGGCGGAAGGTATCTGGTTGATGCCCGATACGCGGTACCAAACCGAAAACGTTGTGAAAGCTTCGCGGTCGGAATCAGGCCAGGGCGCCAATATCGCTTGAATGCCCTGGCAGCCACAGGTCAATCACGTAGGTGCTCCGCGGTAGTAATGCCAGAGGAACAAAGCACCGGTGGTTCTCATTGGCGCCCAATGAGTGGTGAGTTCTCGGGCCTGGGCGGGTGTAGGCTTGCCGGGTAACTGCTTCAGCCGCCCCAGAGCGATCAGCAGTGCGAGGTCGTCGGCAGGAAAGATATCGCGGCGTTTAAGGGAAAACATCAGATAGATTTCGGCGCTCCAGCGACCAAAACCACGGAGCGCGGTGATGGCTTTAATGGCGTCAGCATCATCGAGCTGGGCCAGTGCATCGATATCGAACTCGCCGTTGACGATGGCCGCTGCCAGCCCCTGAGCGTATTCGATTTTCCGAAAAGAGAGTCCGGCATCGCGCAAATCCTGGCTGTTCAGTTTTAGTAGCGCCGGTGCCGATAGCTCGGGCATCAGGGCGGTAACCCGGCCCAGAATGGCGCGCGCCGCCTCAGTGGATATTTGTTGACTGACGATGGTAGACAAAAAGGTCTCGAAGCCGGCCGGTCTGTTGCGAGGAGGCGGAGGTCCGACTTGGGCTAACGCATTGGCTAGCTGGGAATCACGAGTCACAAGTAGCGCCAAGTCGGCAGCGATCTGACGCTTATTCATAGTATTCCTGACAGTCGACGATGAATATAATTGGGGTCTGGATTTGAGTGATAACGGCGAAGATCAAGCGACAGCCATGCCTTGTCAACCAAAGTTGTCACAAAATTAAAATAAAACGCAAGCCAAAAGAGACTTGTATCAATGAAAAAGCCCTACAATATCAAAAAAGGGTTTTCCCAACCCCTGCTTGGTGGTATTTTGACCAACCTTTTTTAAGTAACTGTTTCATACGTACCATGGTGCCATCTGGGGATGGCGCTTAGATTCACATTGCAGGATAGCGGTGGGGTCTGACGTAATAATAATCATACCGGCCTGAGCAATCGGAGAGGTTGCTTGCAGGTTGATGTCGGATGCGGAGTGTAGAGTTATGAATCGTTGTATCGCAGCTTTGGGTGCTAGCTTGCTCATGAGTAGTGCCGTGGCAGCAGTGCCAGCCGACCAGGTTCAGCGCCTGGGTGCAGATTTGACCCCCCTTGGAGCCGAAAAAGCGGGAAATGCCGCGGGTACCATTCCACCCTGGGAAGGAGGTCTTACGACCCCTCCAGAGAGTTATGTCGAGGGTAAGCAGCACACAGACCCCTTTGCAGGCGAGGTGCCGTTGTATGAAATTAATGCGGGTAACCTGGACACCTATCGTGAACTGTTGAGCCCTGGACACCAACAGCTGGTGGCCAACTATCCCGATTACAAATTGCGGGTGTTTCCGAGCCATCGTACGGCCGCTGCGCCCGAGTACATCTACGAGCGTACCCGCGAAAATGCTGGCCGTGCCGAACTGATTTCCCGCGGTAATGGTATTAAGGGTGCTGCCGCCGGTGTGCCATTTCCCATCCCAGCGAATGGTCTGGAGGTGATTTGGAACCATATTCTTCGCTACCGGGGTAACGCCATCAAGTTTGCCGCGCACCAGGCAGCCGTTCAGCGTGGTGGTAGTTATACCCTTGTACGCCAGGAAAGGGAGGTGCTGTTTGAATACGGTCAGCCCGATATCACACCGGAAGAACTGAGCAATAAGATTTTCTACTACAAGTATCAGGTGACGTCTCCGGCCAAATTGGCGGGTAATGCCTTGTTGGTACACGAGACACTGGACCAGATATTGTCCTTGCGTAGTGCCTGGCGTTACCTTGCGGGTCAACGTCGAGTGCGTCGTCTGCCGGTATTGGCCTATGATGATTTGAGCCCGGATACCGACGGTATGTTGACCACCGACAGCGTCGACATGTACAACGGAGCGCCCAATCTATATGAGTGGAATCTGATCGGTAAGAAAGAGATGTTGGTTCCCTACAACGCCTACCCACTGCACTCTGATGCTTTGGAATATGAAGATGTATTGGGTGAAAAGTCGATTAACCAGGATCACGGTCGTTACGAGTTACACCGGGTGTGGATCGTCGAAGCCACATTGCGCGACGGTGTGACCCACCGCTACGCGAAGCGCCGTTTCTATGTTGACGAAGATAGCTGGCAGATCCTGATGGCGGATATGTACAATGAAGACCTGGAGCTTCAGTACTTCCACGAAGGTCATCCAATCAACTACTACAATGTACCGTTGGTAGCCTCGACGCTTGAGGTCACTTACAATTTCGACAGCGGTCGTTATTTTGCGGATGGCCTGGATAATCAGGAACGCCCATACGACTTTGATGTGAAGAACCGTAAGCGTGACTTCTCTTCCAGCGCAATGCGCCGTAAGGGTCGTAAATAAGCACTGACCGCTTTGGTTGCTAGAAAAACGCCTGCACCGCGATTGCCGTGCAGGCGTTTTAGTGTGTAGACAGGGAAAAGTCCCTAGCTAAGGATGTACAGTCGAGTCAGTTGTTGCGGTCAGCCAGAAATCCCAGCAGTACGAAGCAGAGTAATAAAACCGGCGACAGGGTTTGGTTATTAAATTGCGCCAGCATTTGAGCCAGCAGGGGGCTGACCAGAATCAGTGTGGCCCCGTAGCCCAGGGCGCATACCAGAATAAAGATACTGGTTCTCAGGATAAAGTTGAGTTGTCTGATATTGCGCTTTATCGCCCGGTTCAGGGTGGCACCATAGATCACCATCAGGGTGGCAAGTATCGCCAGGGAGATTTCCGGTAGATATGACCGGGACCAGTGAGACAGGTTGATAAAAAAGTCGAAAAGTATCTGCATAGCAATCAGGGTAAAAAAAGTTCCAGTAAGTCGTTAAGGAAGAGTCGTCCTCGCTCGCTCGGCTGTAATCGTGTCAGGTTCTCGAATAAGCCTTTGGCCTCCGCTTGTTGTAGCGGCTGATCGATACGACTGATCGGGAGTCCCGTTCGTTCTGTGAAAAGGCTGCGCTCGACTCCATCGCTAAGACGCAAGGCATTCATCATAAACTCCAGCGGCAACTCGGCTGATTCCAGTCGGCGCTGACCCGCGGTGAAATCCTGTTCACGAGCCAGGTATTGGCTGGGCATGCGGGTTTTCCAATTTCTGACGATAGCCCCCTGTGGTGAAGTCAGTTTTCCGTGAGCACCCGCACCGATGCCAATAAAGTCGCCGAAGCGCCAATAATTAAGGTTGTGCCGGCACTGCTGATTAGCCCTGGCATAGGCCGACGTCTCATATTGAAGATAACCGGCATCAAGAAGGTGCTTCAGGCCCTGTTGCTGCATGACCCAAAGGTTATCATCGGCGGGTAGTTGGGGTGGTTTAGAGTAAAACTCGGTATTGGGCTCTATGGTCAGTTGGTACCAGGATATATGGTCCGGCTGCAGGCTGATGGCTTGTTGCAAATCTTGCAGGGCTTGCTCAGGGCTTTGGCCGGGCAGGCCAAACATTAAATCCAGATTAATGCGCCGGAAATCCGCCTGACGTGCCTGAGAGAAGGCCTTTATCGCCTGGTCGGAGCTGTGTATTCGTCCCAATGTCTGGAGTTTGAGGTCATCGAAACTCTGCACGCCGATAGAAAGCCGGTTGATACCGATGGCTCGATAGTCCTGAAAGCGGTGATGCTCGGTGGTGCCCGGATTGGCTTCCAGAGTAATCTCTATATCAGGAGCAAATTCACATTGTTGTTGGAGCCCTTTCAGGAGTATTCCCAGGGCATTAGCGCTGAACAGACTTGGGGTACCACCGCCGATAAAAATGGTTTCGATCGGCCGCCCTTGAATTGCTTCTGCTTCGCTGGAAAAGTCGCGTAAGAGGGCCGACACATAGTCGGTTTCGGGCAGTTCGCCGTTTGCCGCATGAGAGTTGAAATCGCAATATGGGCATTTGCGCACACACCAGGGAATATGCACATAGAGCCCCAGAGGGGGGAGCGTCATGCTTTCCTACTTCAGCTTGAGCCGTTGCATCAGTTCCTTCATCGCCTGACCGCGATGGCTGAGGCGATTCTTCAAGTCGGCGGGGAGTTCGGCACTGGCACAATGTTCACTGGGAACAAAGAACAGGGGATCGTAACCAAAGCCGTTATCGCCACGGGGTTCTTCCAGAATGAAGCCCTCCCAGCTGCCTTGGCAAATCAATGGCGTTGGGTCGTCGGCATGGCGCATATAAACCAGCAAACAGCGAAAGCGTGCACTGCGCTGCTCGCTAGGCGTACCCTGAAGCTTGGCGAGCAGCTTCTGGTTGTTATCGGCATCGGTGGCTTCTTCTCCGGCAAAGCGAGCGGAGTAAATTCCAGGGGCACCCAGCAGCGCATCAACCTCAAGGCCAGAGTCATCGGCGATGGCCGGTAAGCCGGATATCTTGCAGGCGTGACGAGCCTTGATGATGGCGTTTTCGACAAAGCTGAGGCCGGTTTCGGCTACTGAGTCGATGGCAAACTGACTTTGGGGTAGCAGTTTGATGCCCAGTCCGCCCAGGCGATGTTGCAGCTCATTGAGTTTGCCCCGGTTATTACTGGCCAAAACCACTTGCTGGATCTCGGTCGACATCGTTACCGCTACTCCTCGTACAGTTTATGGGTGAACTTGAGCAACAAAACATGGCCGTCAGCGGTTTCTATCTCGATATTGTAATGCAGTACTTCTTCGTTACTGAAGCGGAAGCTGGCAAGGTAGTAGATCGCTGAACCTTCTTCGATCGGCTGAAACGTCAGTGTCTCTTGTTGCTGAATCAGGTTGCTGGTTTTTCCTCTGAGTTTGGCCTTTACGGCGACATCGCCATGATCCGTTTTCTCGTGTACGGCGATGTTGAGGATACCAATATCCTGTCCGCGATTGAGTCCATAACTACTGGCGACACTGGGTTGTAAGAAGGTGCTGTTGAACACGCTATAGTGCACGGTATGGTTATCATAATCCTGGACGCTACCCATATCTGCGGCAGTGCCTGGGAGACAAAAGAGCAGTAAAAATGAGGCGAAAAATGAATGCAGGGTACGTGTCATGGCGAGTTCCTTCCGAGTCGGCCTGTTAATCTGTTAACGGGTAAGGTGGTAGATGGCTATCTCACCAAAAAGGTTGGGTGAGAACTTACTGAGCCAGTGACCCTGATGGGTCTGGTCTACTACCAGGCGATCCAGAATGTGTAAGTTTTTCTGGAAGCACAGGGCTTCAAAATCCTTGAAGGTACAGAAGTGTATGTTAGGCGTATTGTACCAAGTATAGGGCATAAACTTGGACACCGGCATGCGCCCTCGCCAGCCCAGATAACCCCGACAGCGCCAATGGCCAAAGTTGGGGAAGGTAATAATGCATTCGCTGCCGACTCTCAACATCTCATCGAGAATCTGGTCGGGATAATGCACGGCCTGCAGAGCCTGGGTCATGACGACGGTATCAAAGCTCTTGTCGCTGAAATTGTGCAGGCCTTTGTCCAGATCCTGCTCGATGACGTTGACGCCCCGTTCAACACATTGGGCAATATCCTGAGGGTTAATCTCGAGGCCGTAACCCTGAACGCCGCGATCCTTGTTCAGATAGTCGAGGAAAATACCGTCGCCGCAGCCAAGGTCGAGCACTCGGGAATTGGGTTTGATCCAGCGTTGAATGCATTCGAGGTCACTTCGCATCAGTTGCACACCTCGTTTGCTACACGATTCATATAGGCGCTGAAGGCTTCAATATAACGAGGAATCGGCATCAGGAAGGCGTCGTGCCCCTGGGGTGCATCGACCTCCAGATAGCACACCTCCTTACGAGCCTCGAGCAGAGCGTTAACGATTTCGCGGGAACGCTCCGGCGCGAAACGCCAGTCCGTGGTGAAAGAAACCAGCATAAATTTACATTGCGCAGGTTGCAGCGCTGTGGCCAGGTCGTCGTTGCATTCTCGTGCCGGATCAAAATAATCCAGTGCCTTGGTCATTAACAGATAGCTATTGGCGTCGAAGGCTTCGGAAAATGTCTGGCCCTGATAACGCAAGTAGCTTTCAACTTCGAAATCCACTTCGTAGCCGAACTTGAGCTTGCTACTGCGTAATTCACGGCCAAATTTTTGTCGCATTGAATCGTCTGAAAGGTACGTAATGTGGCCGATCATTCGCGCCAATTTAAGCCCGCGCCGCGGAATGGTTTCCTGTTGCTGGTAATGGCCATTATGGAAGGACTCGTCGGTCATAATGGCTTGCCGGGCTACTTCGTTAAAGCCAATGTTCTGGGCGGACAGTCGCGGCGCTGAGGCGATGACCAGTGCGTGGCGGAGACGCTCCGGATAGCTGATGGACCATTGCAGGGCTTGCATGCCTCCAAGGCTGCCACCAACGACGGCGGCCCATTGCTCGATACCAAGCTGGTCAGCCAGCATCGCCTGGCTATTAACCCAATCTTGCACGGTAACCATGGGGAAATCCGGGCCATAAGGTTGGCCGGTTTTCGGGTCGATGCTGGTGGGTCCGCTGGAGCCGTGACAGCCTCCCAGGTTGTTCAGGCTGACGACGAAAAAACGATTGGTGTCTATGGCTTTGCCAGGTCCGATCGCGCTGTCCCACCAACCGGGTTTTTTATCATCCATGCTGTGATAACCCGCGGCGTGATGGTGGCCACTGAGCGCATGGCAGATCAGTACGGCATTGCTGTGATCAGCATTTAAGGTGCCATAGGTTTCATAAACCAGAGTAAAGCTCGTTAATGAGCGTCCACTGAGCAGCTGTAACGTCTGGTTAAAGTCGATGCTTTGGGGTTCCACCAGGCCTACGGAGCCTTCGGGTATGGATTCGGGCATGGAATGACTTAGGTCTTGGGTCCGAAAGAGAGTCAGGCAAGTCTAATGAGAGAGCCTCGGCGGTGCAATAAGGCACCGCCTTAAAATAGGCATGATCCGAGGGTGGAGATTGCCTCAGGCTACCGATTGGCCCTGTAAATTGACGACTTTTTGCGTGCGCAAAAAAGGCGGAGGTTTGCGAAATTCCTTTAATACCGACTCCAGTACTTGCAATTGGCTTTCCTGGGATTCGATCATGGTGTCTAGTTTTTCGACCTGCTGTTGATGGTTTCGCGTTTCCTGAGTCAAGGATTTCAGGCGAATCATCTGCTGCTCGAGTAGTTGTTTTTGCTCCAGCATATTTTGCATCAGTGGCAGCATGACATCGTCGGTCCAATGGTCGATCTGTTTGTGAAGCTTCTTAAACAGCACGTTAACTTCACTAACCAGCGTGGCAAAATACCGGCTCACTACCACACCTTGCTCGGTAAGCATGGTTTTGAGTTGAGAGCGAAAACGGTCTGACTTTCGTTGGATCACCCGCAGCTCTCGAGTGTATTGGGTCACGTTGAGGCAGGGAGCTTCCATAAAGGTGCCAGGATGCTCAGCGCAAAATCGGTTATAGATCGAGTCGACCATTTTATCTGCCAGCAGGCATTCATTCTGGAGGTTGTTCAGGTCCAGATAGAGTTCTCGGAACAGTGATTCGATCGACTGGTTCATGCCCAGCGTGGTCCAGCTTCCACTCATCTCCCGATGAAGCTCATCGATACGATCCTGGTACCGTTGGTGGTTACATTCTTGCTGCAGCATCAGCTGTTGCCGCAACAACAGGCGACGGTTAGCTCGCATACCAATAAGGCGTTTCTGGTGTTGTTCGTATTTCTTGTGAGCTTCATCCTGCAAATCATAAATCACATGGTTGTTTTCGGATTTGTTACTTTGCAGCTGCAGTTGGCGATCCCGAGACTGTTCGAGATGATGGTTGAGGGCGTGACGACTGTTTTGGATAAGGTGCAGCATCTGCTTTACGACCGTATTCTCGACCAGCTGTTCTTTCTTCAGGATCAGGCGTTCGCAGAGTAGGGTTTCCAGCTGTTCAATTTGGCTGCGCTCTAGTAATGCTTCGTCTTTCTTGACCTTGGCGATTAGCGCTTGCTTGGCAGAAAGCGTCATTACATCCTGATTATCGATGCGCAACTGCTTTGCGCTAGCGTCGCGTATCTGTTCGATCGATTGTCGGGTGAATTCGGGGCCTTGCAGATCGTCCCAAAGGATATCGATTTTATTCAGCACTGCGTAGAGCGACCCTTGGGTATCCTCATCGAGCTGGCGTACGTGGCGCTCCCAAACCTGCATGTCGCTGGCGGTTACCCCTGTATCGGCGCTCAACAGGTAGATGATGGCCTGGGAGTTTGGCAGCATGTTCAGGGTTAATTCCGGCTCGCTACCGAGCGCGTTGAGCCCGGGAGTATCGAGAATGCGGATGCCCTGGCTGAGCAGAGGGTGATCGTAATTGATCATGGCATGACGCCAGGCCGGAATAATGACCTGGCTACGATCGTGCTCGCAATGTTCCAGTGCAGCGGCATCGAAACCCAGTTGCCGGGCTTTTTCGACGCTGACCTCTTTGGTGCGGGCGACCTCGGCAAAGGCCTGGCTCATGGCCTGAGGGTCGTTGCTGTCGAAAAAGATAGTAACCCAATGCTCTGGGATGCGTTTAAAGCCTGAGATGCTGGTACTGGCCATGCGGGTTTCAATGGGTAGCAGGCGGATAAAGCAACGATCACTGCCACGCTGATAGAACATCTCGGTGGGACACATGGTGGTGCGTCCCGCCTGGGAGGGCAGCATCCGCTGACCATACTGGGAAAAAAACAGGGCGTTAATTAACTCGGTTTTGCCTCGGGAGAACTCGCCGACAAAAGCCAGGGTGATCTCATCCTGGCGAAGCACCTTGGCAGCCCGTTCCAGCTTGCCCTCGATCTCCGGGTTGCTCAGCTTGTTGCTGCGCATCCAGGAGCGGTAGATCGACAGTTGTTTGATCAGATGGTGCTTCCATTGGATGTAAGCGTCGACCTGTTGGGTCAGTTTGCCATTACTCATAATTCGTATCCTGCGACAGACGCATTTCCTTGGCACCATGGAATCAGGCGTGGGATGCCGGGTCAATTGGATTGGGCGTCAATTGTCCCGGAATGTGACCGGGTGCGTTTACTATTTGCTCAGTGTGGCATAATGAAAATAGTGAAAAGCTATATAAATGCAACTTTTAATTGCCGTTATGTAGATTCCCCTCACTTTCTTTCCGAGCCGTTATTACCCTAATAGTGCCTGAAACACGGCGGGTAGCATTCTTTGTACGGAGATGATGATCAGCACGATGACCATCAAAGAAAGATCGAGACCCCCTATAGGAGGAATGACATTTCTTACCCGGCGACTGAGGGGGTCAGTGATCTGGTTCAGCAGCATCAAGGCAGGATGGTAGCTGCCGGGGGCAACCCAGCTGGCAATTGCGATGATGATCAGACTCCAAAGATACAGATTGAGGGTGGTGTCGATCAGTTCATAAAGGCTTTGGACCAGCGCCAGGGTAATGGGCGGTGTTATTCCTTTCATAGCAAACAGAAGGTACACCAGGCCGATTTGCAGAATGAGCGCCAGCAGCAGGGATGCGATATCGATGCCGCCGACACCGGGGACCACCCGACGCATGGGTACCAATAATGGGTTGGTTGCTTTAACCACAAACTGGGACAGAGGGTTGTAAAAATCTGCCCTGACTATTTGTAGAATAAATCGTATCAACACCACCATGATGTACAGGCCACCAATGGTATTGAGCAGGAAGCCGAGGGTGTCTTGCAAGGCTGCGGACATAATCAGGTATTCTCCGGTTCTCTATTGCGGTGAGATTTGACGGTTGCAGGTATCTATCATTATGGACAGTGGCCTGACTGGCAAGTTATTGATTCAGTTCGGCCGCCATCTCTGCTGCGCGATCTTTGCAGCGGCGCATGGCATTTTCAAAAAGCTGGGGTAGCCCTTCGCGTTCAAAACTGAGAATGGCCTGCTCGGTGGTACCTCCGGGGGACATGACCTGTCGTTTGAGTTCACCGGGGTCCAGTTCACTTTGCTGGGCCATCCGCGCTGCGCCAAGAGCGGTTTGCAGGGTCAGTTGTTTGGCGTCTTCCCGGCTTAGGCCCAGTTGTTCTCCTGCGCTGACCATCGCCTCCATCACCATAAAATAGTAGGCTGGACCGCTGCCAGACACCGCAATGACGGCATCGATCAGGTCTTCATTGTCCACCCAGCTTACGATCCCTATAGCTTTGAAGATGGCGTCTGTAATCTGTCGCTGCTGATCGTTGACAGTACTGTTGGCGAACAGACCGCTGGCTCCGGTGTTAACCAGTGAAGGGGTGTTGGGCATGCAGCGGATAATGGGCAGACCGCCCCCGCTCCAGCGATCCAGCGCCTCGATGGTGATCCCGGCGGCAACCGAGATCAGCAGCGGACGTTTGTTTTGCAGCTCCTCTGCCAGCTCTTCCAGCAGCGCTTGCATGCCCTGGGGTTTGACGCCCAGGATGATAACCTCGGCGTTTCGGATCAGTTCCTGATTATCGGTGCTGGTGACAATGCCATATTTCTGTTCCAGCGATATCAGCTTTTCCGGCGTGCGAGTACTGGCCCAGATACGGTGAGCTTCGTAGCCCTGTTTGATCAGGCCGCCAAAAATGGCCTGACTCATATTTCCAGCGCCAATAAAGGCAAGGTTAGGTTGGTGCATTTCAGGGAGTCCTTTCAATAGGGGCTCGGGTGCCGAACAGGGCGGTCCCGACACGGACAAAGGTTGCGCCTTGGGCAATGGCGGCTTCTAGATCATTGCTCATACCCATCGACAGGGTATCCAGCGGTTGTTCTGGTAATTGTTGTTGAAGGGTTTTCAAGGCATCGGCAACCTGGGCGAAGGGACGTTGCTGGGTAGAGAAATCATCACTACTGGCAGGGATTGTCATTAATCCCCTCAGGGCCAGATTTGGGTAGCGGGCAACTTCGTTAGCCAACTGCGGCAGTTCGTCGAGGCTGACACCGGCTTTGCTGGTTTCGCCACTGATGTTCACTTGCAGGCAAATGTTAAGGGGGGAGCGTTCGCCGCCACGGGCGTCATTTAAACGGTGAGCTATTTTTGCGCGATCGACGCAGTGCACCCAGTCGAAATGTTGCGCTAACAGACCGGTTTTGTTGGACTGGATTGAGCCAATAAAATGCCAGTGAATGCCCTTGTCTTTCAGCTGCTCGATTTTTTCCAGCGCTTCCTGGAGGTAATTCTCACCAAAATGCCGTTGGCCGCATTGCCAGGCCTGTTCGATTAATGACACCGGTTTGGTTTTGCTAACCGCTAGCAGTTCGACTGAATCTGAACGGTTAAAACGCTTCCGGGCGTCTTCGATACGCTGTCGCACTTGGGCAAAATTTGCAGCGATTTGTGGCATAGGTAGACTGGATAACCTGTTAAGGGCTTGACGCAGGGGATACTAAACTATATCCCTTAAAATCAAAATGTTAAGCTGAGCTAATCTCAAGGGCGGCGACCTTTTGTTGCGGCCGACAACCACGGTTAAAGACTGGGGATCTCTATGGATATTACGGAACTGCTGGCGTTCTCTTCCAAGCAGGGGGCATCGGATTTGCACTTGTCGGCCGGTTTGCCGCCAATGATTCGGGTGGATGGCGATGTGCGCCGTATCAACTTGCCGGCGCTGGAGCACAAGCAGGTTCATGCGTTGATTTACGACATCATGAACGACAAGCAGCGTAAAGACTTCGAAGAGTTCTGGGAAACCGATTTCTCCTTCGAGGTGCCTGGTGTGGCTCGTTTCCGGGTCAACGCTTTCAACCAGAATCGGGGTGCTGGCGCGGTCTTTCGTACCATTCCTTCCAAGGTATTGACCATGGAAGATCTGGGTATGGGGCAGGTCTTCAAGGATATTTCCATGGTGCCCAGGGGGCTGGTGCTGGTCACGGGGCCAACAGGTTCGGGCAAGAGTACCACCCTGGCAGCGATGATCGACTACATCAACGACAACAAATACGAGCACGTCCTGACCATTGAGGACCCGATCGAATTTGTGCACGAATCAAAAAAATGCCTGATGAACCAGCGGGAAGTTCACCGCGATACACTGGGTTTTAACGAAGCCCTGCGTTCGGCGTTGCGGGAAGATCCCGATATTATCCTGGTGGGTGAGTTGCGTGACCTCGAGACCATTCGCCTGGCGTTGACCGCGGCGGAAACCGGTCACCTGGTATTCGGCACATTGCACACCACCTCGGCAGCCAAGACCATTGACCGGGTCATCGATGTATTTCCCGCCGAGGAGAAATCAATGGTGCGCTCCATGCTGTCGGAATCGTTGCAGGCGGTTATTTCCCAGACCCTGCTCAAGCGGATTGGTGGGGGTCGGGTAGCGGCACACGAGATTATGATCGGAACCCCGGCGATTCGAAATCTGGTTCGGGAAGACAAGGTGGCGCAGATGTACTCGGCGATTCAGACCGGGGGTTCGTTGGGTATGGTGACCCTGGATCAATGTTTGAAAGACTTGCTCTCAAAGGGCTTGATCAGCCGGGATGCGGCGAAAGAAAAAGCGAAGATTCCAGAGAACTTCTAGTATTAGGTCGACAGCATCGATAAAGCGCCAATTACGTCCCACTGCGGGTGGTTCTTCAAGCGGGCCGGAGAGGGGCGTGGTAGTCTGGGTTAATCACGATACAACACAGCATGGTAAGGAAGGTTCCGACCTATGGACTTTAACAAGCTACTCAAATTAATGGTGGAGAAAGGGGCTTCGGACCTGTTTATCACCGCCGGAGTGGCGCCGAGCATGAAGGTCAATGGCCGCATTGTGCCCGTCACCAAAACGCCAATGAGCCCGGAAGTCACCCGTGAAACGGTGATGGGGGTCATGAACGAGAATCAGCGGCGAGAGTTCGCTGAAACTCACGAATGCCAATTTGCTTTGAGTTCTCGCGGCGTGGGTCGTTTTCGTGTCAGTGCTTTTTATCAGCGCAATCTGGTTGGCATGATTCTGCGGCGCATCGAAACCAATATTCCCAAGATAGATTCCCTCGGTTTGCCGCCGATTATTCGTGATCTGGCCATGACCAAGCGAGGCCTGATTATTTTTGTTGGCGGTACCGGTACCGGTAAGTCGACGTCGCTGGCCTCGATGATCGGGCACCGTAACGCCAATTCGACCGGTCACATCATCAGTATCGAGGACCCGATCGAATTTATTCACCAGCACAATGGCTGCATTATTACCCAACGTGAAGTGGGTATTGATACCGACAGTTTCGAGGTCGCGTTGAAGAATACCCTGCGACAGGCGCCAGACGTCATTATGATTGGTGAGGTGCGTACCCGGGAAACCATGGAGTATGCGGTGGCGTTTGCGGAAACCGGGCACCTGTGTCTGGCAACCCTGCACGCCAACAACGCCAACCAGGCCCTGGACCGGATTATCCACTTCTTCCCGCCCGATCGTCACGCCCAGACCTGGATGGACCTGTCCCTCAATATGAAGGCGATTGTAGCTCAGCAGTTAATCCCAACCCCCGATGGCAAGGGCCGACGTGCGGTTATCGAAGTATTGATCAATACGCCGCTGGCCGCGGATATTATTCGTAAGGGTTCGGTGCATGAACTTAAGCCGTTGATGGTGAAATCCAACGAGCAGGGTATGCAGACTTTCGACCAGGCGCTGTTCCAACTCTACAACCAGGGTGAGATCACCTACGAAGATGCGCTGGCGCATGCCGATTCCGCCAACGACCTGCGTCTGATGATCAAGCTGGGTTCGGAATCCGATGCGGACCACCTGACCGGTATTGCAGGTTCGCTGTCACTGCAGGATACCGAAGAGGATCTGGGCCAGTCTTTCCGCTAGCGGTTTCAATCGTTAGCAGCGCAGTGCTTTTCAGGGCGTCTCGGCGCCCTGAATGCTTTCCAGCCAACTGGACAGAATCAGTTGTGCTGCCAATCCGTCAATCGGGCGCTCGTTGTAATCGCCACGATGCCCCATCTCTCGGGCGAGCTCTTTGGCTTCACGGCTGCTCAGGCGCTCGTCCACTCCGATCCAGGGTTTCTGGAAGCGCCCGTTGAGGCGGTTGCCGAATTTGCGCGCCCGATTAGACATCTCGCTGTCGCTGCCATCCATGTTCAATGGGATGCCGACGATAAAGGCGTCGGGCTGCCATTCGCGTATGATTTTCCCGACTTCGTCCCAATTGGGAACTCCATCACGGGCTTTAATGGGTTCCAGGGGGGAACTGGTTCCGGTTAATGTCTGGCCAACGGCGATACCGATATTGCTTAGCCCATAATCGAACGCCATGACCTGACGGGGTTGGTTCGCCATATCAGGCATGCCCGGTGTCGGGCGAGAGCAATTGCAGGTCGACCCCGATGGAGGCCGCAGCGGCCTGTCGGCGCAGATGTATTGGTGTCTCAAAGAGAATTTCGGGAGAGGCTTCGCAGGTAAGCCAGGCGTTTTCTTTCAGTTCATCTTCCAATTGCCCTGCCCCCCAACCGGCATAGCCCAGAGCGATGATGATTTGTTGGGGTCCGCGATCTTCGGCCAGCGCCTGTAAGATGTCGCGAGAGGTCGTGAGGTTGATTCCCGGGGCGATGTTCAGAGTCGATTCCCAGTTGTCCCTGGAGTCGTGCAAGACGAAACCACGCTCCAGTTGGACCGGCCCTCCAGCGCAGACGATCTCTTGTTGGTGGGCGATGGCTTCATCACTGTCGATGCCGATTTGAGCAAATACTTCGCCCAGGGTCATATCCGTGGGGCGATTGATGACGATACCCATGGCACCGTTCTCATTGTGCTCGCAAATGTAGGTCACAGAGTCCGCAAAATTGGGATCTGCCATGTTGGGCATTGCGATCAGGAATTGATTGCGCAAGCTGGTAGGGGTTTTATCACTCATGTTCTAAGTATTGGGGCGCATGCACACTTAGGCAAGGGCTCTAGTTACTGGAAAGGATGTTACTTTTCTCGAATTTCCAGGTTCGGATGATCTCCAGGATATCGACCTCTTTCAAATCTGGCGTAAAGGGGGCAAAAGGTGCGGCCAGTTTAACGATGCGTATGGCCGCGTCATCCAGAACCCGATGGCCCGAACTGCGCAGGATTTTGACATCTTTTAAACGGCCGTCGGGCATCAGGGCTACCATGACCGTGAGTTGGCCATAGATCTTGCTTCGACGAGCCTCTTCCGGGTAATTGAGGTTGCCGATACGCTCAATTTTGCGCCGCCAGGTTTCTTTATAATAAGCGCCAATATCCTGCATGGTAGAGGCAGCAGTGATCCGGTGTATACGCGGCCGCTTGGCATATTGTTGACGCTTTTGAAGAAACTGGGCTTCCAGGCTGGCAATCTCCGCGCTCAAATCAATTTTTTTGCGGGGCTTTTGAGCCTGTTCGGGAGAGGTTTCGGTTTTTTTCTGGCGTAATTGTGGCGCTTGTTCCGGTGACTTGCTCAGCGTTGCCAGAGGCTTTTTCTGGGCCTTTTCTACTACCTTGGGCTTTGCGGCTTCCTGTGGTGGTGGCGTCACCTTCTTGATCTGGTTGTCTTTGATCGGAGATAGCTGATCGGTGCTGGGCAGTGCCTTTTCGTCCAGGGTTCCGCTGCCTTTCTGGTTGGCTTGCGCGAGGTAGTCGGCCTCTTTCATCTCTTCGGTTGTCTTGAAGTTCGCCAGGGTGATTTCGAGGGTCTTGTTGATCTGGGGGGGATCAAACACATCGAAGCTAATACCCAAGACGACCGCAGCGTGCAACGCTGTGGCAAGGAACAGCATAAAGGCGAGTCGGTCATTGGCGCCGCTAAGGGATTGCATTCTGGCCATAATTAATGTGCTGGCCTTTGCTTGTTGCTGATGATTTTTTCGACAGTGTAATCAGCTGCACAAGTAGCCTGGGGTCTCACGTAATTGATCATCGGCGGTCAGCTGTTTCCAGTAATGAGGCGATCTTATCCATGAGTTTGCCACCGATATCGAGGCCAAATTGATCGTCCAGTTCGCGAATGCAAGTGGGACTGGTGACGTTGATTTCGGTGAGGTAGTCGCCAATGACGTCGATGCCGACAAACCATAAGCCTTTCTCCCGCAATGTCGGGCCAACCCGTCGAGCGATTTCAAGATCGCGTTCGCTTAGCGGCTGGCCTACACCTTGTCCACCGGCGGCAAGATTGCCGCGGGTTTCTCCGCTGGCCGGAATGCGCGCCAGACAATAGGGTAATGGTTCGCCATCGATCAGCAGGATGCGTTTGTCGCCGCTAACAATCTCGGGAATGAAGCGCTGGGCCATAATCTGGTTTTTACCATGATCGGTCAGGGTTTCCAGGATTACGCTAAGGTTGGGGTCGCCTTTTTGGACTCGAAAAATGGAGCTTCCTCCCATGCCATCCAATGGTTTGTAAATGACATCTTCATGAGTGGCCACAAATTCCCGCAGCAGGTCAGGGCGTCTGGCAACCAGGGTGTCCGGGGTGCAATCGGGAAACAATGTTGCGAATAGCTTTTCGTTACAATCACGCAGGCTTTGAGGGCGATTTACGACCAATGATCCGGCCTGTTCGGCTTGTTCGAGCAGGTAGGTGCTGTAGATAAATTCGTTATCAAACGGTGGATCCTTGCGCATCAGGATGACATCGAGTTCTTCGAGAGGGCGGCGAACGGGCTCACCCAGCTCGAACCAGCGCTCGGCATCGGCAAAAACAGTCAGTGGCCGCATGGCACCCTGGGCCTGCCCGTTTTGCTGAAATAGATCTTGCTGTTCCATGTAAAAGAGCTGCCAGCCACGTAGCTGAGCCGCTAGAAGCATGGCCAATGAGCTGTCTTTTTTGTAATGGATTTGATCAATAGGATCCATCACGATGCCCAGCTGTACACTCATGGTGCCGTTCCTGTCGATTAATTAGCCCCGCAGTGTACCCAATCGGCTCGGTAAAGGGGAGTTGTTGATGATTCCATTGCCAGTCGGGTGAGAGGTAGTTGCCAGAAAGGTTATCGTTCTCTCAATCTGTTGATAAAACCCCGAGGAAAAGGCTGTAACTCGCTGTAGTTTTATAGATTGACAGTGGAATGTATGTTAAAACAAACGGCTGGAGCCAGCAGAAGTTGGGCTTCTTGTAACCGGATGCTGTGCGGTATCCAAATGACAGCAATGATTCTATGAAAGAATGATGACGGGGCTAAACGAGAATGGAAGATAATTTCGAGAGCTTGAAAGTGATGGTGATCGATGACAGTAAAACCATCCGCCGCACGGCCGAGACTCTGCTCAAGAAGGTGGGCTGCACCGTAATTACTGCAGTTGATGGGTTTGATGCGCTGGCAAAAATTGCCGATACCAGGCCCAGTATTATCTTCGTGGATATCATGATGCCTCGTCTTGACGGCTACCAGACTTGTGCGTTGATCAAGAACAACAGCGCATTCAAGTCGACCCCGGTAATTATGCTGTCCAGTAAGGACGGCTTGTTCGATAAGGCTAAGGGCCGTATTGTTGGCTCAGATCAATACCTGACAAAGCCTTTTAGCAAGGATGAGCTGCTTGGAGCTATACGTGCGCATGTGCCTGCGGGATAGCATAATGTAACTTGGTAACTGGCCGCACGACGACCGGTTAATGAATATGATGTAGATGGGGGAAAAAATGGCTCGAGTACTAATTGTCGATGACTCGCCAACGGAAACGTTGAAATTGCAGGGCATGCTCGAAAAGAATGGCCACGAAGTGCTGAAGGCTGATAACGGCGCTGATGGCGTCGCGCTTGCCAAAGACCAGAAACCGGATGCCGTTTTGATGGATATCGTGATGCCTGGTCTTAATGGCTTTCAGGCGACACGCCAGTTAAGTAAGGATCCGGGTACTTCCCATATACCGGTGATTATCGTTACTACCAAGGATCAGGAAACCGATAAGGTTTGGGGTCGTCGACAGGGTGCGAAGGATTACCTGACCAAGCCGATCGATGAGGCCGTCTTGATGAAGACGCTGCAAAGCGTTCTTTCCTGATCTGATTTGGTTGCGGCATGGCTAATAAGCAGGATAAGGCCTTGACCCCGTTTGAGCTGCTGCAAGATATGGCGGCTCGAAGTCATCGTCATGCGTTGGGTTTGCCATCTCAGGTGGAGCTCAAAACGTACTGGAGTGGCATCGGTTTTCGTCTGGGCGGGCAACGCTATGTTGCGCCACTGGGAGAGGTAGCAGAAATCCTTACGGTCCCTGGCTATACCCAGCTACCCGGTGTAAAGAGCTGGGTTAAGGGTATTTCCAATGTCCGGGGGCGACTCTTACCCATTATGGATCTGGGGGATTTTCTTGGTAATCCCCTGAGTGCAAGGCGCGCCCAGCGGCGCGTTCTTGTCGTTGATCATGAAGAGATCTTCAGTGGTTTGGTGGTAGACGAGGTGATGGGAATGCAGCACTTCGTCTCAGAAACGTTCAGTGATCAGCTTCCAGACGATATCGCTTCGTCGATCAAGCCTTTCGTCAGTGGTGTATATAGCCGCGAGCACGAATGGCAGGTTTTCAGTTTATTTTCCTTGGCGCAGCATCCCGATTTTATGCGGGTTGCTGTCTAGGTGTTGTAAAGGCCCTTAAAGGGCAGAGCGAAAAAAAGGCCATAGTGGAGGCCCGCAAAAAATGAAGGCTAATATTTCAGGTGTGCAGACTAACCGGCTCTCAGCGATTATGTTCGTTGTACTGGTACTGTCTTTGGTGGGGATGATTGGCAACTTCTGGTACGTAAACCAGCAAGCGACTTACGATAAGGAATTTATCGCCCACGCTGGTGAGATGCGGGTCCTTTCCCAGCAGATCGCAAAGAACTCGTTGGAGTCGGCGGCCGGTAACGAAGAGGCCTTCGGTCTTTTGCAGGCAGCGCGTGATGCGTTTCAGTTCCGTTATGACATGATGCAAAACGGTTCCGAAGCCATGATGGGTGGCGGCGAAGTCGAAGCTGCAGAAGCAGTCGAGGGTGAATCCGCAGAGGCTGGTAGTATGACAGCCTTTACTCATCCGATGCTCGCCGAGATGGAATCTGTTCGAGCCGATGAGAAACTCGCCGAACTGACCCAGACCTGGAATCGTACCAAGAAAGCGGCCGATGCCATCCTGGTTAGTGAGGAAACGGTAATCGCGCTGCACGAAGTGGCCGAATCCCTGGCAGAAACCATTCCCCAGCTGCAGGTTGAATACGATGAAGTGGTTGAAATCCTGCTTGAGGTCGGTGCTCCTGCCGATCAGGTAGCGATTGCCCAGCGTCAGTCATGGCTCGCCGAGCGGATCGTAGGTAGTGTTAACCGGGTTCTGGAAGGTACCGAAGACTCTGTGATGGCGGCTGATAGTTTTGGTCGTGACGCCGGCCTGTTCGGTCGCGTCCTGAACGGTATGATCGAAGGTAACTCGGCGATGCGTATCAGCCAGGTGACCGATGAAGATGTACTGGATCGACTGAGCGAAATCGCTGACCTGTTTGAATTCGTAAGTGGTAGTGTGGATGAGATTCTGGAAACGTCCCCAGAACTGTTTCAGGTGCGTGAAGCTTCTGACCAGATCTTTAACCTGACCCAGACCCTGTTGTTGCAAACCTCTGTACTGGCGGAAATTTTCGAGACCATGGAAGGCGATCGCTTCTGGTCAATTGAAACCGCTATTCTGTTCGGTCTTATAGCAGTAGCGTCGATTGTCTTGATCGGTGTTAGCACCGTGGGTGATACGCGTAAGCGACTGGAAGAAACTGCCGAGGCCAACGAGTCGAACCAGGCCGCTATCATGCGACTGCTGGATGAACTGGCAGATCTTGCGGATGGTGACTTAACGGTATCAGCGACGGTAACCGAGGACTTTACAGGTGCGATTGCTGACTCCATCAACTACTCTATCGAGCAGCTTCGAGCGCTGGTAACCACCATCAACGAAACGGCGGTACAGGTGGCATCTGCAGCCCAGGAAACACAGGCAACAGCCATGCATCTGGCCGAAGCTTCCGAACACCAGGCGCAAGAGATTGCCGGAGCATCGGCGGCGGTAAACGAGATGGCGGTGTCCATCGACCAGGTATCTGCAAACGCCTCTGAGTCCGCATCGGTAGCGGAACGTTCGGTATCCATTGCCAACAAGGGTAACGAGGTTGTGCAGAATACGATCTCGGGCATGGATACTATCCGTGAACAGATCCAGGATACCTCCAAGCGAATCAAGCGATTGGGTGAATCATCCCAGGAGATCGGGGATATCGTATCCTTGATCAACGACATCGCCGACCAAACCAACATTCTGGCATTGAACGCGGCAATCCAGGCCTCTATGGCAGGTGACGCGGGTCGAGGCTTCGCCGTGGTAGCGGACGAGGTACAGCGACTGGCGGAACGTTCTTCTGCGGCAACCAAGCAGATTGAAGCACTGGTTAAAACGATCCAGGCGGATACGAACGAAGCCGTTATCTCGATGGAACACACAACCTCTGAGGTAGTTAAAGGAGCTCACCTGGCACAGGATGCTGGTGTGGCACTGGAAGAGATCGAAAAAGTATCCCAGAGTTTGGCGGAATTGATCCAGAACATCTCTAACGCGGCACGCCAGCAGGCTTCGTCTGCCGGTCACATTTCCAACACCATGAACGTTATCCAGGAGATTACTTCGCAGACCTCGGCCGGTACCACCGCAACCGCGAACTCGATCGGTAACCTGGCAGAAATGGCCTCGGAAATGCACCAGTCCGTAGCAGGCTTTAAGCTGCCGGAGACCGAGTCAATCGGTTAACGCGGCTAGCAGATGACGTTAGCGAGCGGCCGGGACTCAGGCCCACGAGAAATGATGACGAAAGAATGGTCGATGCAGTCACTGCCGGATATGGATCAACACCAGTTCGCGCAGTGGCAAGCCTTGCTTGAGAATCGCACCGGCATGCGTATTACCGAACAGCGCAAAGTCTTTTTACAGACGAGTGTGGGTATGCGTATGCGTGAACTCGGCTTGAGTGATTACCAGAATTACTACGACCAGGTGATCGAACACCCTCCCGGAGGCATGGAGTGGGTGTTGCTGGTGGATCGTCTTACGGTTCAGGAAACCAGCTTTTTCCGTCATCCAGCATCGTTTGAGCTGGTTAGAGATCATCTTTCTCAACAAGCGACCAAAGGCAAAACCATTGAGTTATGGTCGGTTGGTTGTTCAACAGGCGAAGAACCCTATTCGTTGGCTATGTTGGCTCAGGATACTCTGAGCGATACCGGCTGTTATTTTGGTATCACTGCAACGGATATCAGTGTGCCGGCATTGGCTAAGGCGAGGCAGGGGATTTTTTCCGAACGAAAAGTTGAAGCCTTGTCCCGAGAGCGGGCCGCACAATATTTTACCTTGCATGAAAAGGGGCAGTATCAAGTTATTGCCGAGTTACGAGACCGGGTCTGCTTTTCGCAAGTGAACGTTCTCGAATTGGGCAAAACCCCGATGTATGGCATGGATGTAATCTATTGCCAGAATTTGCTGATCTATTTTCGTCGCTGGCGACGTAAGGAGATCCTGAACCGGCTGGCCGAGCGTCTCGCACCGGGTGGCATACTGGTCGTGGGGCTGGGAGAAGTGGTGGACTGGTGTCACCCTGATCTCGAGCCTGTAGAAGATAATGCGACTTTGGCGTTTCGTAAACGAGTCAGTGGATAAGTGAGAGGACTCTGGAGTAACTATGGCTGATCACCACGACTACGTCGCCCTTGACTGGGTCAAAGGCGAGATACAGGAAACCTTGACGCAAGCGCGCCAGGCCCTGGAGTCCTTTGTCGAAAATCCGGAAGACAGTACGCGCATACGTTTTTGTCTCAACTACATCCATCAGGTTCACGGAACCTTGCAAATGGTGGAATTCTACGGTGCTGCATTGCTCGCCGAAGAGATGGAGATGCTCGCCCAGTCCATAATGAATGGGCATGTCAGCAATCCTAATGAGGCTTATCAGGTATTGATGCAGGCGATCCTCCAGTTGCCTGCTTATCTGGAGCGTGTCCAGTCGGGAAGGCGTGATTTACCCGTTATCCTGATGCCATTGCTGAATGACATGCGTGCCGCGCGTGGCGGCAGCCTGTTATCCGAAACGTCGCTATTTAAACCCAATCTCAAGAATCGAAATCCCAAACTGCCGGTAAATGCTCTGGCGCGTTTCAGCGGTGAGAACTTCACAGCGTTTATCAGCAAACTGCGTCAGATGTACCAGTTTGCTTTGGTTGGTTTGTTACGCGACAAAGATGTTACTGAAAACCTCGGTTATATGGCCAAGGTGTTTGGTCGCCTGGAGCACCTGTTACTGAAAACTCCGATCGGCCAATTGTGGTGGGTTTGTGGTGGGGTGATTGATGGTTTGGCCAATGGTGCCATCCCTATGAGCACCAGTATTCGTCATCTGCTACGGCAGGTTGATAGCGAATTCCGCCGGATCATGAAAGGAGGCAGTGAAGCACTCAACGAAGCTGCGTCCGAAGAACTGCTGAAAAACCTGCTTTATTATGTTGCCAAGGCGGATGACGATACCGTTCGGATTCGCCAGATCAAGGACAAATTTGGCCTCGATGATGCCTTACCCGACGACGCTACCGTAGACGAACAGCGTCAACTATTGGCCGGCCCCGACCGAGAGGCAATTGGTTCCGTGGTGGCTGCATTGACGGAAGAGTTGGTTGCGGTCAAAGATGCCCTGGACCTGTTTGTTCGCAGCGGTGATGGCAAGCTGGAAAATCTGGCACCTCAGTTACCGATTCTGAAACAGATATCCGACACTATGGCCGTGATGGGCTTGGGTGCACCGAGAAAAGTGCTGCAGGAACAGCTTGATGTGCTGCAAGAGATTGTCGATGGTGATCGTCAACTCGACGATGCGGTGTTGATGGATGTGGCCGGATCGCTGCTCTTCGTAGAAGCAACGCTCTCTGGCATGGCCGGCGATGGCGCCGGTACCGGTCAAGCTGGCTCGGGTGCTCATATGCCACCTACCGAGCTTAGTGAAGTACACGAAGTGGTTGTGCGTGAAGCACGCAATGGGCTGGAACAGGCCAAAGACTCCATCGTTCAGTTTATCGGTTCCAAGTGGGATCATGGCGAACTCGAAGATGTTCCCCAGATTCTAGACACCGTGCGTGGTGGATTAGCGATGATCCCCCTGCAGCGCGCCTCCCGCCAGTTGGGCATTTGTGCAAACTATATTCGCGAACAGCTAATCGCCAATAAGGATGTTCCTGAGTGGACAGTGCTCGATACCCTGGCCGATGTAATTGCCAGTATCGAATACTATCTGGAACGTTTAGCGGATGATCATGCTGAACAAGCCGAGTTGCTGCTCGACGTTGCTGATGAGAGCCTGCAGGCTCTGGGTTGTGATATTGCACCGCTTGATGATGACCTCAGCGGTGAGGAGTCTGAGTCGTCGGTCGAAGCCGAACCGCAAGTCGCAGCGGAATCGATCACTGAAATGAGTGCTGCTGAAGCGCTAGAAGAAGCCATCGATACGGCGCCCGAAACAACGACAGAATCAGACCCAGCGCCCGAAGCGGCCCCGGCTGTTGCTGAGGTTGAAGACGATGATGACGACCTTATCGACGATGAAGTGCTTGAAATCTTTATCGAGGAAGCCGAAGAAGTTCATGAAACCATAACGGAATTTTTCCCCAAATGGCGGGCCAATCACGAGGATGGCGATGCTCGGACCGAAGTCCGTCGTGCTTTTCACACCCTCAAAGGCAGTGGCCGTATGGTGGGTGCCAGTGTCATTGGCGAGTTGGCCTGGTCCATAGAAAATATGTTGAACCGGGTTATCGACCAAACGATCAACGTTCATGATGCCTTGTTTGATCTGATTGAAAATGTTCGTCAGTTGATTCCGGAGCTTATCAAAGATTTCGAAAACAAGGCTCAGCAAGAAACCGAACAGGTTAGGCTCTACACGAGCGAAGCAGAGGCGTATTCCAAGGGTGAATCCTGGCAGGTCCCTGCAGCTGAGGAAACAGAAACTGCAGCCATCGATACCGCTGATACGGTCAGCGATAGCGAGCCCGAACTGGCCTCTCTGGAACTGGTCGACAACGATGAGGATGCAGGAGAGGCGCTGGATGAAGCTATAGAATTAACTTCAGAGCCGGCAGAAACGGTTGCCGGAATTCCTGAACCCTCGCTTGCCTCTGATGTGCCCGAAGTTCAGCCTGAAGATGATGACTCTGACGCGGCCTTGCTCGAAATTTTCGCCACCGAAGCAGAGACCCATCTGCAGGCGGCCGATGCGTTCGTTGAGCATTTCAGATTAAAGCAGCACCCGATTTCCATCAGTGAAGAGCTGCAACGTGCACTGCATACCTTGAAAGGCAGCGCACATATGGCAGGAATCAAAGCCGTCGCCGAATTGGTAACGCCGCTGGAAAAGCTGATTAAGGAGCTGCGCGGAAACCTGTTAAAAGCTGACGGCGAAGTTGTCGACGCGTTGGAACAAGGTACGTCATTGGTCAGGCAATCACTTACTCGCCTGAGCGTCACCGAACCACTAGAGATCCCGGAATCTGAGCAATATTGCCAAGATTTACACGACTTGCATGAGCGCTATCTAGCGGCCAAACGGGAAGAAGATGAAGCCAGTGGTCGTGATACCCAGGCGCTTATCGTGTTTCTGTCCGATGGCATGAACCTGCTTCTGGACACTGCAGAGTGGCTACCCAAGTGGATGCCGGAGTGTCGTGATGACGCCGAGTATCAGGCCCTGATCAAGGAGTTGGAAACCTTGGCTCGCGGCGCGCTGATGGCCGATTTATCGCCAATATCCGATCTTTGCGAAGCATTGAAAGCGGCCTATGATGGGCTGGTGCATAAACGCATACAGGCAACCCAGGCGGTCACGGAGCTTCTGGATGAAGCCCATTGGGCGCTGATCAATATGCTTGATAGCATGGCCGCTCAGCAAGATGTGGTTGCCAAGCCTGAATTGATAGAACGCCTGGAAAACCTCGTACAGACTTCACCGATTGAGCCGGATGCTGATACCAGCATTATCGATGTGCAAGTTGGCGACGGGTCTCTTGAACTTGAAGAGGTAGAGTTGGTTGGCGAGCCGGCTGAACTTCCAGACGTTGATCTCTCGGATGATCTTTCTGATGAGGTGCTCAATCTTGAAGATCTGGAAGAGGTCCAAGAGATTGAAGAAGTCGAAGTTATCGGCAAACTTCCTGGTGATGGTTTAGAACAGGTCAATGATAGCGTTTGGGAGCTTGATGGTTCCGACGATATCGAAGACATCGAAGAGGTTGAAGAAATTGAACTCGATGCCGACCCGGCAACCGATGTACTGGGTTTGGTCGACATTGATCAAGAGCCGACCGGGGCTGTTGATGAAGAAATAGAGCTCGATAGCATCGAGCCACTGGAGTCCTTGCAGGACCAGTTTGCCGGAAGTACTGACAACGATGATCAGGAAAACGTTGTGGCTGTCGACGCGGAGTTACCGGTAGCCGAAGTAGAGGATTCAGAAGAGCCGAATTCTGGCCCTGTCGCTCAGGTGGTTGAAGAGGAGCTACCAGTCGCCTTTGACGCCGATCCGGAAATGGTGGAGATTTTCCTCGAAGAAGCGACGGAGATCATGGACCGGACCGCCGCTTCCTTACAAAACTGGTTAGAGGACAGCGGTCAAAAAGCAGAACTTGATCAGTTACAACGAGACCTGCATACCCTTAAGGGTGGCGCTCGGATGGCAGGTATCAGTCCCATAGGTGACCTCAGTCATGAACTCGAATTCCTCTATGAAGGTCTGGGCAACGGTCGCTACGAACCCTCTGCCCCGTTAAGTGAATTGATTCAGGCATGCCACGATCGTTTGGCGGATCAGGTGGATGATATTGCCGCCAGCGGTGGCTGCGTACCTGCCAATCAGTTGATTGCAGCGATCAGCCGGTATCGGGCAAACCCGGAAGCGGGCGTGCAGCTGGATAGTCCGAACGAAACACCTGTTGAAAGCGAGCCAGAGACATCAGCCGCCCCTGAACTCACCGAGCAAGCAACCGCTGAGGTTGAACAGCCAGATATTGGCGACAGTGACAACGAGTTACAGGGCTCCTCCGGTGCTGTAGAGTTCGATCGTCTCGATCTGAACGAGATGGATGCGGATATTCTGGAGATTTTCCTGGAAGAGGCCGCGGACCTTCAGGAAGGCATCGAGCAGAGTTGCGAAGCCTGGAGCAAGGCGCCCCAGGATGAAGACGCCGCCGCCGAGTTGATGCGCCATCTGCATACTCTGAAAGGGGGCGCTCGCATGGCCTCCATCAAGCACCTGGGTGATTTTACCCACGATTTTGAAATGCTGGTTACCAAGGCCCAACAAAACCTCGACGCCTTACCGGAAGGGTTGTTGGATGACGTGCTAGGCCGTCAGGATATTGTCTTCAAGCATCTGGAAAACATCCGGGGTCAGGTTCAGGGTGATGAACCTGTTTCGGAGCCAGTGCCAGAGACGGCAACCGAGGAACCGGCTGCGGAACCGACTAAAGCCGAGCCCGCCAGCCCGAAAGCGTCAGATGAAGCTAAGCCTGCTAAGGAAGAAGGGGGGGAAGTTGTTCCCTTCGCTCCTCGTGAAAGTGATAAAAAAGCGGAAGATGCACCGGCTGTGGTGGGTGCCGCCGAGGCACTCAAACAACCTCGCCGTATGCCACAGGAGATGGTTAAAATCTCTGCGGATGTCTTGGAAAGCCTCGTCAACCTGGCGGGCGAAACCAGTATCTCGCGAGGTCGCATCGAGCAGCAGGTCAACGATTTTGGTTACACATTGGATGAGATGGATTCGACCATCAATCGGGTGCGTGAGCAGCTAAGGCGTCTCGATATCGAGACCCAGACCCAGATCATCTCTCGCCATGAGGTCGAAAGCGGGGTACGGGATCTTGAATTTGACCCCCTGGAAATGGACCAGTATTCGGAATTGGCCCAGTTGTCCCGTTCGCTTGTGGAATCCGCAACCGATTTGATGGACATCAAGGATGGCCTTTCCAACAAGGCGCGTGACACGGAAACCCTGCTGCTGCAGCAGGCCCGTATCAATACGGAGCTGCAAGAAGGCTTGATGCATACTCGTATGGTGCCCTTTAGCCGCATGATGCCGCGTTTGCGACGCATTGTTCGCCAGGTATCCGGAGAGCTGGGCAAGCGGGTCGACCTTCAGGTTCTCAACGCCGAAGGGCAGATGGACCGTACGGTTATGGAACGCATGGTTGCCCCACTGGAACACATGTTACGTAACGCGATCGACCACGGTATTGAAGCGGATGCTGACACCCGTAAGCAGGTGGGCAAGTCGGCAACTGGTAATATTCGTATCGCTTTCTCCCGTGAGGGTGGAGATGTGGTATTGCGCTTGAGTGATGATGGCCAAGGGGTCAATCTGGACGCGGTGCGCAAAAAGGCGATTGAACGGGGTTTGATGGATAACGATTCCAGCCTGACCGATCACGAAGTGATGCAGTTTATTCTGCAAGCGGGTTTCTCGACGGCCAAGGAAGTGACTCAGATCTCAGGACGTGGTGTGGGTATGGACGTTGTCCACTCGGAGATCAAACAGCTTGGTGGTAGTGTCATGATTCACTCCACCCCGGGCGAAGGCAGTACCTTTGTGGTCCGATTGCCGTTTACTGTATCAGTCAACCGGGCCCTGATGGTGTATATGGGTGATGACCTGTATGCCATTCCGCTGAATACCATCGAAGGTGTATTGCGGATCAGCCCTTATGAGCTTGAGGCTTACTACAACGATCCCAATCTCGAATTTGACTATGCCGGGCAAGGCTATCAGGTGAAATACCTGGGTGAAGTGATGAAGCAGCGTCCCCAGCCTTCAATGGAAGGCGTCACTACGCCGTTGCCGGTGTTGCTGACACGTGGTGCAGAACACTCCGTTGCCCTGCAGGTTGATTCCTTGGCGGGTAGCCGTGAAATTGTCGTTAAGTCGATGGGTTCCCAGTTTGCGGGTGTGGACGGTGTGTCAGGCGCGACTATTCTCGGAGACGGTCGCGTGGTGATCATTCTCGACCTGGTGGCCATGATTCGTAGTAGCTTTGCCCACCAGGCCTTGCCGATGGGTGTCACCATTGATGTTGAGCCCGAGGCTGCAACGGTGGCAGAAGCGATTGAAGAAGATCGTCAGCCAATGGTTATGGTAGTGGATGACTCGGTGACAGTGAGAAAAGTGACATCTCGACTGCTGGAGCGCCAGGGCTTTGATGTACTGCTCGCCAAAGATGGTATGGATGCGGTTTCCCAGCTTCAGGACAAGAAGCCGGACGTTATGTTGCTGGATATCGAAATGCCACGGATGGATGGTTTTGAAGTAGCAAGTACGGTCAAGAACGATAGCCGTTTACACGATATTCCGATCATTATGATCACCTCACGTACCGGTGAAAAACACCGTGAACGAGCTTTCTCATTGGGCGTCGAGGAATATCTGGGTAAACCGTTCCAGGAGGCCGATCTGCTGGCCACTATCAACAAACTATTGAACGCAGATGAGCAGTCCGAGCACTAGTGAGTCGGGCACATCCATTGGGGTGATTGCCGACACTGCACTGCAACAACATTTAATCGGTTCCCTCCTCAGCGAGGAGGGAATTGAAGTGCCTGTGAATACCTCTCCAAGCCAGTTCACCGGGCGTGTGTTAAGCACTCCGGTTGATTTGTGGTATGTGGATTTAACCCTGGATGAACGCTTCGATGAATTTCTTGATCTGATCCTCGGAGCAGCCGATGTGCCGGTGTTGATCGGTGATGGTCAGGCTCCAGCGCGCAATAGTGACGAATACAAACGCTGGCGTCGTACCTTCCTCAGCAAACTGAACCAACAGCTGGCATTGGCCCGGGCAAGTAATGAAAGCGGTGAGACCTCGTTACCAGCCGGTTTTCCGGAGCTGCCGCCATTACCCTTGCCCGATGTGCTTTCAGACTTTAACAGAGACGGCCCGGTGCCCAGTCGGGTTTGGGTGTTAGGAGCGTCTTTGGGCGGCCCCGGTGTCGTGAAAGAGTTCCTTGATGCCTTGCCCGCGGGATTGCCCGTGGCTTTTGTTTATGCCCAGCATATTGATGCCGGTT
This sequence comes from Aestuariirhabdus haliotis, assembly GCF_023509475.1. Lineage (NCBI taxonomy): Bacteria > Pseudomonadati > Pseudomonadota > Gammaproteobacteria > Oceanospirillales > Aestuariirhabdaceae > Aestuariirhabdus > Aestuariirhabdus haliotis. Next base: position 105,319 of record NZ_JAKSDZ010000001.1, on the reverse strand, counting down.
TTCAGCAGGTGCTGGCCGATACAGTGGGGCGGCACAGCAGTTTTGATGTGATTAAAGCGAAACAGAATTCCCAACTCAGTTATGGCGAGGTACTACTGATACCCGTTGAGCAGGAAATTCGCTTTAACGCCTCGGGGCGCCTGGAAGCGACCGGTAAGCACTGGTTAGGTCCCTACCAGCCAAACATCGGCCAGGTTATGACCAGCGTGTTAAAACGCTTTGGCAGCTCGAGTGGCGCCATTGTTTTTAGCGGCATGGGCGAAGACGGGGTCGAAGCCAGTCTGGAATATGGCCGTGCCGGGGCGTCGGTCTGGGCTCAGGAATCCAGCAGCTGTGCCAGTAGTACGATGCCCGATGCCATTGGCCAATCCGGGCATTGCAACTACCGGGGCACCCCTAGAGAATTAGCAGCCAAGCTGGTTGAAAAGCTGGCACAAGAGGCGAGTCTGGAGGCCAGTTAGCCTTCAACAGGAGCAAACGAGACATGAGCGAAACAACTGATCAACCCATAGCAGGCCTAATGATCCCTTTGCGAGAAGGCCAGCTGCTGGTGCCCAACGTAACCATTGCTGAACTTGTTGGTTATGTGCCACCAGAAGCCGATGAGGGTGGCCCAGACTGGTTCCTGGGAACTATTATCTGGCGTGATCAGCGTGTGCCTCTGGTCAGCTTCGAAGCCGCCAACGGGCAGACATTTGATACTAAGCGAGCCTCCGAGCGAACCGTTATCGTCAATGGCACCAGTGGCAGCGATAACTTGCCCTTTTACGCCCTGGTGGTAGAAGGCATACCGCATGCCGTGCGTGTGGGTGCTGAGGAAGCGGTTGCACAGGACGGTGATGTAGGCGACTGCGGAGCGGCCATGGTGCATTTCAGTGGGGAGGAAGCCTTGATTCCCGACTTGATCAAACTCGAAGAGATGATCATCCAGGCTCTGTAGTTTAGAGCGTCAGGGCCTTGGTGATTGACAGTTGTCTCTATAGGCCCGGCGACAGATTACCCTGCAACCGTTAAATATCACCCCAAAGATACTGGATTAAGCTGAGCGCTGCGATCGGTGCCGTCTCGGTACGAAGCACTCTGGGACCGAGCGCTGTGGCCTGGAATCCAGCTGCCTGAGCTCGCTCGATCTCGGGCTGGGTCAAGCCGCCTTCAGGACCTATAAGGAGCGAGACCGAGTCGGGTTTGCGGTGAGAATCCAGTGCTTGATCGGTGCGATGGTGCAGCACCAGTTTAAGGTCGGAATCCTGATCGTCGATCCAGTTTTCAATCGCTTGCGGGCTACCTATTCGAGGTACCCGGTTTCGTCCGCATTGCTCACAGGCACTAATGGCAACCTGTTGCCAGTGCGCGACCCGTTTGCTGGCCCGCTCGGCATTGAGTTTAACTTCACAGCGTTCGCTGAACAGGGGTTGAATGTCGGTAACGCCCATTTCCGTGGCTTTCTGGATCGCCCAGTCCATGCGATCACCTCTCGATAGTGTCTGCCCGAGCATGATTTTCAAGTTGCCGTCGGCGGTTGATGCCAGCAGGTTTTCGATCGTTACCCTGACCCGGCGTTTGTCCACGTTGACAACACGGGCCTGGTAGCTGTTTCCCTCGCCATTGAACAGAACCAGAGGATCGCCGGATTTCATGCGCAGGACGCGGGCGACATGATTGGCGGCCTCGTCGTTCAATTGCAGTTCGGACTCAACGCTAAGGGGTTGAGGTAGGTAGATGCGTGGATTTCTCATAGTGGATGGTGCTGCCAGAGTTGCCGCGAGCATAACACGAGCCTGCCAGTGCCGGGAGTCACCAGGTCCAGATATTCACGCCTAGCCAAACGAGCCCGGCGGCTAGTGTCAGTGTCAGTGCCGCCAACCAGAGCGGTGCGATCTGAGCCATTTCGCCATCTGGCACCTGGGAAGGGGACTTTTTACCGTTGATCATCGGGCGGACCAGGTTGTCCCTGGCCAGTAATAGATGACCAAGGACCGCTAGTATGTGCAAACCGACGACGGCTAAAATGATGTAAAAGCCTTGTCGATGCCAGCCGGCTAACCACTCTTGAACTTCCGTACTGACCAGATAGGCGAGGGGGCCTTCAACCAGAATATCGTCACTGGTGAAGAGACCGAAACTGCCCTGGATACCGACCAGGCTCAAAAGCAGGACGACGGATAATGCCCCGGCCGGGTTATGACCCAGATACCGGGGATGTTCACGCTGAAAGCTCCGTTTAAGATAAGCAATGATCTGTTTTGGACCGCGAATAAACTGGGTAAAGCGAGCCGTACTACTGCCCCAGATGCCCCAGAGCAGTCTGAATACAATCAGCGTCAGTAATGAGTAGCCATTCCACATATGCCAGAGCATATTGATGTCGCCCCATTTCCAGGTGACCCAGGCATTGGCGATCAGAATCACCAGCAGCCAGTGGAACAGGCGAGTGGGCAGATCCCAGGTGGGCACATCAGGTGTCATAGCCAGATTCTCAAGTATTAGCGCAAGAGGCGGCGATTAGGCCACCGCGAGTTTGGATCAACAGCGTTATTTTTTCTTCCGGAAATCGTCGTGACAGGCTTTACAGGCCTTGGCCATTTTTTTAAAGGCGCCTAATTCGGCTGAGCGGTCACCGGCCGAATCTCTGAGGGCTTGCGCCGCAGCATAGGCATCTTTACCGCGCTGTTTAAAGGTATCCATATCCTCCCAGATCTCCTTACGAGCACGGGTTTGTCCCTTGTCAGAGCCCGGAGGGAAGGAATTACCCATATGAGAGAAGGCATCCATAATGCCCTGGGCATGGAAACTGACATCGGCCGGGGCTTCAAAACCCAGCGCCAGTATGGATTTGAGCGACGTCATATGCCCGCCAGCAATTTTGTAGATGCCCTGGCGGTGAACGATGTTGGGGTTCGTCTCATCCGCTTGCGTGGTGATGGGGGTGGTCAGGATACTGGCAGCGCAGAAGCTGAGCAGAAGGGAACGAGGTTTCATAGGCGTACACTCCGGTTGTCGTCATAAAAAGGTGTCGGGGAATACGTCCTTTGCATGGCATGTCCCGACCGCAAAAGTATAGTCGGATCGAGCAACAGGGAATGTGACAAAGTCACAGCTTGTCTGGGGTGAGGTTGACCGGCCCTGAAGGAAGCCGGTCAATATGGTTAGCGGCGTTCGCCAAGCTTCAGGTTTTCCCAGATAGCCAGGCTGGGAGCGGCCTGGTTAAGGGTATAAAAGTGCAGACCGGGTGCGCCGCCTTGCAACAGTCGTTCGCACATGCGCGTTACCACCTCTTCTCCGAACCTCTGTATGGAGTCGATATCGTCGCCGTAGGCTTCCAGTTGTTTACGAACCCAGCGAGGAATTTCGGCGCCGCAAGACTCGGAGAATCGGGACAGCTTGGAGTAGTTGGTGATTGGCATGATGCCCGGCATGATGGGGATATTGATACCAAGAGATTCGCAGCGATCGACAAAGTGGAAGTAGCTATCGGCGCTGAAAAAGTACTGGGTAATGGCCGCGTCGGCGCCTGCTTCGACTTTGCGTTTGAAATTGAGTAGATCCTGTTTGAAATTGGCAGCTTGCGGATGCATCTCAGGATAGGCAGCCACTTCGATTTCAAAATGGTCACCACTGTGTTCGCGAATCAGGCTCACGAGTTCGTTGGCGTAGCGCAGCTCGCTGCTGGACAAGCCCATACCGGAAGGCAGGTCGCCTCGCAGCGCAACAATACGGTTAATATTATTCGCCTTGTAGTGATCCAGCAGCTCGATGATTTCCTGCTTGTTGTCGCCCACGCAGGAAAGGTGAGGCGCCGTAGGTACTCCCGTCGCGGTTTGGGTACCGATTACGGCGTCGATGGTACGATCGCGAGTGGACCCCCCGGCACCATAGGTGACCGAAAAGAAATCGGGTTCATAGCGGGCCAGTTGCTGGGCTGTGGCAAGCAGCTTTTCCGCTCCGGCTTCGGTCTTGGTAGGGAAAAACTCAAAGCTGTAGCGCTTACTAAAACGGTTTTGTGTATTCATTCTATGGTCTTTTATACGCGGTTTTGCGGCAGTAGGCAGTAGCCAAGCTACCGCCTCTGACATCAATTTTTAGTATTTGTAATCGTCGTTCTTGTAGGGACCTTCGACATCGACATTGATGTACTCGGCCTGGGTGTCCGTCAGGCGAGTCAAGACACCGCCAAAGCCCTCAACCATATGGCGAGCGACCTCTTCGTCCAGTTTCTTGGGCAGAACCTTAACGTAGATATTGGCGCTGCGCTCGGCTTCAGGCAGGTCGGCAAACTTGGCTTCCCACAGATAGATCTGGGCCAGCACCTGGTCGGCGAACGATCCATCCATAATACGAGAAGGGTGACCTGTGGCGTTGCCCAGATTGACCAGGCGTCCTTCGGACAAAAGAATCAGGTGATCTTTGTTGGTGCGGTCGCGGTAGATTTTGTGGACCTGGGGCTTGACCTCGTCCCACTCCCAGTTGTCTCGCATATAAGCGGTATCGATCTCGTTATCGAAGTGACCGATGTTGCAGACCACCGCACCATTTTTCAGGGCTTGCAGCATGTTCTTATCGCACACATTGGTGTTGCCTGTTGTGGTCACAATAAGGTCGGTTTTGCCCATCAGCTGAGTGTTGATGCACGAAAGTTCGCCGGTATTAACGCCATCAATATAGGGGGACACCACCTCAAAACCATCCATACAGGCCTGCATGGCACAGATCGGGTCAATCTCGGTGACGCACACAATCATGCCTTCCTGACGCAGGGATGCAGCAGACCCTTTACCTACATCGCCATAACCGACGACGAGGGCTTTTTTACCGGACAGCAGGTGATCGGTACCACGCTTGATGGCATCGTTCAGGCTGTGACGGCAGCCGTATTTGTTGTCGTTCTTGCTCTTGGTGATGGAATCGTTGACGTTAATCGCCGGCACCTTGAGTGAACCTTCCTCCAGCATCTCCAGCAAGCGGTGCACGCCGGTGGTGGTTTCCTCGGAGATACCGTGGCAATTGGCCAGCACTTCGGGGTACTTCTCGTGCAGGATCTGGGTCAGGTCACCGCCATCGTCGAGGACCATATTGGCGCCCCAGTCGGCACCGTCTTTCTGTACGGTTTGCTCGATGCACCACCAGAATTCTTCCTCGGTTTCGCCTTTCCAGGCAAACACCGGAATGCCGGCGGCGGCGATCGCGGCGGCGGCGTGATCCTGGGTCGAGAAGATATTGCAGGAGGACCAGCGCACTTCGGCACCCAGTTCGATCAATGTTTCGATCAATACAGCAGTCTGGATGGTCATATGAATGCAGCCCATGATGCGGGCACCTGCCAAAGGTTTGTTGCCTGCGTGGTTGGCCCGCAGAGCCATCAGCGCCGGCATTTCGGTTTCGGCAATATCGATCTCTTTACGACCCCATTCGGCGAGGGACATATCGGCAACTTTGTAATCGGTGAAACTGCTCATGGAATAACTCCTGTGTTGAGCGCAGCGGCCACCAGGGCGACCGGCTGAAAAAAGAGAGTATTAAAGGGCCTTGGCAAGCTCGGCAGCTTTGTCGGTGTTTTCCCAGGTGAAGTTCTCGCCTTCACGACCAAAGTGACCGTAGGCCGCGGTTGGGCGATAGATCGGACGGCGCAGATCGAGCATGTCTATCAGGCCCTGAGGGCGCAGGTCGAAGTGCTCTCGAACCAGGGTGCTGATCGCCTCATCGGTCAGCTTGCCGGTACCAAAGGTGTTGATGGCAATTGAGGTTGGCTCGGCGACGCCGATGGCATAAGAGACCTGAATCTCGCAACGATCGGCCAGGCCTGCGGCGACAATATTTTTGGCCACGTAACGACCGGCATAGGCAGCACTACGGTCAACCTTGGATGGATCCTTGCCAGAAAACGCCCCACCACCGTGACGAGCGGCGCCGCCGTAGGTATCGACGATAATCTTGCGCCCGGTAAGACCACAGTCGCCAACCGGACCACCGATGATGAACTGACCGGTGGGGTTGATGTGGAACTGGGTGTCCTTGTGCAGCCATTCGGCCGGTAATACCGGCTTGATGATCTCTTCCAGCACGGCTTCGCGCAGATCTTCCTGCTTGATATCGGCATCGTGCTGGGTAGACAGGACAACGGCTTCAATGGCAACCGGTTTGCCTGCATCGTAACGCAGGGTGACCTGGCTCTTGGCGTCGGGTCTTAACCAGGGCAATACACCCTTTTTGCGTAGCTGAGCCTGACGCTCAACCAGGCGGTGCGAATAGAAAATGGGGGCTGGCATCAGCACGTCAGTTTCGTTGGTAGCATAACCAAACATCAGGCCCTGATCACCGGCACCGAGATCTTTACTATCCCCTTCGTCGACGCCTATGGCGATGTCGTGGGACTGCTTGCCGATGGCGTTCAGAACCGCACAGGATGCGCCATCGAAACCGACGTCGGAGCTGGTATAGCCGATATCGAGAATGACATCGCGCACGACATCTTCCAGGTCGACATAGGTCGAGGTGCGTACTTCACCTGCCACGACCGCCATGCCGGTTTTGACCAGAGTTTCGACCGCTACACGTGCGTGGGGGTCATCTTTGATGATGGCATCGAGAATGGCATCGGAGATCTGGTCGGCCATTTTATCGGGATGGCCTTCAGAAACCGATTCGGAAGTAAAAAGGGAATATTCGCTCATTGCGTTGTCCTGTATCTAGGCAGTTTGCTGTTGATAAAGCGGTGCGGGTTTGTTGAATCGGCGCACCTGTAGCTGAAAACCGTTGCGCTGCCCCTGATAGAGGCTGTCACCGGCAACCAGCCCGGCGCGCTGCGCCCAACCGGTAAATTCTTCGGGCTCGAAACCGAGCCACAGATCGCCGCAGGCCTCACGCACCCAGTTCTGGTCGTGAGAGCAGAGATCGGTAATTACTAATCGGCCACCGGGTTTAAGCAGTGTAGCCGCATCTTCAATTAACTCTGCCGGGGAGGCCACATGGTGGAGCACCATATTGATCACGATGGCATCGACCCGCAGATTCCCTTTCAAAGCGTCTGCGGTGGTCCCCAGAATAAATTCGATATTGTTTAAGTTCGCCTGCTGGGCAAACGCCTGGGCTTGATCCAGCATCGGCCGGGCATTATCGATGGCATAGATCTGGTGGAAGCGGGGGCTGAGTTCAGCCAGGAAAGCGCCTTCACCAGGGCCGATCTCAATGGCGGTTGCGGCTTCGTTCAGGTCATCTCCCAGCAGCAGGTCGCGAGCACTACCGGCATATTGAGAATAATCGGCAATCAATTCCTGTTGCTGGCGAAACTGCTCCGCGTGGCGGGCAAAGAACTCACGTGAACTTTGTGAACGCAGTAGATGAATCGCCTGTACCTGATCGCGGGTTTGGGGGCTTAGCTCAACGGCATCGAGACTCTTGAATAGAGCCGCTCGCAGTTCATTCCCCAACTGGTCTGGGCTGGTCAGTGCGCGGCGGTAAAAGATCGAGTTGCCTTCGCGCCGGGTATCTACCAGACCAGCGTTGGCCAGCACCTTAAGGTGGTGGCTCATTCCCGATTGCTTGACATCGAAGATCGAGCACAGCTCCAGCACACCAAACGAATTGCTCTGCAATACGCGCAAAATTTGCAGGCGTAATGGGTCCGAGCTCGCTTTGCAAAGCTGGGCGAGGGGAGCAAAGGGGTCGAGTGATGGATCGTTTTTGGTGGGGCAGGCTAGCATGGAGCGAAGAATAGCAGCGGACTTAGAATCGAGCAATATCTATATCAAAATATTTTGATATAGCCTTAAGCCCGATGATTATCAGGACACTAAGCTGATGAAGAGCAGTAAAGCTGCTATTTTTTTGTTCAATTCATTGCTGCCGCCTGCAATAAAGGGGAAAATACCGCCCCAATTTTCCCTATGGTTCTACCTCCCATTCCTTACAGGAGCCTACCCTTTATGTCTTCCCGTCGCCTGCGAGCCAATGCCATCCGTGCTTTAAGCATGGATGCCGTGCAAAAAGCCAAAAGTGGACACCCCGGAGCCCCTATGGGCATGGCCGATATCGCTGAAGTCCTGTGGGGTGATTACCTGCAGCACAATCCGGCGAATCCAGACTGGGCCAACCGAGACCGTTTCGTGCTCTCCAATGGGCATGGCTCCATGCTGATCTACTCGTTGCTCCATCTGACCGGGTATGACCTCAGCATCGACGACCTGAAGAATTTCCGTCAGCTACACTCCAAAACCGCCGGACATCCGGAATATGGTTATGCACCAGGCATTGAGACCACCACCGGCCCTCTGGGTCAGGGTATTGCCAATGGTGTGGGTATGGCGATCGCGGAAAAAGCGCTGGCCGCTCAATTCAACCGTGAAGGCCACAGTATTGTTGACCACAACACCTATGTGTTCCTGGGTGATGGTTGCCTGATGGAAGGCATTTCCCACGAAGTCTGCTCCCTGGCCGGTACCCTTGGTCTGGGCAAACTGATTGCGTTCTACGACGACAACGGCATCTCGATCGATGGTGAAGTCGAGGGCTGGTTTACCGACGATACGCCGAAGCGCTTCGAATCTTATGGTTGGCAGGTCATTCCAGCGGTGGATGGTCATGACGCCGACGCCATTGCAGCAGCGGTTGAACAGGCCAAGGGAAATACCGACCAGCCGACCCTGATCTGCTGCAAAACCGTTATTGGCTTTGGTTCGCCTAACAAGGAAGGTAAAGAGGATTGCCACGGTGCTCCTCTGGGTGACGATGAGATCGCCCTGACCCGCGAACGTCTGGGCTGGCAGCACGGCCCCTTTGAAGTGCCGGCCGATCTTTATGAACAGTGGAATGCTCGTCAAGCCGGTGCGGAGCGTGAAGCGCAGTGGAATGAGGCCTTTGCCGCTTATCAAAGCGCTTATCCCGAGCTGGCCAGTGAATTCCTGCGCCGTAGCAAAGGCGATCTACCCGCCGATTTCTCGGCCAAGGCTCAGTCCTATATTGAGCAGTGCCAGCAAGAAGGCGCCACCATCGCCAGCCGGAAAGCCTCGCAGAATACCCTGAATGCCTTTGGTCCCCTGTTGCCCGAGCTGCTGGGCGGTTCCGCCGACCTGGCCGGTTCCAACCTGACGCTGTGGAGCGGTTGCAAGGGCATCGAGAGCAAGGATGCCAGCGGTAACTACCTGTTTTACGGGGTCCGTGAGTTTGGCATGAGTGCGATCATGAACGGCATCGCGCTGCACGGTGGCTTTGTACCTTATGGCGCTACCTTCCTGATCTTTATGGAATACGCTCGCAATGCGGTACGCATGGCGGCGTTGATGAAACAGCGCAGCATCTTTGTCTTTACCCACGACTCCATTGGTCTCGGCGAAGATGGCCCGACGCACCAGCCCATCGAGCAGCTGACCAGCCTGCGCACCACGCCGAACATGAATACCTGGCGCCCCTGCGACACCGTCGAATCCGCTGTTGCCTGGAAGAGCGCCGTGGAGCGGGCCGATGGTCCTTCCGCGCTGATCTTTTCCCGTCAGAACCTGCCTCACCAGCCTCGTGATGCCGCTCAGCTGGCGAACGTGGAGCGCGGGGGCTATATCCTCAGCGACTGTGAAGGCACACCGGAACTGATTCTGATCGCGACCGGCTCCGAGGTCTCACTGGCGTTAGCCGGTGCCGAACAGCTCCGTGCCAAAGGTGCCAAGGTGCGAGTGGTATCGATGCCCTGTACCGAACGTTTCGATGAACAGGATGCCGAGTACAAACTCTCTGTACTGCCTCTGGAAGTGTCTTCACGGGTTGCGATCGAAGCGGGTCATGCGGACTTCTGGTACAAGTATGTAGGCCTCGATGGTCGAGTGCTGGGCATGACCAGCTTTGGTGAGTCGGCTCCCGCAGCAGATCTGTTCCGTGAATTTGGTTTCACTGCCGACAATCTGGTCAGCCTGTCCGAGGAACTGTTGTCGGTCGACTGATGAGCTATCGAATCGCCATCAATGGTTATGGCCGTATCGGCCAGTGCATTCTCCGTGCACTGTACGAATGCGGCTACCGTGATCGCCTGCAACCTGTGGCCATCAATGAGCTGTCCGATATCGACACGGTGACTTACCTGACCCGCTATGACACCACTCATGGCCGCTTCCCCTTGCCCGTCGAGCAGTCCCAGGGTGGATTACAGATTGGTAGCGATCGTATTCAGGTCTTCAACGAAGAGAACCCGGCGCGGCTGCCCTGGCAGGAACTGGGGGTTGATCTGGTGCTGGAATGCACCGGCACCTGTCCGGATCGGGTTCATGCCCAGCGCCACCTCGACAGCGGTGCCGGGCGCTTGTTGATCTCGCGACCCACCGCAGGCTCAGTCGATGCCACCGTGGTGTACGGGTTCAACGAGAATCTGCTGGGGGCTGAACAACGGGTGGTCTCCAATGCGTCTTGCACCACCAATGGTATTGTTCCTGTGTTGCGGTTGCTGCATGAACAGCTGGGCATTGAACAGGGCATGATTACCACCATCCACTCGGCGATGAATGACCAGCCGGTAATTGATTCCAGGCACCACAGCGATCTGCGTTTGGCGCGTAGCGCCATGCAGTCCATCGTGCCCATCGATACCGGACTGGCGCTGGGCATTGACCGGCTGTTACCCGAGCTTTCTGGCCGTTTTCAGGCACTGCATATGCGGGTGCCCACCAGTAATGTGTCGTTGATGGATGTGACCCTGAACCTGGCCACTGACATTGATGCCTGCGAGTTGAACCGGCTGTTGCAGCAGGCCAGTCGTGGAAGCTTACATGGCCTGTTAGGCTACAGTGATGAACCTCTGGCGTCGGTCGATTTTAACCATGATCGGCATTCGGCCACCATCGATGGCACCCAAACCCGGGTCAGTGGTCAGCGTATGGTCAAGCTGGTGGCCTGGTTTGATAATGAATGGGGTTACAGCAATAGAATGCTCGATGTTGCCGCCCACTGGCTGCACGCGGCCCTGAATAATCCCCCTGTTTCCTCTTAAACCGAGTAATGAAAGGAAGTTTCCGATGTCCGTAATTAAAATGAGCGAGCTGGACCTGGCCGGTAAACGCGTGCTGATCCGAGAAGACCTCAATGTTCCGGTAAAGGATGGCCAGGTCACCTCGGATGCTCGTATTCGAGCGGCGCTGCCGACCATTAAAAAGGCCCTGGCCTCAGGTGCCAGAGTGATGGTGATGTCTCATCTGGGGCGCCCGAATGAAGGCGAACCTGCGCAAGAATTTTCCCTGCAGCCGGTCGCCAATCATCTGGCTAAACTGCTTGGTTGTGCTGTGCGCCTGGAAGCCAATTACCTCGAGGGTGTGGAGGTAGCAGAAGGCGAACTCGTATTGCTGGAAAATGTTCGCTTTAACGCGGGTGAAAAGAAAGACGAAGAAACCCTTTCCCGAGCCTATGCCGGGCTGTGTGATATTTTCGTTATGGACGCTTTTGGTACGGCTCATCGTGCTCAGGCATCGACTCACGGGGTTGCCAAATTTGCCCCGGTTGCCTGTGCGGGTCCCCTGCTGGCGGCCGAATTGGATGCCTTGGGTAAGGCTCTGGATAATCCCCGGCGTCCAGTGGTCGCCATTGTGGGTGGATCCAAGGTATCGACCAAGCTGACCGTGTTAGAGAGCCTGTCGACGGTGGTCGACCAACTGATTGTTGGGGGGGGGATCGCCAACACCTTCCTGGCGGCGACCGGTAAACCAGTGGGTAAATCATTATGCGAGGAAGATTTGATTCCACAGGCCAAGGCATTGCTGGAAAAAGTGGATATTCCCATGCCCGTTGATGTGGTGACCGGTAAGGCCTTTGCCGAAGATGCCGATGCCGAACTCAAGTCCACGGACGCTGTCACTGAGGATGATATGATCTTCGATGTCGGCCCGAAGACCGCCGAACTGTTTGCTAACAGCTTGAAAGATGCGCGCACCATTATCTGGAATGGCCCGGTCGGGGTGTTCGAGTTTGACCAGTTTGGTGAGGGCACCAAAGCGATGTCCTTGGCCATCGCTGGTAGCGAGGCTTTTTCGATTGCGGGCGGCGGCGATACCCTGGCGGCGGTCGATAAATACGGCATCGCTAACAGGGTTTCCTATATCTCCACGGGTGGCGGTGCTTTCCTGGAATTTGTGGAAGGAAAAACCCTTCCCGCAGTGGCTATACTGGAGGAGCGCGCGCGCGGCTAACGCGCCCCTCGACCTCTTTTTTATCGCAGATTCGATCTGTGCTACCGATTACTAACGATAGTTTGAGGAAATATCATGGCTTTAGTAAGCATGCGTCAATTGCTCGATCACGCCGCCGAGTACGGTTACGGTGTCCCAGCGTACAACGTCAACAATCTGGAACAGATGCGCGCCATCATGGAAGCGGCCGATCGCACCGATAGCCCGGTTATTGTTCAGGCCTCTGCCGGTGCCCGCAAATATGCCGGAGCCCCTTTCCTGCGTCACCTGATACTGGCAGCTATTGAGGAGTTTCCCCATATTCCGGTGTGTATGCACCAGGATCACGGCACTTCACCAACCGTTTGTCAGCGTTCTATTCAGCTGGGTTTCTCCTCCGTGATGATGGATGGCTCCCTGATGGACGACGGTAAAACGCCTTCCAGCTATGAATACAACGTGGATGTAACGCGTCGTACCGTCGAGATGGCGCACGCCTGCGGCGTTTCAGTAGAGGGCGAGCTGGGCTGCCTGGGTTCTCTGGAGACCGGACAAGCGGGTGAAGAAGATGGTGTTGGTGCAGAAGGCACCCTGAGCCATGAACAGATGCTGACCGACCCCGATGAAGCCGCCGATTTTGTTAAATCCACCGGCGTCGATGCCCTGGCCATCGCTTGCGGAACCAGCCATGGGGCTTACAAGTTTACCCGTCCACCCACCGGGGATATTCTCGCGATTGATCGTATTAAAGCGATTCATGATCGCATCCCGGGAACCCATCTGGTGATGCACGGTTCCAGTTCGGTGCCTCAGGAGTGGCTTAAGGTGATCAATGAGTTTGGCGGCGAAATTCCGGAAACCTATGGGGTTCCTGTTGAGCAGATTTGTGAAGGCATCAAGCACGGTGTCCGCAAGGTCAATATCGATACGGATTTGCGCCTGGCATCTACCGGTGCCGTGCGACGTTTTCTGGCCAATAATCCGGCCGAATTCGATCCGCGCAAATACCTGAAGGAAACCACCAAAGCGATGACCGAAATTTGTCTCGCGCGTTACGAAGCCTTCGGAACCGCGGGCAACGCTTCCAGGATCAAAGTCGACAGCCTCGATACCATGTTCGATCGTTATCAGAGCGGCGAGCTGGATCCTGAAATCGCCTGAGCGTAGATGATCGGAAGGAGGAAAAGGCGGCTTTAGGTCGCCTTTTTTCGTTGAATGTTCAGTATTTGAACGACCTGCGCAGAATTTTCCCATCTTTCACCAAAGGACGGTTGCTGATCTTCCTGAATAGGGGTAAAAAAGGGGGATCAGATTTGTATTACAAATAATATAGGTGGGGGAAGTATGAAGCGGTTGGTATGGGCTGTCTGGGGACTGCTGTTTATTGGTACATCGGCGGTAGCTGATTATAAGTTATCGCTTCAGACCGAGAACTTTCCTCCCTATAATTTTTCTCTGAATGGCAGTAATTACGCCAAGGATCGTGACATCGATGGCATCTCCGTACGTATCGTACGAGAGGTGTTTAAGCGGGCCAAGGTCAATCACAAAATAACATTGCGTTTCCCCTGGGCTCGTATCTACAAAAAAGCCCTGGAAAGTGAAAAGTACGGTGTCTTCTCCATGGTGCGTAGTGAAGAACGTGAACCCCTGTTTAAGTGGGTGGGCCCTCTGGCTCCCGATGAGTGGGTATTTTTCGCCCGCGAAGGGAGCGGCATTCAGTTATCTTCCCTGGAGGATGCCAAGAACTATGTGGTTGGCGGCTATAAGGGTGACGCGCTGACCGAATATTTGCTGGAGCAGGGACTTGAGATCAAGCAAGCCGCTTCCGATAACCTTAACGCCCGAAAACTGGCGGCGGGTAAAATTGACCTTTGGGCTGCCAACAGTTTCTCCGGCCGCTTCCTGGCCACTCAGGAAAACGTCAAGGGCATCAAGCAGGTGCTGACCTTTGACAAGGTGGATCTGTATCTGGGCTTGAACAAGAGCACCCCGGATGAGGTGGTAGCAAAACTGCAGAGCGCGGTCGATGCCATGCACAAAGATGGCACCATTCAAAAAATCATCAACGACTACCTGGGCCAGTAACTCGACCCAGGCAAGGATCAGCCCCGTTCGGTATCTACCGGGCGGGGCTTTTTTGTTGGGAGAGGGTACAACGGGAAACGGTGTCGGGATGGCAGAGGGTTATCGGGGTGTGTATCACCCGTTTATAGGGTTCCCCCCGGGCGATGCGATAAAGGGTATAGATTGCATGTCGGCCCATTTCGTAAGGGCTTTGGCCAACATTCGCATGGGCACCGCCCTGTTTTAAAATATCCAGTTGCTGGGGCATGGTGTCCCCGGCGACCAGGATCAGTTCACGCTTGGCAATGGCATTCCTGTAAGGCGCAATCCGATTCAGGTAATCCTGGGCACTGGACTGTGGCCAGCTGCCCAGAATGGCCAGCGTGTCGAGTTGATCGGGCTGGTTGCTATGGCTGCGTAAAGCAAATTCGGTCAGTTGCAATGAGCGGGGGATATTATCCCGGCTGAACATGGGACAGCGAGGTGATTCTTGCCAAAACGCGGTATCTAATCGGGCGCTGGGACCCGGGTACCTGTGGCCCTGTAATGAATCGCGCAGGCCATCGATACGTTGCTGCATATTAGGCGACAGGGAATGCCCCGAGATGATGCAGAGGGTCCCCCCCTGAGGCCGCTGCTTAAGGATCTCAGCCCCCATCGCCTGGCCAAGCGCGTAATTGTTGGTACCAATATAGGCCTGGCGCAGATTCGGGTAGCGTAGCAGGTCCTGCGCGGAGAAATCGGAATCGAAGGTGACTATGGGGAGATCCGCCTCGAGTACTTTTTGCATGCTGTGGGTGACGAGAAAGCCAGAACCCGCGACGGCAATGGCAATACCATCGACGTTGTTATCTACCTGCTGCTCTATCAGCCGATTTTGTTGCCGGATATCGAGCCCTTTGGAACCGATAAAGCGGCACACTACGCCTAGTTCTGCCGCCGCCTGCTCGCAGCCTTTCCTGACCTGGTCAAAAAAGGGGTTATCGATGGCTTTGGGTATAACGGCAAAGGTCAGGGGCTCGGCACGAAGGTTAATAGGCAAACATAGAGCCAGAAGCACCAGAGCTTCCAGCAGTAAAAACTGACCGCGCATGTAGCGGAACCTTTCATCCATGAATTTGGTTCAGTATAAGTTAACGCTCAGCCGTGAAGGAACCCTTGAATTGTTGCCACAGGGTGTTGGCAAAGAGCAGGGCCAGCAAGCCGGATGCAATCACATTGAGTGTGGAGGGAAGAAAGGAGCTGTTATGTGCATCCATTGCCTCGGGCAACAACGACTGACTGAGTAGCGCATCGAGAGTCAGGCCGCACAGGACAGCGACGCCTGTCACGCTACCAAGATAAGCGAGTAATGCTCGCGTTCCTAGCTCTTGCCGTACTACAGCAATCGTAGAAATATTGGTGGCAGGACCTGCCAGCATAAATACCAGCACGGTGCCGGGAGAAATACCCGCCAGTAACAGGCCCGCGGCGATAGGGGTAGAGGCGGTAGCGCAGACATACATCGGGATGCCGATCAAAATCATCATAGCCATGGCGGGCAAGCCGCTGCCCCATTGGCTGATGGTCTCGGTGGGTACCCAGGTAGCGATGGCCGCGGCAAACAGCAACCCCAGCAGCATCCAACTGGCAATATCATTGAGGATATCGACAAAGCCGAAGCGCAGCCCGCTAGCTATGCGTTGGCCCATGGTTTCATTCGATGGGGTCGATGGCGTATCGGTTGCGCAATGCCCCTTACTGCAACAGCCTGTGGTGCTTTCTTGTTTTATGACACCGGCACTGACGCCCGCTAGCAGGCCGGCGGTGATGGCACTCAAAATAGCGGCAATGGGCCGAACCACTGCCATTAGTGGTCCCAGCAGGGCGTAGGTGACGGCAATGGAATCAACCCCGGTTTCCGGGGTGGAGATCAAAAAGGAGACGGTGGCGCCCTTGGATGCACCAGCCCTACGTATCCCTAACGCAGCCGGAATAACGCCACAGGAGCAGAGTGGTAAGGGCGCCCCCAACAGAGCAGCCTTGACCACCGAGCCACCGCCTTCCTTGCTCAGGTGGGTTTGCATCCACTGGGTCGGCATCCAGACTTTGAGCAATCCGGCAAACAGTAAACCGAGCAATAACCAGAGTGCAGCATCGGAGAACAACATAACGAAGTTACTGGCAAATTCAATCATGAGTCGGTGTCTCTATTTAGCCGTGTTGAAGGGTTATGATCCCCGGAAGCAGAAGTGGCCTGACCGCTGAGTTCGCGCAGAATTGAACAACCAGCCGCGACCTCCGGACCGCCGCAACATTTATCCGCCAGGGTTTCCAGCGCGCGTTCGATCTGTTGTAACTCATCGATTCGCTGTCGAACCTGGCCCAGTTTGTCTTCGGCGACCTGTTTGACCTCCCGGCAGCTGTGTTGACTGGCATCGACCTGCAACAACAGTAACTCCTCGATCTCCTTTAAGGAGAAGCCCAGTCCCTGAGAGCGGCGAATAAATCGTACCCGTTGCAGGGCCTCTTCGGCGTACAGCCGATAGCCGTTAGCGGCTCGGGTCGGGGGTTCCAGCAACCCCTGGGATTCGTAATATCGCAGGGTGGGCACACTCACCTCGCCCTGCTGCGCCAGTTGTCCAATTTTTAGCATGATGGGATCCATTGCAAGACCATGGAGGCAGTATAAACCCTGAAGTACACATCAGGGTCAAGCTTGATTTAACCCCACTTGTATCGACCCAGTGCTTCTGGTCTGATGCAGTATAGGAATAAGGTTTAGGCTCACTAATTGCCAATAGCCCTTTAGAATCAGAATAAAAATCAGGAGATTCCCAACATGACCTCACGAATGGCTTTCGCTGGCCTGCTTCTTCCGTTGCTCGCTGCTCTTGGCGGCTGCAGTGACGACAGTTTGCCTGAAGTGTCATTGTCAGAAGCCAGCCAGGCGACGATGGCAGCTAACCGCAATCATGTCGAAGGTCTGAATTGGCAGGATACAAGGGATTTTGATCGGATTGGCAAGGGCCTGATTGCCCGACCCGATAGCCTGGTGATAGCGCCAACCCAAACCCCGGCGGATACCTGGAACATGGATCGCTTTGCTTTTATTGAGGGGGATGCACCGGATACCGTTAACCCGAGCCTGTGGCGTCAGGCCAAGCTAAATAATGACTACGGGTTGTACCGGGTTGCCGAAGGAATCTATCAGGTGCGAGGGTATGACCTGGCAGTGATGTCGATTATCGAAAGCGACAGTGGTTATCTGGTGATTGATCCCCTTACCAGCAAGGAGACGGCGCAAGCCGGCATGGAGCTGGTCTACGAGCATCTGGGTAAGAAGCCGGTGCGCAGTGTCATCATTACTCATAGCCATATTGATCATTTCGCCGGTATCAAAGGGGTGGTTAGCCAGCAGCAGGTGGATGAGGGTGAAGTCTCGGTGATTGTCCCGGCCGAATTAATGGAGCATGCGATCGCAGAAAATGTACTGGCCGGTGCGGCTATGACCCGACGAGCCAGTTATATGTTTGGTAGCCTGTTACCCGAAGGGCCGACTGGCTATGTGGGTTCGGGGTTGGGAAAGTCGGTAGCGATGGGAACCTTTACCCTGATTAATCCGACCCGGGAGATTGAGCAGAGTGGTACCCGGCTTACCCTCGATGGTGTGGAGATTGAATTCTTTCTGATGCCCGGTACCGAAGCACCTTCGGAAATGGTGTTTTTCTTCCCGGGTTTCAAGGCGTTAATGATCGCCGAGGAGGTCAATCACACCATGCATAACCTGTACACCCTGCGCGGTGCCAAGGTGAGGGATTCCCTCAACTGGGCTAAGTATCTCGATCAGGTCATTCAAAAATATGCGCCGCACAGCGAGCTGATGTTTGGCAGTCACCATTGGCCCGTCTGGGGTAATCAGGATGTCACCGATCTGTTGGAGAAACAGCGCGACCTGTACAAGTTTATCCACGATCAAACCCTGCATTATGCCAACCGGGGATATACCCCCCGGGAGATAGCAGAGCAACTGGAATTACCGCCCGCATTGGCCCGGGAATGGGCGAATCGGGGCTATTACGGCACCCTCAGTCATAATGTGAAGGCGGTGTATCAGTATTATCTGGGCTGGTTCGATGGCAATCCGGCGAACCTGAACCCCTTGCCGCCGGAGGCTGAGTCGAAGAAATATGTCGACTATATGGGCGGTGCCGAGGCCGTTATGGCAAAGGCCCAAGTTGATATCGAGCAGGGAGAATACCGGTTTGCCGCCACCGTACTCAACAAGCTGGTGTTTGCTGATCCGGATAATCGAGCGGCCAGGGACATGCTGGCCCAGTGCTATGAACAGATGGGGTTTCAGGCAGAGAGTGGTCCCTGGCGCAACTTTTATCTGACCGGTGCCCAGGAATTGCGCGTGGGCGTCATCGAGTTTTCTTCCAGAGGAACCGCTTCAGCCGATATCGTAGCCGCCATGACAGTGGACATGTTCTTCGACTATATGGCCGTTCAGCTCAATGCCGCCGAGGCGGAGGACAGCGACATCACGATCAACTGGAACTTTGTCGATACGGACCAGCAGTACATGATGTGGCTACGTAATGGTGTGCTTAATTACCGTGCCGGAGTTCAGGCCCCTGATGCCGACGCGACCATGAACCTGAGCCGCGATACGTTGAACGGTCTTGCGCAGGGTAATTCTGCGCTTGGCGCACTGGTCAGTGGCGATATCGATATTGATGGTAGCCTGCTGGCGGTCAAGGAGCTGTTTGGACTGCTGCATAAGTTTGACCCGACCTTTGATATTGTCACCCCCTGAACAGTTTGCCCTGGGGGTGCAAGCCTAGCTGGCGGCCCGTTTGCGCCGCTGGTTAAGGCGGAAGTCGTTGAGCGTATGGCGCCAGAATGAGCGCCATACACCCAGTTCGGGCTGAGGGTGATGGCCGCCGCCGAGGCGAATAATTTGCCAATAGTAAAAGCCGACCTGACCAAAAGTATTGATGCCTCGAATCAGTTCGAGAGGACTGTTATTACCCAACCATCCCTTACCGAGTACTAAGTCGTGTTCGTGACAGGGCAATGCGTCCAGCTCTCCGGCGATCAGCTTCCTGGGCAGATCCGGGTCGAGGCAGAAGGGCCGGGCCAGCCCTACCATGTCGACTTCGCCATTGCTCAGTGCCTGCTCCATTACGGCCCGTTGACGAAAGCCCCCGGTGACCATCAGGGGGACCTTGGTAGCACCGCGCATGGCTGTGGCGTACTCGATAAAATAGGCTTCCCGTTTGCGGGTACTCTCGCGGACTTCATTGGGCTCCATACCTAACAGGCTCAGCTGTTCGTAGGTGCCGCCGGAGATCTCCAGTAGATCAATTCCTGCTTCTTCCAGCCAACTGGCGACCTGCAAGGAATCTTCGTGGCTGAAACCGCCGCGCTGGAAATCGGCCGAATTCAGCTTTACGCCGACGGGGAAACTGTCACCGACTGCGTCGCGTACGGCACGCACCGCGCGCAGGGCAAAGCGGGCTCGGTTCTCCAGCGAACCGCCCCATTGGTCATTACGCTTATTGGTCAGGGGCGACAAAAACTGGCTGATCAGATAACCATGGGCGCAGTGCAGTTGCACCCCGGTAAAACCAGCGGTTTTGGCTATTTCGGCGGTGCGGGCAAAGCGTGAGATGGCATCTTCGATCTGAGCTTCGTTCATGGCCTGGGGGCGGGAGAAACTGCCCAGGAGTTTCAACTGCTCGCTGGATGGTGACAGAGGCTGGTTATTGACCAGGCGCGGACATTGACGGCCCGGGTGGCTGATCTGCATCCACAGGTGGTTGCCGCCGACGGTACCGGCCTTGGCCCAGTCGGATAGCTGCTGCAACGCTCGATCATCCTCGATAACAACATTCCCTGCCCGCTCCAGATAGCGACGGTCGATCATGACATTCCCGGTGATATGCAATCCCGCACCACCTTCGGACCAACGTTGATAGAGCCGCAGGTGCTCAGGGGTCGGATTGTCCTCGGCGTCGGCCAGACCCTCGGTCATGGCGCTTTTGCCGATTCGGTTATTGATCTGGGCGCCGCAGGGAAGGCTGAGTGGGCTGCCAAGGGACAGGCTCATAGAAAGATCTCCGTACTCGTTTTTATGATTGTTGTGCCATTGTGGGTAGGTTCGTTGTCGATTGCAAAAAAGAGTCGGCATCGCTTTTGGCTCGTAATATTCACCTCGTTAATAATGCTTGCTCCGGTACCCCTGGCCATTGCAGCATGGCAAGGAGGGTCGCAACTCATAATAATTCCAAGGAGGTCACCCATGTTGAAAACCGTACCGGCAGCCGAGCTGTCCAATTATGTCGGGCAGGAGCTGGGCAGCTCCGACTGGCTATTGATCGACCAGCAGCGCATCAATGATTTTGCCGACACCACGCTGGATAGCCAGTTTATTCATGTCGATCCGGAAAAAGCGGCACAGACCCCTTTTGGTTCTACCATTGCCCATGGGTTCTTATCATTGTCGATGATTCCTCATCTTTCAGAGTCGGTGGGTATCGTGCCGGAGAACATCGTGATGGGGATTAACTATGGTTGTGACAAGCTGCGATTTTTGCAGCCGGTAGCGGTTGATAGTGAAATACGCCTGCATTCCAAACTGCTCGAGGTAACGGAAAAGAACCCCGGGCAGTTTCTCTTTAAAAATGAAATCACCATCGAAATACGTGGCCAGGATAAGCCCGCTCTGGTGGCGGAATGGTTAACCATGATGGTAACGGCAAACGAACAGTAACGCGGAGAGAACATTTATGACGGTGAGATTTGATGGCCAGGTAGCCATAGTAACGGGGGCGGGTAACGGCCTTGGACGTTCACATGCCCTGGCGCTGGCTGAACGCGGCGCGAAAGTGGTGGTCAACGATCTGGGCGGAGCACGGGATGGTAGCGGAAGTTCTTCCGAAGCGGCCCAGGAAGTGGTTGCGTTGATCAAGCAAAAGGGCGGAGAGGCGATTGCCAATGGCGCCAACGTGTCTTCGTTTGAAGAGGTGCAGGCGATGGTAAACCAGGCGATGGATGCCTGGGGACGGGTCGATATCCTGGTCAACAATGCGGGTATATTACGGGATAAGAGTTTTTCCAAAATGGCGCTGGAGGACTTCCAGACAGTGATGGATGTTCACCTTATGGGCTCTGTTAATTGTTGCAAGGCCGTGTGGGAAATAATGCGCCAACAGCAGTATGGCCGCATTATCATGACCGCATCCTCCAGCGGTCTTTATGGGAACTTTGGTCAATCCAACTACGGAGCTGCCAAGATGGCGCTGGTAGGCTTGATGAACACCCTGCATCTGGAAGGTGCCAAGTATGGTATCCATACCAACACCTTGGCGCCGGCTGCTGGCACGCGAATGACCGAAGACCTTATTCCCGACAAACGTGTATTTGACTTGATGACTCCGGAATCAGTGTCGGCCGGTTTGTTGGCGCTGTGCTGTCAACAGGCGCCATCACGGCAGATTCTGTGCGCTGGTGCCGGGGGGTATGCCCGTGCTCGTATCTATGAAACCGATGGTATATTCCTGGCCCCGGACGAGCAGACCCCCGAAAATGTATTGGCTGGCTGGGACCAGCTGTCCGACAATAGCCAACAAAAAGAGCTGCAAGCTGGCGGTGAACAAAGCCTGAAGTTTATCGGTAAAGCAGCGGCGGCCCTGGGTATCAAACTGGGTTAAAACCGAGCGCTCGGGGTGGCGCAGTCTTTTGCTACCCCGGGACCAGCAGTATAGGGGCAGGGACGCTGTTTTAATCCTTGGGACGGTTTACTTCGAACTGCGCTATTTGCTCGGCGCTGGCCTGACCCTGATATTTGGCTTTCCAATCGTTGTAGGGCTCGCCATAGACCCGTTCCCTGGCCTGATCGTAGTCGAGCGCTACGCCTTCATCCGCAGCCGCCGCAACCATCCACTTGGACAGGCAGTTACGACAAAACCCGGCCAGATTCATCAAGTCAATATTTTGCACGTCCTTGCGTTCGTCGAGGTGTTGGATCAGGCGACGCAATACGGCGGCTTCGATTTCGGTTTGTTTATCCATGGTGTCAGATTGCCTTTAGCTTCAGGTGTGTCGAATCCATTGATTATCAGTATTGGTGGTCGGGATGCAAGCCGGGCTTGTTCGGCGAGGCTTATGCTGACAAAGTGATCTCAGAGGTAGCAACAGGTAACCAGTAATGACAAGACCAGCCCCTCCCGGCAGGGATCAGTTTGCGGTTTTCTATGAGTTCGCCAGTCGCTGGCATGATAACGACTGCTATGGTCATTTTAACAATACGGTGTATTACGCCTATTATGACTCCGCGGTGAATCGTTATTTGATAGAACAGGGTGGTCTCGATATTCAGCAGGGTTCGCACATCGGATTGGTGGTGGAGTCGGGGTGTCGTTTTCATACCGAACTGGGTTATCCGGATCGGGTCGAGGTTGGCATTCGGGTCGCCCGACTGGGGAATAGCTCGGTACGCTACGAAGTGGCCCTGTTTAAAGCTGAAGAAACCCAAGCGGCGGCCGATGGCTTTTTTACCCATGTTTTTGTTGACCGACAGCAGCGTCAACCGATGCCGCTGCAGGGTAGGCTACGGCAAGCGTTGTCAGACTTGGTGTTAGCCGCCACATAGGCGACACTAAAAGTAGGCGTAAGCGCTCTTTAATCAGGCAAAAACGGTACTGGCGGCACAATGATGTGCTGCAAACCGATAACGGGAGTGAACCATGGTTAATGAAACCCCACAAATAAAAGACGATCCTCTTTATCAGCTACTTCGGGAAGAGAAGATCGATGAATTTAACCAGCAGCGTAGCCAAGGTGTCAGTGGCGACCTCAGTGGTTCCGACCTCAGGGGGCTGGATCTACGAGGAATGATTGCGGCGGGGCTGGATATGTCCGGTTGTTATTTTCGTAATACGGATATCAGAGGTATTGATTTCACCAGCACTAACCTTAACGGGGCAAGTTTCAAGGGCGCCAAGATTTCGGGCTGTTTCTTTCCTGTCGAGATCCATGTGGATGAGTTGATGTTCTCGATGGAGCACGGCATTCGGGTGCGTTACCAGCGACCTTAAGCCGGTTGCTCGCTGGTTCCAGGCTCGTCATGACCGGGCCTGCCTTCCTTCGAACCTGCCGCTGGGTTAACGTAGCGGCTAATACGAACTGGGAATCCTGACTATATGTCCGCCAATGTTGCACCCGAGATGGATCAATTGCTACAGCAAATGCGCTATGGCCTGCGACCACTCGGGTTGGGCGCGCTGTTACCGCTAACGGAGACCGAGCGGGCCGGACTCGATTTTTACAAAATCCTGATGCCCCCTGAGCTGGGCGAACAATCGGTTGGTTATTTCCAGCAGGGGGGAGAGCGAATAGCCCTGTACCGTTTTCGACCCAGGCAGATCCGAGGTAGCTGCTTCCTGTTGCATGGCTATTACGATCATGTAGGCCTTTATGGTCATATGATTCGATTTCTGTTGCAGCAGGGTCTGGAAGTGGTCGCCATCGACCTTCCCGGGCATGGCTTGTCCGGTGGCGAACGGGCAACCATCGAGGAATTTGCCCATTATGGAGAGTTGCTCTCGGCGCTGCTCGACATGGCTGAACAGGCCTCTTTGCCGAAACCCTGGCTGGGGATGGGGCAGAGTACAGGGGCCGGGGTATTAGCCGATACAGTATTGGGCGTCAGCACCCGGCCGTTGCCTTTTGATCAGCTGATTCTGCTGGCCCCTCTGTTAAGGCCTAGAAATTGGCCCATGGCGCGCTTGCTGTACCGCTTGCTGAAGCCTGTTGTGCGAGAAATACCCCGCAGTTATTCAGCCAACAGCAGCGACGAGGCGTTCCTGGAGTTTGTTCGCCATCAGGATCCACTGCAGCCCAGAACCCTTCCCGTTGCCTGGGTGGGGGCTTTATCCCGCTGGATACCCCGTATGCTCGCAGCCAGGGTATCAACAGCGGCACCCCTGATTGTTCAGGGCCAGCAGGATTTTACCGTCGACTGGCGATTTAATATCAAGACTTATACCGCGCTGTTCCCGGCGGCCCGGGTACATTTTCAGCCGACCGCCGGACATCATTTGGCGAACGAATCCGAATCATTACGACAACACTACCTGCCATGGATTGCCCAGCACCTGATGATTAATGAAGGTGGTGGAGCTGAAGTCGATGGTTATACTAGAGGCAAGGACAGCGCAGTTAAATCAGTGGAGTTATCCAATGCAGAATGAACGCACAGGGTCAGATGGCAGTCGACAGGAGCTCCTGTTATTTCACCTCAAGGGACGCCAGCCTTTCGGCATCAATGTGCTGAAAATCAGAGAGATCATTCCCTATGAACCCCTGAATCAGATGCCCTATTCCCATCCTTCGGTGATGGGTGTTGCCAAGCTACGGGGCGAGCCTTTGGGGGTTATTGATCTCTCTTCGGCGGTCGGTAAAGGCGCCTTGAAGCAAGAAGATAACGAAAGCGCTTCCATTGTTATTACCGAGTTTAACCGCAGCATACAGGGCTTTCTGGTGCGTTCGGTTGACCGAATCGTCAGCTGTGACTGGAAAGATATCCTGCCTCCACCGGCAGCCAGTGGCCGCAGCAGTTACATCACCGGCGTGACGCGGATCGATGAGGAGCTGGTGGAGATCATCGATGTAGAACGGGTGCTCAATGAGGTGACGCCACCGGAGGATATTGCCGGTGGTTATGTCAGCCAACTGGACCCGGAACACCTCAAAGCACTGCAGAAAAAAACCATCCTGGTGGTGGATGATTCAGCCATGGCACGTAAGCAGATATCCCGAACCCTGGACACCATCGGTGTGTCATATTATTTGGCCCGGGATGGCAAAGAAGCTTTGGATAAGCTGCGGGAACTGAGCAGTAAAGAGGGTAAACATATCGATATGATCATCTCCGATATTGAGATGCCAGAGATGGATGGCTATACCCTGACCAAGGAAATCCGCAAAGACGCCGACCTCTCTTCGAGCTATATCCTGTTGCACACTTCCCTGGCGGGAGACATCAGCGCCCAGAATGCAACGCGCAGTGGGGCTAATGCTTCGCTGACCAAATTTGTCACCGATGAGTTAACCGAAGCCGTTATTGAGGGGCTGAGCGTTTCCTAGCGAATTCGATACAATATGGCCACAAAAAAGCCGGCACTAACGCCGGCTATTTTGTGGCTGCTCTTAGGATGGATCAGTAGAGTACGCGGCAACGAATGGTGCCGTCAATCTTTTGCAGTTCTTCCTGAGCGATCTGGCTCTGCTCGGCATCCACATCGATGACAACGTAGCCAACTTTCTCATTGGTTTGCAGGTACTGACTGCAAATGTTGATATTGTGATCGGAGAACACGCTGTTGATCGACGTCATTACGCCCGGCACATTACGGTGAATATGCAGGATCCGGTGCTGGCCCGCGTGAGTGGGCAGGGCCACCTCAGGGAAGTTGACCGAGGACGTTGAGGTGCCGTTATCGCTGTATTTAGCCAGTTTTTCCGCCACTTCGAGACCGATATTGGCCTGGGCTTCCATGGTGCTGCCGCCCACATGAGGGGTCAGAATCACATTGTTAAAGCCTCGTAAAGGCGAGACAAATTCTTCGTCATTGGAGCGGGGTTCAACCGGGAATACATCAATGGCGGCGCCCAGCAGCTTCTGCTGATCCAGACCTGCGGCCAGCGCGTCGATATCCACTACCGTGCCCCGTGAGGCGTTGATCAGGATGCTGCCTTGTTTCATGGCCTCGATCTGTTCGGCGCCGATCATATCCTGGGTGGCGGCAGTTTCAGGAACGTGCAGTGTAATGATATCGCAGGTACCCAGTAACTCTTTCAGGCTATTAATCTGGCGAGCATTACCCAGGGGTAATTTGGTAATAACGTCGTAGAAACAGACTTCCATGCCCAGGCCTTCGGCCAGCACGCTGAGCTGACTACCGATGCTGCCGTAGCCAACGATGCCCAGTTTCTTGCCTCGAATCTCATAGGAGTTCTTGGCACTTTTGCGCCATACCCCTTGATGGGCCAGAGCGCTTTTTTCGGGAACGCCGCGCAATAACAGAATAGCTTGAGCGAGTACCAGCTCGGCGACCGAGCGGGTATTGGAATAGGGCGCGTTGAAGACGGCAATACCGCGCTCGCGGGCCGCGTTCAGGTCTACCTGATTAGTGCCGATGCAGAAACAGCCGACGGCGACCAGTTTTTTCGCCGCATCAAACACCTCTTCGGTTAACTGGGTGCGGGAGCGGATGCCAATAAAGTGCGCATCGGCGATGCGTGCCTTGAGCTCTTCATCGGGCAAAGAGGTCGTGAGGTAATCGATGTTGGTGTAACCGGCTGCCTTGAGATTATCAACGGCGCTCTGGTGCACCCCCTCGAGTAGCAGGAATTTGATCTTGCTTTTTTCTAGAGACGTAGTGGCCATGTGGGCTCGATCCTCGTTCGTTCCGGTTGACCTCGATCGTCAAACCGGAGCGTTGTTACTGCTGAAAATTATGTATTTGTTAGTACTGCTTTTCCCGGCCAAGCGTGCGTTGACAGGTCTTGGAACCCATCGGTTAATGGGCACCCTGTGGCGAGGGGCGCCCATCATACCACAGCAAATCAGAATGTCTTCCGAGCCTTGGTTGAATTTTATTCAGCTTGTCTTGAGGTAATTATCAGTCCTGTCACGGGGATTGCACCATCACCTTGACCGGGCTGCCGAGGCTGGAATTAATCTTGAGCCTTTTGCTAAACTCGTGGCCTGTGCCGGTATAGCTCAGTTGGTAGAGCAACGCATTCGTAATGCGGAGGTCGGAGGTTCGACTCCTCTTACCGGCACCATCTTTTGACATTCCCTCGTGTTGCTTCGCAGTCGCTTGCTGCAAGCGTTTTTGGCCATTGCCTTGGCAGTTCATCGCTCTGACTTGAGCAGATTGGGGGGATATTGGGTTACAGGAGGCCCAGGCAGTCAGCCATTATGGTTGATACCCTGGTTGGGTGGTACACTAGGCGCCGCTTCTAGCGGCACTCGCCTGGCCCCGTTGACCGGTGGCATGATTCTACTGACTACGTCGGGTGGCAGTGCCTTCTACAATGCCGTATTGGCGGCCACGGCAGTAGCCCAACTCTCTGCTTATCAGAGCCTGATGATTACTGTTTCGTTGCCGGCCTTTTTCCTTATCAACGTGCTGGTGGGTCTACCGCTTTACAGCGCACAGAGCCGCCATGTGATGGCACAACCTGATTGCAACGACGGAGCAATAGTATGAATCAACCCCGCGTCAGCATCATTATGGGATCCCAGTCTGACTGGTCCACGATGCAAGCCGCCACCCGCGTCCTTGAACAGCTTGGCGTATCTTTTGAAACTCGGGTTGTATCCGCCCACCGTACTCCTGAGCGTCTGTACGAATTTGCTTCCACCGCTCATGAAAAGGGAGTTCAGGTGATCATTGCCGGTGCGGGTGGTGCGGCCCATCTGGCTGGCATGGCGGCGGCCATGACCCATTTGCCGGTGATCGCAGTGCCGGTCGCCAGTAAGCATTTTCAGGGTATGGACAGTCTGATGTCCATGGTGCAGATGCCGCGGGGCGTTGCGGTAGCCTGTCAGGCAGTGGGCGAAGCGGGGGCATTTAACGCTGGCCTGATGGCGGTCCAGATGCTGGCACTGGCGGATCAGGAACTCTCTACTCGCTTACAGAACTGGCGTGCGAGTCAAACTGACGGCGTACCTAACGAGGTGGAATGATGCACATTGCCATTATTGGTGGCGGGCAGTTAGCCCGCATGATGGCCCTGGCAGGTTGGCCCATGGGAATCACATTCTCGTTTTTGGCCAATAAGGATGAAAATATCGACTGTGTTCATGGTTTGGGTACCGTGGTGCGTCATCAGAGCGACGTTGCAGGCGAGGCTTTGTATCAGGCGCTCGGCCAGCCCGATGTGATCACCGTCGAGCGGGAGCATGTTGATGTCAACCTGCTCGCTACCCTGCGACCTTTTTGCGCGGTCTATCCCGACCCGGATGCGATTGCTGTCTGCCAGCACCGAGGACGGGAAAAAGCGTTTCTGCAATCGTTGGATATTCCTATTGCGCCCTTTCGTCTGGCGGATTCCGCCGATACCTTGTCCGCGGCAGTGGCCGAGTTGGGTTATCCGGTGTTTGTTAAATCCTGCGAAGAGGGCTACGACGGTCAGAACCAGTGGCGCCTGACCGCCTCCGATGAACTGGTTGCCTTGATCGAGCAGATGGAGCACTGGCCATCTTTGGTGGTCGAGGGACAGGTAACCTTCAGCCGCGAAGTCTCCATCATCGCTGTGCGCTCGGCCAATGGTGCCAAGGCCTGTTATCCGCTGGCCGAGAATGCTCACCGCAGTAGTATTTTGGTCAGCTCCCTGGCTCCCGCACCGAACCTTACCGAGGCATTGCAGCAACAGGCGCAGCAACTGGCTGACCGTCTGCTGGATTGCTGGGGTTACGTCGGGGTGTTGGCGATCGAATGCTTCGTTGTGGGCGATCGCTTGCTGGTCAACGAGCTGGCGCCAAGGGTTCACAATAGCGGTCACTGGACGCAGGATGCCGGTGGTGTCTGTTCCCAGTTTGCCAACCACCTGCGAGCCATCTGCGGCAAGGAACCTGGCCCGACTGAGCCACTGCAGCCGGCTGCAATGTTGAACCTGTTGGGGCAATTGCCATCGGTTGAGACGGCCGGCAAAGGCGAGTTGCAACTTCACCTGTACAACAAACTGGTGAAACCGCGCCGCAAGGTGGGGCATATCAACCTTCAGGATTCAGATCCGGAGCGACTGCGTCAGCGCCTGGAGGCGCTTGAAGCCGAGGTGTATCAGGCGACGGGAGGGGCGTTCGCCGGTTAACCTGGCGAGCCCTTGCAGGAGGCGATCTCTTTGATGTTATTCGGGCTGCGTTGTTGGGTTTTGTTGGTGCCGCTGCTGTTGTCGGGCTGTGGCGCCTCAGTGTCCATGGACCCTTTGCCCGAAGGGGCGACCATTCTGGCCTTTGGCGATAGCCTGACGGCTGGCGTGGGTGCGGGTGGCGAAGGGCAAGACTACCCGGCCCATTTGCAACGCTTGAGCGGACGCGAAGTCGTTAATGGCGGTGTTTCCGGCGAGCAAACACCTGAGGGGCGAGAACGCCTGCCAGAACTGCTCGACGAGGTGCAGCCGCAGCTGCTTATATTGTTGGAAGGGGGCAATGATATTCTGCGCAGCCGCCCAGCCTCAGAGATTCATGCCAACCTGGCAGCCATGATTGAACAGGCCCAGCGCCGCAGCATTCCTGTGTTGCTGGTGGGGGTGCCGCAAAAAAGCCTGTTTTCCGACAGTGCACCCCTATACAGCGAATTGGCTGAGCAATACGCCGTACCCTTCGAAGGTGAACTGCTTGCCGATCTGTTGCGTTCCCCCTCGTTAAAAGCCGACCCCATTCATCTTAATGGTGCCGGCTACGAGCGTCTGGCTCAGGGTTTGCTGGATCGTTTGCAAGAAGCTGGAGCCCTGTAGCTCCCATTTAACTGACATTGGACTCGGTTTCATTGAGCTCGCGAAAGCGTTGCAACACCCGCTCGCGGGCACCTCGATAGTCGATAACGGGCGCAGGGTAACCCAGCGCCTCTCGCACCTTTTGTGGCGGGTTATGAATCTGACGGGAATCCAGACTGGCCAGTTCGGGGACCAGTTTGCGAATAAAATGACCCTCAGGATCGAAACGTTCCGACTGACGGGTGGGGTTGAAGATGCGAAACCAGGGCGAGGCGTCGCAACCGGTGGAGGCGGACCATTGCCAGCCGCCGTTGTTGGAGGGGAAGTCTCCATCCAGCAAATGCTGCATAAAAAAGGCCTCACCTTCGCGCCAATCGATCAGAAGTAACTTGCACAGGAAACTGGCGGTCAGCATGCGCAAGCGATTGTGCATCCAGCCGGTACGGGCCAATTGACGCATGCCGGCATCGACCAGGGGGAAACCGGTATGGCCCTGTTGCCAGGCCTGCAAGTGATGCGGATTTACTTCCCATTGCAGGTGACGGGTCTGGGCTTTAAAGGGTTGATTCCGGCTCAGGCGGGGAAAGGCCGCCATCAGGTAACGGTAGAATTCCCGCCAGCCCAGCTCGCGTAACCAGGCATCTTCCTGCCATTCCCAACCCTCTGCCGCGGCGCTTTGCTGAATCATTTGCAGGCAACGTCGAGGGCTTAACAAGCCACTGGCCAGATAGGGTGACAGGGTGCTGGTGCCGGGCATCGACGGAATATCTCGTTGGCTATTGTACGCACGTCGGCCGTTGACCAAAAAATGATGCAGTCGGGCCAGGGCTTCGGCTTCATGGGCGGGCCACAGGTCTGCTCGATAATCGCTACTGCCCGGCAGCTGCAAGGCATCCGGTTCAGGCCGCGGCGCTGCGGCGGCGGTCGGCTCGGGCACTGTGAACCGGTGCAGCTGCTGTACGCATTGCAACCAGGCTCGATACCAGGGCGTGAATACCTTGAAGGGGAGCCCCTGTTTGTTGTTCAGGGGGGAGGGGTAAATCAGGTCGGCAGCCTGCTCATGGCAAACTATCTGGCAGGATTGCAGATACGCTACAACGGCGTTATCCCGTTGTTGTTCGTCCCAGGGTATGTCCCGGTTAAACCAGAGATTGGTGATGTTGCGCTGCTGGCAGAATGCCCCCAGCTGTTCGGGTAGCTGTTGGTAACTGCCTGCTTTGAGCAGCTCGAGTGCGATGCCTTTTTCCGCCAGGCGCCGGGCCAGATCGTTCAGCGCTGCCTGACGAAACCCCAGTTTGGCAGGCGATTCATCGTGCGCTTGCCATTGTTCCGGTGTTACGCAGTAGACAGCGGTTACGGCACCGCCATGTTGGCAGGCGTGGTACAAAGCCGGGTGATCATCCAGGCGCAGGTCATTTCGAAACCAGACCAGATTCATAGTTGATTTCGCAAACCGAGATCCTCGGGGTAAGGCTGCAGATATCGCTGGGTGCGAATGTAATCGCTGCCTTCACGGTCGATGTAATGGCGCAGCAAGGTGAGGGGAGTCACCAGCGGAATTTTACCCTCGCGGTAGCGGTGAATGACCTCAACCATGTTTTGGCGGGCTTCGCCGGCGACGGTTTTTTTCAAATAGCCGAGAATATGCATCAGCACGTTGGTGTGTCCTTTGCGTCGAGCCGGGGAGGCCAGTGCCGCCATTAATTGTTGCAGGTAATCGGGCAGTAACTCATCGAGCGGTTGTTGGTGCGCTTCCGCCAGCAGGCGCCCGAGGGTTTTGTAGGCGGCCTGGCTGTGGGCCATCAGGACATACTTATAGCTGCTGTGGAACTGCAGCAGGTTATGATAGCTGGGGGTCGCGAGGACTTCCTGACGAAAGTTGTGGTGGGCGTAAACCCGCAGGATAAAGTTTTCCCGCAAATGGGCATCATTGAGCCGACCCTCCTCCTCGACGGGAAGTAGCGGGTAGCGGGCGACCAGGGCCTCGGTAAACAGGCCGCGACCCCGGTCGATATGGGGATGGCCGTTGTCCTGATAGATCTTGATGCGTTCCAGGCCGCAACTGGGAGAGTTCTTCATCAGGATATAACCATCCAGCTCTCCGCTGTTGTGGATCTTGTCAGCAAAGCCCGATTGCAGTTGCTCGGTAAGATCTTGCGTCGCGTTGTCGCTGTAAACCAGCCGAGGGTCAGCAGGATCACCGATCAGTCGCATCACGGGTCGCGGGGTGCCGAACCCTGCTGCCATCTCCGGGCAGAAAGGGCTGAAAGTAAAAAACTGACTGAGGCTATCCAGGCATAAGCGGGATTGGCTATGTCCTCCGTTATAGCGCACGTTTTGGCCCAGTAAACAGGAACTGATACCGACGTTGATCGGGGTGTCTGGGACCAGGGAAGTGGATTCGGTCATGGTAACGTCTCTTGTGCCAACTAAAGTTTGCAGCCATCGAGCAGGGCGTTTGTCAGGGCCTGGGCACTGAGCAGGGCCGATTCGATGCCATCGAGCTCAGGATCAGTGGCCAGCCAGTCACCGCACAGCCCAATCTGCTGTTTTCGATCCAGCAGGTAGCGGGACTCTAAGCCGGGAAGTGGGTGTTGGGCTAACAGCCAGCGATGAGTGCTCAGAACTCTGGCGTTGCCCTTGGCTTTAAGGGTAGCGCAGAAGCGTTGCAATAGCTGCTCGCCGGCGCTATCGGGTTGGCTATCAAGTCGCTCCAATGTCCACTCTGGTTGGGCCTGCAAGACCCAGCGTTCATGACTCGAATCTCGTCCCGGTTTTGCGCTGTCGCGTACAGCGCTGGCCAGCACAGGATCCTGGCCGGTATACCGATCAGCGAGTTGTGGATTGGCTTGCTCCAATTCAATAGCACATACCCATTGTGCCTGGGTTGCCTGAGACGATTGCTCGAGCCATTGTTGCCAGTCCTGGGGCCAGTCGTGCAGCGCCAGGGTTTGTCTGGCTGGTGCGGTGATGATCAACCAGTGGGCACGCACAATGGTTTGCCCTGACTTATCTTGTAGCTGCCAGTGATTCTCCTGGCGGTCAAATTGTACAACCTGCTGCCCGGTGATGAGCGTTGCATCCTGGCACAAATGGCGATGCCAGCGGTTCATGGAGGGTACGCCGCAATAGAGTTCGCTGCCCTGATGCTGTAAAGGCTGTTCGAAATTCGCCAGGCTATGGTGCCATTGGGCCAACCAACCGGATTGATGCCAGTGTTGAACTTCCTCGGTCAGAGATGGATGTTGCAGGCGAAAGCCTGCAGCACCAAGATCGACACTGCCTTGCGGGTCTACCGAGCGACGACTGCAGCGACCGCCCACACCACGACTTTTTTCTACGATGACAACCGAGTGGCCCTGTTGCGACAGGGTTTGGGCAACGAAGCATCCCGCCGTACCGGCGCCGATAATCGCGACATCATAGGTGATCATAAGGCCGCCACCTGAGCGGGTGAATGTTCTGTAGAGGTTTGCTCCAGATAAGGACTGACCAGAGTCTGCATCATACTGATGTGTTCGGGGGCATCGTTAAGGCAGGGAATGTAATGAAATTGTTCGCCACCGGCGCCGATAAACAGCTCCCGGTTTTGCATCTCGATCTCTTCCAGAGTTTCCAGGCAGTCGGAGGAAAACCCGGGGCAGAGCAAGGCGACCTGTCGAATGCCGGATTTAGCCAGCGCCTCCAGCGTATGGTCGGTATAGGGTTGCAGCCAGGGCTCTCGACCAAAGCGAGACTGGAAGGTGGTCAGCAGGCAATCTTCGGCAAGTTTCAATTGCTCGCACACCAGACGCGAAGTTTGTTGGCAGAAGCAGTAGTAGGGATCGCCTTTTTTCAGATAGCGCTCGGGAGTGCCGTGATAGGAGAGAATCAGGCGCTCGGGCACACCATGGCGATCGATGTGGGCGCTAATCGTTTGGCAGATCGCCTGAATATAGGCCGGGTGCTGATGGTAGCCCCCGTTAAAGTGCAGGCTGGGGACCCAGCGATATTGGCGGAGCTGGGCACTGACGGCATCGAAAGTGGATCCCGTGGTTGCCGCGCAATACTGGGGGTAGAGGGGCAGTACAATCAGCTCGCGCACATTGGCCTCGGTCAGTTGCTGCATGGCATCGCTGATAGAAGGGTTACCATAGCGCATGCCCAGTGCTACCGGCACTTCTCCTGCGCCATACTGGTTATCGAGCCGTTGTTGCAGTGCGCTGGCCTGGCGGCGGCTGATCTCCATCAGCGGTGAGCCCTGGTCGGTCCAGACTTCCTGATAGAGCTTGGCAGAAGCCCCGGAGCGTATAGGTACGATGATCAGGTTAAGAATCAGCCACCATAGCAAGCGAGGTACTTCCACCACTCGGGGGTCGCTGAGAAATTCCCGAAGATAGCGTTTCAAAGCCGTTCTGTTGGGCGCATCAGGCGTGCCCAGATTCGTTAACAGAACGCCTTTGCGTGGTCCTTTACCCTGATGGTTGTAGTCGCTTTGTCCTTTGAACGGCATGTGTTAATGATTCCTCTCGCCAGCGTATTGATTGGTACGGCTTGCTATACGTTGAGGCAGTGCAAAGGGATCACTCGGACTTGGATCTGAGGGCGGCTGCGGCGGTACGGAGGGTCTGTCTGGGGCTGCTATAGTTAGTGGGCAGTATTGTTCAGCCATTATTGGCCGACCAGGAGAAGGATTTGAAAGAGCCGGCTATTCCCAGCAATGAAGAGCATCGTGTTGCCAAACTCCATGAGCTGGGGGTGCTCGACACCCCTCCTGAACAACGCTTCGATCGCCTGACGCGCATGGCCGAACGTATTTTTAACGTACCCATTGCCCTGGTCAGCCTGATTGACTCCGATCGGCAATGGTTTAAATCGGCGGTTGGCATCGATATCAAGGAATCACCCCGGCAGCTGTCTTTTTGCGGCCATGCGATTCTGGGGGAGGGCTTGTTCCTGGTGCCGGATGCCCGGCTGGATTCGCGCTTTGCCGATAACCCTATGGTGCTGGGTGAGCCTCATGTCCGGTTTTATGCCGGTTGTCCGCTGAAGGCGCTGGACGGCAGCCGGTTGGGCACGCTCTGTGTGATTGATCGTAAGCCTCGCCATTTATCCGAGCAGGAGCAAGAAACCCTGAGGGACCTGGCAGCGATGGTAGAGCGGGAGTTGGTGGCAGTGGAGCTGGCCACCATCGATGAGCTGACCGGGATCTCCAATCGACGCGGTTTTATGCTGCTTGCCCAGCACAGTTTGAACCTCTGTTTGCGACAGCAGGTGCCAGTGACGATGGTTTACCTGGATCTGAACCAGTTCAAACCCATTAACGATCAGTATGGTCATGCCGAAGGCGATCGGGTGTTGCATGATTTTGCCGACTTGTTGCGCCGTAGCTTTCGCGTCACCGACCTTTTTGCTCGCCTCGGAGGGGACGAGTTTGTGGTGCTGCTGATCAATGCCAGCCAGGCGTTGGCAGAGTCGATTATCGTCAAGTTACAGCGAGTGCTGGATGAGTGGAATGACACACAGGAGAAGGGCTACAGGGTGAGCTTTTCTCACGGCATCACAGAATATGACCTGGTGCGGCATGCTGATATCGGTGCATTGATGGAATCGGCCGATACCCAGATGTACAGAAATAAATCCATGGTCGAGCGCTAATGCAGCCCCCTGTTGCAGCGTCGTTTGATCCGCGACAGCCCTAACCATTTCAGGTAGCCTGTGCACTCGCCGAATGGCGACTCGATAAAAACCATAAAAAATACAGGTAGGAGCGGAGTGATGATCGAACAAACCCTGGCGCACTGGCATCAGTTGCTGGACAGTAAAGACCCGGCTGGACTTCAGGCACTGTTGGCCGACGAAGTAGTATTTCATTCACCGGTAGTGCATACCCCCCAGATAGGCAAACCGCTAACCACTATGTATCTGACCGCCGCGATGCAGGTACTGGCAAATCCGAGCTTTCGTTACTTGCGCGAAGTGTCTACCGGACAAGACGCAATTTTGGAGTTCGAAACCGAAATCGGCGGTATTCATATCAATGGAGTGGATATGATTCGCTGTGATGACGAGGGCAAGATCGTCGATTTCAAAGTGATGCTGCGACCGCTGAAAGCTGTCAATATGGTGCACCAGATGATGGGGCAGCTGATGCCGAAAAAATAATCCGGTACCCGATAACATACTCGCAGTGCCGTGCACGGGTAGCTGTTCGAAGCGGCCATTGCTGATGATAACCATTGAATGAATACCAGGGGCAATGTGCGCCCGAGAATAAGGAACCGAAAATGGAAATGGATGAATCCCTGAACGTTTATGGTGAGGCGTTGCTCTCTTGCAGTGACAATCCCAAAACTGGATTCTTTCGCGATGGCTGTTGCAATACCTGTGATCAGGATGGCGGTTCGCACACGGTTTGCGTGGTGGTGACCGATGATTTTCTGGGTTTCTCCAAAGGTCGTGGCAATGACCTGTCGACTCCGGTGCCCGAGTACGGATTCCCGGGATTGAAGGCGGGTGATCGCTGGTGTCTCTGTGCGTCGCGCTGGCTGGAAGCCGAACAGGCGGGTTGCGCGCCACGGGTGCATCTCACGCGAACCCATCAGCGTGCGCTGGAGATCGTCCCCGGTGAGGTATTGCGTCGTTATGCGGTCGATTTGAACTAGCTCAGGGTGCCATTACAGCCAATGTTGTGGTGGTGATCATAAAGCCGATCGGTAAGCCGCTTTTTGGCCAAGAAATGTTAGCGCCAGAGCAGTAAACTCGTTACTATCTGGAGCAACGTTTTCGCCATCAGGGCGACGTTCCAGAGCACCACTTCCTGAACCGGGACCAGCATGTTAGAAACACTCAAACAACTACCAGACGATCCGATTTTGGGGCTGATGGCCGCCTATCGGAGTGACAAAAATCCGCTCAAGATCGACCTCGGCGTGGGCATCTACAAAGATGAGGCCGGTAATACTCCTGTGTTGGAGGCGGTTAAACAAGCGCAACGTTTTCACAACGATAACGAAACCACCAAGGCTTACATTGGCCCCCCCGGCGCACCTGGTTTTGGTCGCCTGATGGAAACCCTGGTGTTGGGCGAAGGCCATTCGGCGCTGGTCAGCGGCCGCACCAATACCCTGCAGACACCGGGTGGTTGTGGTGCTCTGCGAACCGCCGCCGAGTTGATCAAGCGTTGTAATGCCGGTGCTACCGTTTGGGTCAGCAACCCGACCTGGGCAAACCATATTCCGTTAATGGGCGATGCCGGGCTAAAGATTCAGGAATACCCCTATTACGACCGCGCCAGTTCCAGCATTCTGTTTGACGACATGATGGCGGCGCTTGAGCAAGTTGGTCCGCAAGACGTCGTACTGGTTCATGGCTGTTGTCATAACCCCTGTGGCGCCGACCTGAATCTCGAACAGTGGCAACAGCTCGCCGAGTTGGCGAAAGCGCGTGGTTTCCTGCCGCTGGTGGATATCGCCTATCAGGGCCTGGGCGATGGTCTGGATCAGGATGCCACCGGCTTGCGCTTGCTGGCCGATGCCGTTCCCGAGCTGTTGATCACCGCTTCCTGCTCAAAAAACTTCGGTCTCTACCGTGAGCGTACCGGTGCCATCATCGCCATTTCGAAAACCACAGTGGCGCGAGATGTTACTCACAGTCAGTTGTGCAATGTAGTGCGGGGCAATTATTCCATGCCTCCGGCTCATGGCGCGGCCTTGGTCGAAATCATTCTCGAGAGTGATGAGTTGACGGCGCTCTGGAACGATGAGCTGACGGTGATGCGTAACCGTATTAACGAATTACGCCAGCTACTGGTAGAAAAGATCGTTGCCAAGGGTATCGAGCGTGACTTCAGCTTTATCACCCGGCAAAAAGGCATGTTCTCGTTTCTGGGCATTAGCCCGGAGCAGGTAGGGCAATTAAAGGCCAACAACTCCATCTACCTGGTGGACTCCAGCCGAGTAAATATTGCCGGTGTTAACAGCAACAACATCGATTATCTGGTCGATTCGCTGGCTGCTGTACTCTGATTGATTCGGGCCACGCGTCCGATGGCTGACCCCCTGTGAGTGCAGGGGGCGGCCGCCTTCCAGCGCCTTACGATCTGTACAGGCTGAGACCTGTTTCGCGGTTCCTGGCCGCCCCTGTGCTAAGCTCTACGCCCTCAAAAAATGCCATTCGGCGTTTGCTTCAAGGATGTGGAGAATGACCATGAAATGCCCTCAATTCAAATTTGCTTTGGTTGCAACAGCCGTTGCTTTACTGCCGACTTCCGTGATGGCTGACCAAACTTACGTTTGCTCCCAGGCCGGTATGGAGCGCATCATCAGTGTGGTGTACCAAAACCCCGAAAGCCCGGTGCCCTGTGAAGTGGTCTACCAGAAAGGCGACGAAGTGCAGAGCTTGTGGAGTGCCGAGAACGAACAGGGTTATTGTGAGCATAACGCTGAACAGCTGGTTGAGCGTCAGCGTGGTTGGGGTTGGGATTGCGCTATGGCGGGTTCTGGTAACGAGTCTCAGCCTGTTACCCAGTAATTCGTCGCCGACCATCGCAAGCGGCGCCGTCTGCTTGCGATCTTTCCTCGTTTTTCTCGTCGTTGTCTGATTGTTTCCCCGGATCTCTCCTCGATAGATTCACCCGCGTCCTTGCACAGGCTATGATGCCTGCTCAGCAAAGGAGCTGTAATGGTAGACATTCGCTGGTTGACCAGTATCGAACAGATCGCTGTCGAGCAATGGAATCGATTGCTCGATAATGACAATCCCTTTATGCAGCATGGCTTTTTACGGGCCCTGGAGCGCAGCGGTGCGGTGTGCCGGGAGACCGGTTGGCAACCGCGTCATGCCCTGTTTTTTCGGAACCAGCAGCTGGTAGGTCTGTTGCCTGGCTATCGGAAATGGCATAGCTATGGCGAATACGTATTTGATTTCAGCTGGGCTGACGCCTATGACCGGCACGGCCGCCAGTACTTTCCGAAATATCTCAGCGCCATTCCCTTTACTCCGTCCTCTGGTCCCAGACTCTGCGTGGCCAATGGTGAAGATCCGGCTGCCCTGGCCCGACGCCTTTGCCAGGCGTTGGAATTGGAGGGGGATACTGGGGACGAAGCGGTTTCCTCCTGGCACCTGTTGTTTGCCGATGAGCACCAGCACCGAAGCCTGACACCGCCCTTGATGCTGCGGCAAGGGATGCAGTTTCACTGGTTTAATCGTAACTACAGCGATTTCGACAGCTTTTTGGTTGCGCTGCGCTCCCGGCATCGTAAGGCGATTCGCAAGGAGCGACGGGCTGTGCAGGAACAATCGATCGAGCTTGAGCGATTATCCGGTGATCAGATCGATGCTTCCATCTGGAAAATTTTTCACCAGTTTTATCAACTGACTTATCTCAAACGCAGTGGCCACCGGGGGTATTTGCCCCTCGAATTCTTCCAGCAACTTGGCGACAGCTTGCCCGAGCAATTGATGATGGTCGTGGCCCGTCATCAGGGTCGTATCGTGGCGGCGGCGCTTAATTTGCGAGACAGCGAAAAGCTTTATGGGCGTTACTGGGGCTGTTTGCAGGAATTTGATTTTCTGCATTTTGAAACCTGCTATTACCAGGGCATTGAATATTGCATTGAGCAGGGCCTGAAATGTTTTGATGCCGGGGCCCAGGGTCAGCATAAGATCAAACGCGGTTTCGAACCGGTCACGACCTATTCCAGCCACTGGATTCGTGATGAGGATTTTAAGGGCGCGATCGAACACTTCCTGCAACAGGAGCAACGCTATCTGGAGCAGGAAATGGCCGCTGCCCGAACGTTACTTCCCTACACCAAAACCGAGCAGTAACGCGCTTCTGATCCTGAGTGCTTGCGGGCGGCTGACATCATATTGTCATCTCTCTGGAATACCCTATTGGAAACAGGGTTATATCCGTTTGGGAGGTGCAAGATGTTACTTCAATCCCGATTTCTAGAGCCCCGCTATCCCCTTGATAACGCCGACAGCCCGGACTCGTTCAAGTCTTCAAAAGGAGAGGATCCCGAGCGACGTTCATTGTGCCGCCTGCAACCGTTGCAGCCCGGGGAATTCCTCTGTGAGTTGCTGAAGTTGCTGAAGTAGTTCTTCACGGCCAGCAGCTCTTTATTCGCTGTTTAATGGGCTGCCTTGCGCTGACTGCTGTGTGTGGTCAGGTGATTCCACAAGCGCTTCCAGGCTGGCTGATGGGGAAAGGTGTCGCTGCTTTGCTCAGACCCAGGGCGAACATTTAAAAAGTGCACCAGACGATCGATCATCGCGAGGTCGAAAGTAAAAGGGTCGAAGCGCAGGTGGCCGTTGTATTGCAAAAACTGTCGAACGGTTTTGTCCGCGGGAATGTATTTCATCGACCAGCTGTTAAACAGAGGCTGGTCGATCTCTGCACTTGAGAGAATCGTGGCGCTGGTGTGGCGCGGATCTTCCGTGATGCGGCGGTACAGTTGCTGGACTTTCTCCCGAGGACCTTCCAGCACCTGAAAGAAATGCCCGTCGCCGTAATAGAGAACGCCCTGAATCTGTTGCTTGGGGTTATTACGACGGGACTGTACCAGTATTTGTGCGACTTCCAGGTCAATACCATCGCTGTCGTCGTGATTCTCGAAAGCCGCCTTGCTGGCGTATACCAATCGTAAAAGACATGACATGTTATGTGCTCCGCTCGGATCACCCTGTGTGGGCTCATTGGGGTAGGTTACGACGAGCAAGTTAAGGTAGATCACTTTTTATACAATTTTATTTTTGCCAGTTTCCATTGGCTGAAGCTGGTCAGGAATCTGCCTATCTCCGGTGCATCCGAGCTCGCTAACAGATAGGCTAGGGCGATGGAGAATTTCGAAACTCTGATTTTGATTGTGATGACGTTTCTGCTCGCGGGCACGGTCAAGGGTGTTATAGGTCTGGGTTTGCCAACGGTGAGTCTGGCGTTGCTGACCGTGGCCATCGACCTGCCCAGCGCCATGGCATTGCTGGTGGTGCCGTCTTTGCTGACCAACCTCTGGCAGGGGGTGGCGGGTGCACACAATCGTCAAATCCTTCGGCAATTATGGCCCTTCTTCACTATGGCGGTGTTGACCGTAGGCTTGGGAGCCCAGGCGCTGAGCCAGGTAGATCATCGCGTGCTGACTTCCTTGTTGGGGCTGCTGCTGGTGCTTTATGCGCTGATAAACCTGGCCGGTGTGAGCGTTCGTATCGGTCCGCTCAAGCAGCGCTGGCTGGGTCCCCTGCTGGGGATTATCAATGGCGTACTGACCGGCATGACGGGCTCATTCGTCGTACCCGGTGTGTTTTATCTGCAGGCGATTGGTTTATCCCGGGACGCCCTGATTCAGGCCATGGGCTGGCTGTTTTTTCTCTCGACCCTGGCGTTAGCCCTGTCGCTTCAGGTGGGTGGGCGA
Organism: Aestuariirhabdus haliotis; assembly: GCF_023509475.1. Lineage (NCBI taxonomy): Bacteria > Pseudomonadati > Pseudomonadota > Gammaproteobacteria > Oceanospirillales > Aestuariirhabdaceae > Aestuariirhabdus > Aestuariirhabdus haliotis. Next base: position 64,233 of record NZ_JAKSDZ010000001.1, on the reverse strand, counting down.
TTCAGTGCGGAACTGGGTATGCAATCGGCCATCGGTTTGTTACCGGCTATTGCGGGTATGCTGTTGGGGCAGCGCATTCGCCGCCGACTGTCACCGGAGCGTTTTCGTCGATTGTTTTTTACGGCACTGCTGCTGCTGGGTGCCTACCTTCTGCTGTAAATCCATCACCATCTGTACAGACTTGTGCCTCGGGTCTATCTTGCTAAAACCCCTTTATGGAGAAACGCCCATGAAGCTTGCCGGATCCTGTCACTGCGGAGCGATCCACTTTACCCTGGACTCTGCCCATCCCTATCCTTTTAACCGCTGCTATTGCTCGATCTGCCGTAAAACCGCTGGCGGTGGAGGCTATGCAATTAACCTGGGGGGCGATGCGGCTTCGATGAGCGTCGAAGGGCGTGAGCATCTATCGGTATATCAGGCCTCTATTGAGGGGCAGACAAGCCCGGCCGAACGTTATTTTTGCCGCCATTGTGGCAGTGCGCTCTGGGTTTATGATGAGCGTTGGCCGAAGCTGATCCATCCCTTTGCTTCGGCGATCGATAGCCCATTGCCGGTACCACCGGAAACCACCCATCTGATGTTATCGAGTCGGGCCAGCTGGGTGCCTGTGGCCGCGGCGAAGGCGGATTTGCAGTTTGACCATTATCCGGAGGAGAGCATTGCCCAGTGGCATCAGCGACTTGGACTCAGCCGCTGAGCTTCAGGTAAAGATGGGAGCTACCCCAGTTCGACGTTGTGATAGACGTTTTGCACGTCATCCAGATCGTTCAGCAGATCGAGGAAACGTTCAAACTGAGGCATATCGTCGGCGTTGATCGGAGCCGGATTTTGCGGCACGAACTGGATCTCATCGACGTCGAAATCGATCTCACCGAAGGCCTCGTTGAGGGCCTGTTTGGCTTTGAACGAATCCGTATGGGGTGCGAAAACGGTGATCACACCGGCTTCGTTTTCGATATCGGTGACATCCACATCGGCCATCATCAAGGCTTCCAGCACGGCGTCTTCATCGTCGTTCTTGAACACCAGAATGGTGCTGTGATCGAACATATGACTGACACTGCCCTGGGTGCCGATCTTGCATTTGGTCTTGGTAAAGCACTGACGCACATCGCCAAAGGTGCGGTTGGGGTTATCGGTCAGACAATCGATAATGACCATGCAGCCTCCGGGACCAAAGCCCTCATAGCGGGCCGTGGCAAAATCTTCTCCACCACCACCTTTGGCTTTCTCAATCGCCTTTTCGATCACATGGCTGGGTACCTGATCCTTCTTGGCTCTGTCGATCATCGAGCGTAAGGCCAGGTTGCCATCGGGGTCGATACCGCCGGCCTTGGCACAGACATAAATTTCACGGCCGTACTTGCTGTAAACCTTGGCTTTGGCGTCCGAGGTTTTGGCCATTGATTCTTTGCGGTTCTGAAAGGCTCTGCCCATTGAGCTGTCTCGTCGAAGTCAGTGAAAAAGCGATTTTACAGGGAACCACGACGTTTAAAAACCGTTATACAATGGCGGCCTCCAATGATGTGGCCGACCCTTACCTAAAACAGGATGCAACGATGAACCCTAAAACCAGCGAAGCGGCCAAAGGCCACGATTTTTCCAAGCGAGGCAAGGTCTCGGTGTGGGCGTCACAATATCCTTACGCCGAGGTTCCCGATGAATATTTTGAGGAGCGCTTTAGTCACAAGGGCAAGCGGGCCAGCAATCAGTGGTCGCGAAATTTCAATCTGAACTACTTTATGCCCGACAACATGGAAACCAACGGCAGCCATGAGGGGCTGGTCAGTATCGAACGAGCCGCCGGAGAATGCTCTTATTCGAACTCTTATATGACGAACCTGTTAAGCAAGGCACGCAAGTTGAAGTTGCAGGAGGTGAGCTGGGTGATTCTGTTATTTGAGCATGAATACAGTGCCCGGCTGTCGGGGGTGAACAAGGATGAAGTGATGACGTTTCTCGGCGCCTTCGACTACGATGATGAGGCCGACAACCTGTTTCAACCCGATTGAGGAGCCTGGCCAGTGTCTGCCAAAGACCCGCAAACCATCGTCGCCGAAGCGCGTAAAGCCCGGGAAGAGCGGGAGCAAGGTTACCGAGCCCGGGCGTTAAAAATGTATCCCTGGGTGTGCGGGCGCTGCGCCCGGGAGTTTAATCGCACCAATCTGAGTCAACTGACTGTGCATCATCGTGATCACAACCACGATAACAACCCTGCGGATGGCAGTAACTGGGAACTGCTGTGCCTCTATTGTCACGACAATGAGCATTCCCGTTATGTTGAGTCAGATTACGGCAGCGCAGAAACAGACTCTTCGGTCGGCGCCGCGACCCATAACCCTTTTGCCGGGCTGGCGGACATGCTCAAAAAAGGCGCCGACAAGCCATAGTCTTGATGACCTGGCCTGTCGAGCCCCGGTCGGTTAGGCCGGATTAATTGTACGCGCCCGATGAGTAGTGCAGCTCATAGCTGTGGCTGTAGATCTCGAGGATGTTGCCGAACGGATCTTCCATATAGATCATGCGGTAGGGCTTTTCCCCCGGATAGTAATAGCGAGGCTTGGCCATACGGCGCTTGCCGCCGGCGGCGACGATCTTGTCGGCCAGGCCTTCAACATCCGGGTCCTGTACGCAGAAATGGAAGATACCGGTTTTCCAGTACTCAAAGTTGTCCGCCGGATTTTCCTGATTCGGAAACTGGAACAGCTCCACGCCGATACGATCCCCGGTGGACATATGGGCAATGCGGAAGGAGCCCCAGCCGGCGCCAAACACATCGGTGCACATTTCGCCGATGGCGCTGTCATCCTCTGTAACATCGGTGGGCGGCATAATCAGATACCAGCCGAGAACTTCGGTATAAAATTTTACCGCGGCTTCGATATCGGGCACAGAAATGCCGATATGGGAAAACGTGCGGGGGTAAGTGGCAGGGGGTTGTGAATCCATGGTCGTGGTCTCCGGTGGGGTAAGAATTGAGCCTAGACTACAAAGCCTGCGAGCTAATCTGAAATTATCATTAATGATTAAAATGATAATTTACTGTTATGCTGTGTTGTGAGCGGGAGCGTTAGCTCACAACGAGTGCTTATGGGCGCAATGGCTGGATTTCATTAACAGGCTTAACGGGATACGGAGCAGATGACCAAATGGATCAGGGCACAGGGCGAATCGGCTATGACCGTTTGCGGTTTATCAGGTAAGCAGTGCGGACCCGGGGCAACGATCGCGGATGATTAATCCGGTTTTCCTGCGCACCTTTATGATGCTGGTAGAGACTCGCCATTTCACACGTACAGCCGAGCAGCTCTATATGACCCAGCCGGGGGTCAGTCAGCACATCAAAAAGCTCGAAGCGCAGCTGGGCAAGCCCCTGCTCGATCGTCATGGTAAGAGCTTTGAACTTACCAGTGCCGGCGAAAGCCTCTACCGTTATGGCCTGCAGCAGGCCGAGGCCGAAAGGGAGCTGAGCGATCGAATAGCCGGTGATGAGCGCTACGAGGGGGAGTGTAAAATAGCCTGCTCGGGTTCCATGGCGATGCAGTTCTATCCCAGACTGCTCGATCTTCAGCAGCGCTATCCCGGGTTAACCGTCAGCCTGGAAGCGGCACCCAACAGCGGCATTATTGATCGGGTCAAGAATAATCGATCGGACCTTGGCATCGTCACCCAGGTGATCTCTGATACCGCTCTTAGCCAACAGTTGCTGGGTGAGGACGAACTCTGTTTGGTATTACCCCGTGATGCCAGGGCCGACTGGAACAGTTTGATGCAGCTGGGGTTTATCAATCACCCGGATGGGCATCACTACGCTAGCCAAGTTTTAGATATGAATTTTCCTCATAATTTTGCAGGAATGAATTCTGTTCCCCAAAGCGGTTATATCAATCAAATCAGCCAGATTCTGTTGCCGGTCTCATTGGCAATGGGTTTCACCGTGGTGCCCCAATCCCTGCTCGACAGCTTTGCCGATGCACAACGTTTGAGCCGTGCCGAGTTGCAACAGCCGGTTCATGAAAAGGTTTACCTGATCCGTAAAAAACATCGCAGGTTGCCCATTCGCTACCAGTTGGTCGAGACGCTGTTACAGCAACAGTGGTTGTAAGTGTCGGGGCAATTAAAAACAGATAAAAAAGAGGCGACCCGAAGGCCGCCTTAGTGCGCGGAGAGCATAATCGTTTTAAGTCTGTTTATGACGCCTTAACGTCAGCAGGTGGTGACAATCGGTTAGGCGGCCTCGGCTTCCGAGTAACCGTGAGGAGTAGGGCGACCGCTTTCGTCGATGCTGACAAAGACGATGCGGTCGACCTGAATAATTTCAGTTTGGCTGGCCTTGTTGCGCACCACGCATTTCACGGTTAATGAGGTAGTACCAACATCGGCGACTTCCAGGCCGAATTCGACCACTTCGCCATTCTCGGCCGAGCTGACGAAATTGATCTCGGAAATATATTTGGTCACCAGACGAGGGCTCTTCATCTGGCAGGCGGCAAAAATAGCGGCTTCTTCATCGATCCAGGCCAGCAAGGTACCGCCGAACAATCGGTGGGCCGGATTTAGGTCGCCGGGTTTGATGACGCGTCGACTGTAATACTTCATGGTGCAATCCCTGTAGAGCTTGATGACTAAAAAAATAGGTTCCAATACTGCAGTGTGCTGCAGCAAAAGCAGATCCTGTTGTAAAGCGCGGTACTGCTGTTAAACGGTACCTTAAGACATAGCAGGGAGCGTGCCAGTATTAATAGCCGTTATTCTTCGTAAATGTCGTGAATGTGCACCAAGCCGGGGCTGTTTTCGAATCTGTGCTCTGCATTGAGGCCAACTCATTCCAATGGCACACTGTCTTCACCGCGAAAACCCAAACACCGGAATACGACTGACCGTGACCGCTTCAAACGATAAACCGCTGTCCACCACCGCCCTGGCCAAATCGGTGGGCAAGGAGCCGCGCGAGCTCTTTATCCTGATGGCCGACAGTGGCTGGATCGAGAAACAGGGAGAGCGTTGGCGGCTGACCTCCAAAGGCAGCTTTGAAGGCGGGCAGTATCGGCAAAGCGATAAATACGGAGAGTATATTGTTTGGCCCAAGGCACTGGTCAATCATCAACTGTTTGGGCGCTTGCCCTCGGCCCCGCTGACTGCCACTCAACTGGGCGGTAAATTGGGCATCGGGGCCAGGCTGTGCAACCTGGTGTTGGCCGAGCTGGGCTGGATCCGGCACGACCGCAAGGGCTGGTCGTTAACCGCCGCCGGTGAAGCCCTGGAAGGCCAGCAAAGAGAGAGTGAACGCACGGGCGTACCTTATGTCAGTTGGCCCGAAACGCTGGTCATGAACCCTGTTTTGCAGCGTCGGGTACAGTGGCTGATGGGGGAAGGTGAAGCCCAGGGCATGGATGGCCAGTGGCTGGCATTGGATGGTCACCGGTTGGGTTCCAAAGAGGAACTGCTGATCGATAATTGGCTGTACCTCAACGGTGTTGTGCACAGTACTGGGCATCCCCTGCCGTTTGATGGCGACAGCCTGGCAGACTTCTACTTGCCGGGAGGTCAGCTGTATATCGAATACTGGGGCTTTGATAAAACCGCCAGTTACCTGAAACGTAAACTGGAACGCCAGACGCTGTATCAACAGCATGAATTGCCGCTGGTCGAGATCACCCCGGAAGATCTCGACCAGCTGGATGAAATACTCCCGCGGGCCTTGCTCCGTTTAGGCCTGGTCGTTTGATTTAAGCGATGAACCCTCATTTAATCGTTGGGTAGAAGCCCATTGGCATAGACTTTGCCTTTCTTGTGGCTGTTATCGATTGATCAGAATGAGGTAGATACAGTGGATAAAAGTTGGTTGCTGACCAGTAAAGCCATTCGTGCGGTGCGGGAATGCGCAAAAATTATCGAGTCAGAGCGAGGAGTTAAGCTTCGGTTGTCCGAGCCGGAATTCCTTCAGCAGTTGGTCGAAAGTGTCAATATGAGCCGTAACGAATGTTTGCACTCGGCCTTTATCGATCTGGTTTCGTTGGCCGATAAAGAGCAGCGTGATGAACTGCTGGCAGGTATTACTTCAGCGCCAGCCCAACCCGAATCCCAACTGGTAGTGCCAGGTCACCCAGAAGAGATTGAATACCTGGGCAAGCGCTATCCACGCCGGCAGGCCGGTAAAGAGTTTCGCGGCCTGTACAGGGGACGTCCCGCCTACGGCTAACGGCTGCACGCAGGCTGAAGTGCTCCGTATTTTAGGGCTGGATTTGTTACCCGAAGAATAATTCCAGAAGACCAAGGCCAATCTGCCAGAGGGCCCAATAGCCACTTCGCATTGCAGAGAGCTTGCTCTACACTGGGACTTGTTCATCCTGCTCGGTATTGTCAGTGTCCTCTAACCCCTCTTCCAGTCATCACGCGCCTCCGGAGTTTGACAACCCCCTGTGCATCGCTGTGCTCGAACAGCTTCGGAGGCATCAGGAAGCCATTTCCGAGCATCAACTGATGCGTGCCCTGGAGCAAGAATTCAGTGACCTGCCAGCAGAAGCAGACAGTAACCTTCTACTATTCCGCAAGCATTTTCTGTTGATGAATGCGCTCTATCAACTGCAACAATCGTTACGACATGAAGCCTATCACCTGCGGATCTCGGCCCTGGAGATTGTGCTGGAGCCAGAACAAGCCGTAACCGGAAAGGCCGAGCTGATAGATAATGCGGCCGAACAAAAAGTGAGAGAGTATTACCTGGATTGGAATAATTTCGAGCAGGCCGATGCCGACTCGGTAGCGGAGCTATTGCGCAGTTTCTGGCGCCGCTACCAGGGGCTGGATCGGCGGCAGGAAGCGCTAAGCTGTTTGCAGCTGGATGCTACCGCAAGCGCAGCGCAGCTGACCAAAGCCTATCGCAAACTGGCGGCACAGCACCATCCCGACCGTGGGGGTGATGCAAAACGTTTTGTCGAAATTCGTGAAGCCTACGAGTTGTTGCGTCATGTACTGCCCTGATCAGGCCCTGGCCTGTTTGCTGGTGGAGGTCACCGAACAGGTGTTGTGGCAGGAAATTCAGCCCTGGCTGCGGGAGAGAGATCATTGCATCCAGCTGCGTTGTCGGGTGGGTAGCGGGCGTGCGACCTACCATAGCCAGCAGGGCGCACGGCACACCATTACCTATGGCCGGAAAATGATCACCAGTAAACGTTGCCCACAGCAGGCGCAACTATGGACCACCGCCAGAGAGATCCAGTCCCGGGGGTATTTTGGCGGACAAGCCGGATTTGCCGAACTGATGGCCCATACTTGCTGCCATGAGTTTGCCCATCTGGTGCAGTCCCTGAATGGCTGGTACCGACGAGGGTCCATTCACAACCGGGGCTTCTACCAGATACTGGATCGTATCCATCGCAGTGGCACGGCGGGACGGGTACTTGAAGCGCTCAGGATAGAAGCGGCCAGGCACTCCGTCAGTTTGACGTTCGACACCCCATCAGGTGCGCCTTCTGATTCACCACGGATAGCGATCCAGCGAGGGCAACGGGTGGGCTTTCGTTATCGTGGCCGACAAGTCAGCGGTATCATCACACGGATTAACCAGAAAACCGTTCGTATCGAACAACACGGTATCGACGGAGTAGAGTACTTCCGCGTACCGCCCTCGCAGCTGGATGTCGAAGACCAGCACGGTTAACGAATAGCGCGAATCCTACTTTTCCTCGGTGTTGTTGACAGGCGTGACCCTAAGCTCGATAGGGAACTCCTGCCGGCGAGCGATCTGGGTTACAAACAGGCGAATGGCATCGGCCATGCTCATGCCTATCTGGTCCAGCACCTGCTCGGCGTCGGCCTTGATCGAGGGTTCGATACGGGCGCGTACAATTTCGGTTTTGATGGTAGTCATAAAAGCAGTGTCCTCGGATTGAATCAGTGATTATTGGCGCGTATCGCGAGTGTAATAGCGGTCACCGTCGAAGTGACTAAAACAATCACCCAGATTGGGGTGGTTGATCTGCTGATGATCTTCGCAGGGCTCAAGATTGCGCTCAGCAACATAGGTGGTGCTGTCGGTACCATCGACAAGTACATGGTACCAGGGGGCGTCTTTCGGCGGTCGGGTGCTGGCGACTGTCTCATACCAGGCGTCATCCAGTGAAAAGCAGGGGTCTACCCCGTAGATTACACCGCGATAGTGGAAACGACGGTGATGAACGATCTGGCCCAAATCAAAATGGGCTTGGTGAGTAGTCATAGAGGATGCTCGGTCAGGTTGGGCAAGCCGGTTGCTTGCAAACAAGCGTCAGTGCTTTTTAGCAATAAGATTATAGAGCGTGAAAAGCAGGAATAGGTTCCCGGTATCAGAAAATCCGCAGGTCAATGAATATAACGTAAACGGGGTAGCGCTCTGCGAAGGCTGGCCAGAATTCGGCTCCAATCCATTCGTTTCTGCCAGGGTTCCCCATCGATCGTAACGTTGTAGCAATCAAACTGATCGCTTCGAAAGAGTTCAATTTGGTGGACCACAGACGAACCCAAGTTGTAATCGGTGATTTCGATGACGCGGTGTAACTCGGGAAGTACAGGTATATCGCTTGGATCAGAATTTTCCAGACGCTTGCGAGCCGCTCGAGCCTTGGCCAACAGAGCAACTTGTATTTGATACTTCTTGCTGCGACGATACATTTAAATAGCCTCCTACCTTACAAGGTAGGTCAAGCTTGCAAGGTACGCTACCTTGTGAGGTCTTATGAATAAATTGTTAGTGTTCACCAAGTATGGAAGCCGAAGAAGAAATTTTAGTAAATAGGTATGCCGCTGGTATATTGCATACAGATGATATTCTCGAGTTTGTTAACACGAAGCTCGATGCGGGAGCATGGTCGGATGTATTCTTAGAAATTCTTGATTACGACCCCAAAAGTTGGGTCGGAATATCTGAGCTTTTTGAGAAATATTTAAAGGAAAGAGAAGTAAATCTACCTAGCCTAGAAGAAGCAGTCAGATATCTCGTAGAGCATCATGTCAAACTTATAGCTTCGGGAAGTGTAGAGCCTTGTGGTCAGTTTAGAAAAATGCTGCAAGAAATAGATGGCTACGATTACTATAGTAAAACCAAAGATTACGTTGGTGACGACCTTGGGATTCACGTAATGTATGGATGGTATTATGAAGACTATTGTTCAGTAGAAGAAATCAATCGGGGTATATTTAACGAATCTCAGGTTTGGGTTTCTAAATATTCTAAAAAACACTAACAAAGCGCTCTACCATCGGCAGCAAGCTGCCTGGACTCACAAAAGCTGCGCTTTTGCTCGCCGGTAAGCGCGGCGTTAGAGCTCTCTAGAGTATCGGTACATGATCATATATCAGAACTATGCTAAAGAACTTATAAGTAAAATAGGCCGCCTTTCAGAGTTGACAAAGCATGCCCCCTCAGTGGGAACTTTCCATGAAAATATAGTAAGTAATTATCTTGAAAATTTTATTTCAAAGCGTTTTTCTGTAAAGACTGGTTTTGTTTTCAATTCTGAAATTGGTGGATCAAGTCCGCAAATAGATATCCTTATAATTGACGAAAATATTCCGTCTGCATACCTATTTCAAGACAAAGACTTGGTGGTGGCAACGCCTGATTCGGTCGTATGTGCAATTGAGATAAAAACCAATTTTAACAAGAATTCATTCGATGATATATGTAAAAAGTCTGCTCACTACCGGAGAGTTAATCCAAAAGGAACCAATATCATATCGCTATGCTTTAATTCCAAGGTAAGGGATGCTGAAACTGTATCGACTTGGTATAAGAGCGTAGAAATCGAGGACGATTGGTTAATGTATCCTAGCGAGATAACGATCCTTGACTCATGCATATTGAAGGCAACACCCGAACCCTTAATTAAGCCCTCCGGTGCAAGCTATATTGTCTGTAATGATGGTGTTGAGGTAAAAGAGGCATTGTTAACAACCTTTCTTTTTTCAATCATGAAAGCATGTGAACTAAAAGCTGGTGAAAATTCTAAACGAACAATAGAAGCAGTATTTGCTGGAGATTTTGATAAGTTATTCACTATAAAACACACTGTATTTAAGTATGGTAAAGGCCGAGTAGATATGGATGAATTGAATAGGCATACAGGTGAAAATATATATAGGCGCGGTGAATAAAAGCTCTAACAAATCCATGTACAGCGAGCTACTTTTTTGCCGCTTGAATTATAGCGAAAAAGACTGCCATAATTCCATAAACTACAAAGCAGCCGCGTAATGGCAGGCGTTATAACTCTCTGGAGCAGAAGTGCTAGTTTGGGATGAAACTGATGTTTTGGCCGTTTTGGAAGTCGTACCTGAGGTAGAGCCTGACGGTATTTGGCATGTCTATTCGGTTGAGAAAAATGGAGTCGAATTGCGCATATCCATTTATCAGTATGATGGTGATGTTCGATTCGAACTGTTTAATGCAGAGTCTGAGAGTCCCATGTTCTCAATGCAGCTCTTAGATTGCTCGGGGGTTAGGTGGAAGAATGACCCGGCGGGAGAGTATCTGGAGTTCGCCCCAGCCAAGTGTTTCGGCTCCAGATATGATGGTGAATCACCTATCCCTTACGGTGTTCGTGTGTACGTTAAACCAACTATTAATGTTTCATTGTTCTAGAAAAGTTATAACAATGCAGCTCACTAACTCGTCGCTACGCTCCTCGGGGACAAAGGTCACAACGCGACAAGCCGCTGGCCATTGCCCGTGGCTGCGACGTTAGTTTACCCCAGCCACCAATAACTACACGGATGTAATTATGAACAAGAAAATATATTTAATATCAACAGCATTGTTAATAATCGGCGCATTGCTTAGTACCATGTCGGGCTGGCGCTATTTTTTTAGCCCTGTATCACTCTTCAAGCTTGGAACTCTCTTAAACATTGTATTTTCAATAGGCTTGGGAGCTCTTATGGCATACATGCTTTCAATCAGGTTTCTGTCTGTATGGAAAAATAGTGTGGATATAACCATGAGAGCTAAAACTAAACATGCGCTATATATACAAAATTCTGGGCGCTGGCTCGTATATGGCTATTATGTATTATTCCCGCTGCTACTGATCCTAATGTTCTTTGGCGGTCCAGTGAAAGCTGAGATTAAGTTCTTATTCTTTCCTTTATTAAAGATTTTTCCAATAGGGTATATTTTATTCGAAATGGCTAGATTGATTGACTTCGATGCTCGTCTAAAAAAGAAAACTAACAAGGTAATCTAGTACGTACGGCCAAAAAAAAAGTGGCCTTCACAGGGCGCGCGTCTCTAATCGCGGCGTTAGATAGCTGTGTTAGCCACGAAAAGTAGACACAGATTGTGCGTGTAAATAGAAGATTATATACAGATCTGAAAGCATCAATTGGTTGTGGTTTTCTCTCTTAATCTTTCATGTAAAAAAATATAAGGAAAGGGACCTGGATGGTCATATAAATCGGAGGAAAAAATATTTGTAGAAGAAGGTCTGTATGCAGTCGATGCACAGATGGTCTAAGTTTTAATCCCATATTATTTCGATCAAAGTTGATAAATGAAGCGATATATACAAAAAGGAATTAATACTGTAAGTCCACTTATGGATAAAGCGGTAGAAGGAATAACATCTAATATTTCTACGATTAAAAAAATGGTTGATGGTCTACCAATTTTTATATCTTTAGAGACCTCTGAAAAATATTCAATCGAAGAATATGATGAAAAGCACTATTTCGTTATTCCATACGAATTATCTGACTATAAGTTTGCTTTGCATACAACAAGATGTCTTCCTACAGGCGTTCCTGAGATAAATGATCTACCTAAAAGGAGAATATTTCATTTCGCAAATGAACATGCTGAGCTGGCATTAAAAAGTTATATGCTTAAGAGTGTAAATGAAGATATTCACGATAAACACAAAGAAAATCCGAACACGCTTGAATCGCTTGCTAACGACATTGATGCTTTAGACAAAAAACTGACCTATGGAATGCTGCTGGTTGGTGGCGTTACAGCAATATTTAATCCACTTATAGGTGCTGGCATTGCAGTCAAAGCTCTACTTCCTGGTGCAGCTAGTTTTGTCAATAAATATGGGGTGAGGCCAGCCGGGGAAAAGTTAAGCAAAATTCAGCTAGAAAAAGACGTGCGTAAAGCTGAAGAGGGTGTTGCTAAGCAGTTTGAAGATTCAGATACTTTGCGTGTGGTAAACCCAATTCTTCAAGAATTGGAGTTTTCATTAAGAACAAGTGAAAGTGAGCATGATCCTTTAACTGATCCTAATCTCGCGAATGGTAGTATTCCAGAAATAACACATGAGCGATGGCGAGAGCTTACGGAAGTTGCAATCTGTCATGTATACAAAGAAGTATACGAAGATTCATCTCAGCATAAAAAAGCAAAGTTAGGCCCTGAAGATCTGAGGTGGTTAAAAATAATGTTTGATACAGTGCCGAGCTAAATAATTGTTGCGACTGTTTGCATGATACGTGGACTGAAATGGATACATTTACTTTGAATTCTTTGATCCCTTGTTATGAATTCGCCTAACACATCGTATTATTTACCTTAAGAGTTAAATCTTGAAGTGAATCAAAAAAGCATTTATTCAAAATTCTTTACATGGGATAAAGGCCGTCAGAATACTGGCTATGAAAAAATGCTCATAGCCAGTGGTCGCTGGCCAAATCCATTTGATGTTTACATCCTGAGGTTTTCTGAAGGTGATGAAATACCTCTGCACGTTGATAAGGTTAAGAACGGTGAACACTATCGGTTGAATATTGTGCTGTGGTCGGCGAAAAGCGGTGGAAAATTTATTTGTGCTAATCCAATTTATGAAAGTAACAGAGTAAAGTTCTTTCGATCTGATAGTTCAGAACATGCCGTGAGTAAGGTAGTTAAAGGCCGTCGGTATGTGATGAGTATTGGTTGGGTAAAAAGTACAAAATAAGGATGTGTTGAGGGTCACATTCTGGTGATTCTATTGCGTGGCGGTTACGGACTGACTGCGAAGGCGAGAGCAATTTGTTATTGTTAGCGTCCAGATTACGTAATGAGCTGCCAATAAAAGGACTTTGATATGAGCGAGATTCAAACCATTAATGTCAATAAGGTGGAAGTGAAGCTTGCAGACACAGATGACCCGCTAGCACAAAAAATCAGTTGGAATCCGGCCAAGTCGGGTGGATCCAATTTCAAGACTCAGAAGATGACGGTTGAAGGCAAGCGGGTTGTTATCGAACGCTCTATCGGCGCCATACTGTTCTCGCTTATTTTCGCTATACCCGGCACTCTGGCCGTTGTGCTTGGAGTACCTTTTTTCCTCTTTGATGGAGAATACTTCGGTGCTGTTTTCCTGCTGGTGTGGGGCGTGATGTTTGGTGGTGCCGGCTATTATCTTTTATTAAGTGGGAAAAAATTTACCATCGATAAAGATCAGGGGGTGTACTATCGAGGTAAAGCCTACGACAAAATGAAAGCGTTGCCCGAAGATGTTCAGGGTCGAACACGGGAAATACATGCGCTACAGCTAATCAGTGAAAGGGTGCGTTCCAGATCAAAAAACGGAGGAACCAGCACGTACTTTAGCTATGAGATGAATCTGGTCTTAAGAAATGGCGAGCGGATCAATATTATGGATCACGGTAAGGGTAACGAGGTGGAAAAATCTGCCATCGAAATTGCCGAACTGCTGCGGATTCCTGTTTGGAAAGCAGAATATTGATATTGGATATTTTCTGAATGATCGCTGCATTCGTCAGGCGTTTTTGCGGACATTTCCTGGTTGTCTTTTTGCTGCTGTCAGCGGACGCTTATGCGAAAGAATGCGTTGTTTTGCTGCATGGACTGGCTCGTTCATCGACTTCAATGGAGGCTCTGGAAGAGCGCCTGACGAGCACTAACTACGATGTGGTCAATGTCGATTATCCTTCACGCGAAATGCCAATCGAACAGTTATCAACGTTGGCGATCGAGCAAGCCTTGTCGTCGTGCCAGATGCAGCAGGCGTTCCCCGTTCATTTTGTCACCCACTCTTTGGGTGGTCTATTGGTCCGCTATTATTATTCGCATAACAGCACGAATGGGCTAGGCCGGGTGGTTATGCTGGGGCCGCCCAATCAAGGCAGTCAGGTGGTCGATCACCTCAGAGCCTTGCCCGGGTTCGAGTTTGTCAATGGCCCGTCTGGTATGCAGCTGGGGACTGATGCAGACGGTATGCCCAGGCAGCTGGGTCCGGTTAACTTTGAATTGGCGGTAATCGCGGGAACGCAATCAATGAATCTCTTTCTGTCGTTGTTTCTTCCTAATCCCGACGATGGCAAAGTTTCTGTTGCAAACACCAAGGTTAAGGGGATGTGCAGTTTTGTAGCCCTGCCAACGACTCATCCCTTTATGATGAAAAATAATGTAGTGATCAATGAAGTTGTCAGCTTTTTGCAGGCTGGACGATTTGAACATCCAGATGCAGTTAATATCAGCGCAGCGAATAACTGCGGGGAGCGTTAGGTACTATCAATCAGCCTGGTAATGGCTTGTTCACCTATTATGACAATGTTCGATGGCCTCTGAGGGTGCATCAGTAGATGTTCATAGATGGAATCGTCCTGAGTAGTTTTAGTCTACAAGGAGTAGAACAATGGATTACCTGATCTCTCTGGCCACTGATCCGGCTATCTGGGTAGCGCTGATTACCCTGATTGCAATGGAAGTCGTACTGGGTATCGATAACCTGGTATTTATCTCTCTGGTGACGAATAAGCTACCGCCGGAACAAGCAGTGCGGGCGCGACGCATTGGTATCAGCCTGGCGTTAATCCTGCGCCTGGGTTTGCTCGGCACGATTGCGTTTATCGTTCAGCTGGTCGAACCGGTGCTCTGGTTGTTCGACCATAGCTTTTCCTGGCGTGATCTGATTCTGATTGCGGGCGGCCTGTTTCTGGTCTGGAAAGCGACACGAGAAATCCATCACAACGTCGATCCGGACCCGGATCTGGAAGCGGGTGGCAGCCTCGCCACCACCTCGAGCTATGCTGCAGTTATTGGCCAGATACTGGTACTCGATCTGGTGTTTTCCATCGATAGTATTGTAACGGCAGTGGGCATGACGCCGCACTTGCCAGTGATGGTAATAGCCGTAGTGGTTGCTGTCACCGTGATGCTGCTGGCGGCGGATCCGCTGGCCCATTTTATCAACCGTAACCCCACGATTATTATGCTGGCGCTGGGGTTTTTGTTGTTGATTGGTACCACTCTGATTGCCGAAGGCTTTGGCGTTCATGTGCCCAAGGGATATATCTACGCGGCGATGAGTTTTTCGGCGTTGGTCGAAGGGTTGAATATGCTTGCGCGCAGAAGGCGACAGCAGCGAGAGAGCGATTAGTCCTTTCCCTACAGCAGGAAAGGCGGCACAGCTAAGCTCTTAACTCTATTGTTGGAGAACAAGGAAACTGGCCTTATTTGGGAGTAGGCTAATTTGGCAAGCCAAAAGGGAACCTGGGCCAGGTTTAAGGGCTGATAATTGTTTTATGATGGCAACGAATCCACTGTGCACTGCTTGCAAGGAGGTTTGTATGTGCTGGAGATTATGCGCTGTGGCGTGTCTATTGGTGGCTCAACTGGGGGTTGCCGAGGTGGTACCAGGGCAAGCTCTGCCTCAGGATACGGTCGAAACAGCAAACAGTACGGATCCCCGCCAGCTGGTGACCATGCCGGAAGAGGCTCGCGAGATGATGCGCAAGGATATGCTCGATCATCTGGCGGTTATCAACGAAGTGCTCGGCTATATGGGCGACAATAATCTGGATGCCGCTGCCGAACTGATGGAGATGCGTTTGGGACGCAGCTCGATGGGCAAGCATCGTGTCAGGGGAATGGGCCCGGGTCGTTTTATGCCCTTGGAAATGCGTAACCTGAGCTGGTCCATGCATCAGTCCGCGTCGGAATTTGCGTTGATATCCAAGCAGGGGGATCTGTCCGGCGCCTATAAAGCGCTGCAAAAAGTGACAACCAGTTGCGTGGTTTGCCATTACAGCTACCGTGCTCGCTAGTCGGTTACCGAAGCGTTCAGCTGAGCCAAATGATTGACCAGCTGGCGGGTCAGGCTGGTATCCGACACGTTGCCCGGCCAGCAGGCGAAAACCGGCATGGTTTCCACATGCCAGTGAGGTAGTAATTCAATCAGCTCACCCCGTGCCAAAGCAGCCTTGACCAGATAATTCGGAGGCGTTGCTACTCCCGCCCCGCTGAGGCACAGCTGCGTCATAGCTTCGACGCTGTTGACGATCAGGTTGCTGGTAAAGGAGACTTCGACCGAAGCCCCATTGGCATGCTGCAAGCGACGATAGTTGGGCAGCATCGCCAGTTTGATCCAGTTCCAGTCACCCAGCTCACTGGGTTCGGTGGGTAGGGCTCGTTCACCAATGTGATCGGGTGAACACACCAATATCCGTTCCACCGATCCTATGCGTTTCGAGCGTAAGGCGCTATCGGGCATGGCGCCGGCACGAATGGCCAGGTCGAAGCCATCGGCGATCAGGTCGATGCGGTGGTCGGTGTAGAGAATGTCGAGCTCCACTCTGGGAAATCGTTGACTGAATCTGGCGAGTTGCTGATTCACCGGGGCGCGCGCCAACGCCGAGGGCAGGGTGATTTTCAGGCGCCCTGTGGGGTCCTCAACACCACTGGCCACTTCGCTAATACCGCTCTCAATGGCGCTCAACATTTTGCTGGCGTGGCGATAGAGAATTTCCCCTTCATGGGAGAGCGACAGACGGCGTGTGGAACGGTAGATCAAGGCAGTACCGATACGTTGTTCCAGCTGGGTAATGTGATAACTCACCACCGAGGGTGAAAGGCCCAGGGATTGCGCTGCGCGGCGAAAGGAGCCCAGTTTTATCGTCTCTGCGAAGATGGCAATGGCGCGAAGATCGTCGATCATGCTTATTCAGGTTCCTAAAAGAGGTTAAAAATAGAGAGTGGAGCTGTTTACTGGGGTGTTTGTTGCGCTGGCGGGCGGGGATGCAAAGCAGCGTGCTACTCGATGAATAATAAAACCATTAAACCAAATAATAGAACAATGAAATCAAATTAAACCATCTAATAGGTGTTAAGGGGCGGTGCTAGGCTGAAATTCAGATTCAGGAGGAATCATGTCCCTACTTATTTCCATGTCACTGTTTTCGCTGTCCATGTCGATTTCACCCGGTCCGGTGAACATCATCACGCTCTCTACCGGTGTCAATTATGGTTTTCGAAAAGCCCTGCCCTTTGTTTCTGGTGCCACGGTGGGCTTCACGCTTTTACTGCTGTTAATTGGCCTCAGTGTTGATCTGATTGCCAGTTTCAGTGGCCGGTTTTTACATCTTCTCAGTTATGCTGGCTGTGCCTTCATCCTGTATATGGGTTACGGCATCATGACCTCCAGTGGAGCGATTTCGGCGGCGCATGGGAAGCTACCAACCTTTCTTCAGGGGGCCGGTCTGCAATGGTTAAACCCCAAAGCCTGGGCCGCCTGCCTGGCAGGTGTCTCGGCGTTTAATCTGAGTCAATCTTACGAATTGTTGGCGATGTTCGTGATGATCTATTTTGTTATCTGCTACCTTTCCATCGGCAGCTGGGCGTTGCTCGGTGACAGGTTGACCGGGGTGGTCGGCAAGGAGAAGAACATTCGTCTGCTGAATAGGGTGATGGGAGGCGCGCTCATTCTGGTGGCGCTACAGTTATTATTGATGCCGCTGTAGCTCGGAGCATTACAGGCATCGAACGAAGAGGGTGGTAGCGGTAATCTTTCGGTGAGCTTAATAGCAACGATACGCTGCAGGCGTTCAGTGAGGAAGATATTCGTGGAAGAGTCCTGATGGCCCATTGTGATTACCAAGTGTCGCAATGGGCCATCATGTTTTCGATGGTCAGGCTTGTGCGGTGTTACTGCTGGGTATTTCTAATATGCGCCCGCTCAGCCAGGTTGGTCCATTTGCGCACCGATTTCAGATATCGGTTCTGGCTCTTGATAATCTTGGCCGCCAAACGATCTTTTTTGGCCATGCCGTTTAACAGGATGGTGTTGGTACCACGCAGTTTGGACATGACCGCCGGTGGAAAACTCAACACCTGAATTTTCGGGAAGGCATCGGTGATCAAACGCCAACTCTTGCCGTTCTCATAGGTAGACTGAACATACATGTCGTAGGCGGCGGTGCGCATGGCGATAATGAGAATTTCCTGAAGATCCTTCGGCAGTTTTTTCATCACCTGTTTGTTGATCAGGAACTGCAATTCGGCAGCGGGTTCGTGCCATCCTGTGTAGTAATAGGGAGCCACTTTATGCAGCCCCATATCCCGATCCATAGCAGGGCCAACCCATTCCACGGCATCGAGTTTTTTACTGGCAAAGGCATCGTAGAGTTCAGCGCTGGAAATATTGTCGACGACGTCGGCGCCCAGCTGCTTGAATATTTCACCGGCAAAACCCGGGACGCGCATTTTGAGTCCCTCAAGGTCTTTCACCGAGGTAATCTTCTTGCGAAACCAGCCACCCATTTGGTTGCCGGTATTGCCTCCGGGGAATGACATCAAATTGTGCGGGCTGTAGACCTTATCCATTAATTCCATGCCGCCACCATGGTAAAACCAGGCGTATTGTTCCGAAGCAATCATGCCAAAAGGCATGGTGGTGAAGAATAACGTGTTCGGTACCTGATCTTTCCAGTAATAAGAGGCGGAGTGCCCCATATCGTATTGGCCGGATTTGACCATATCAAAGATGCCGTAAGGCTTTTGATGGTTTGACGCAGGAACAATATTGATTTGCAGCCGACCATCCGACATCAGCGACACCATCTTGGCAAAATTACGTGTGGTATCGGCAAAGATGGGCATGTCCGAATCCCAGGATTGTGCCAGGCGCAAGGTATGGTTATCGACTGCCAGAAGAGAGTTGCTGACCAAACACAGCGCAGCGACAAAAAAACGAATCAAATTTTTCATGGTGCGCTCCTTTAGCGTATTTCGTTAGCCGATTCGAGATAAGAGAAATCGGATATCTCTGTCCAGGCGCGCACTTGGGACAGATAATCTTCCTGAGATTTCAGGATCTGCGCCGAGAGTTTATCTTTGGCTGACTTTTTCAATAACAGTTTGTGGCTGGCAGCCTGCATGGCTTCCAGTACCGGTTTGGGGAAGTTTTTCACACGTATGATGGAATAATTTATACGCAGGCTACTCCAGTTTTCTGCGCTTTCATGGGTGGCCTGTATATACATATCGTAGGCACTGGAACGCATCGCAACGCGCAATATTTCCTGAAGGTCAGCGGGTAGAGAATCGAACGCTTTTTTGTTCACGATAAAGTTCAACTCGGTCGCAGGTTCGTGCCAGCCGGTGTAGTAGAACTGGGCACTCAGGTGAAGGCTTAGTTTAAGATCGAGCGAAGGGCCAACCCATTCGACGGCCTGGATGCGGTTGTCCTGCATCGCACCAAGCAGTTCACCGGCCGGGATATTGGTTGGAATAACGCCGAGCTCGGCCATAACTTCACCAGCGAAACCGGGCACTCTCATTTTCAGCCCTTTGAGGTCATCCAAGGAGCGAATACGGGTTTGAAACCAGCCACCCATTTGGCTGCCGGTATTACCACCGGGGAAGGAGAGGAGCCCGTGTTTGGCGTAGACCTGCTCCATCAGTTCCATGCCGCCGCCGTAATAAAACCAGCTGTATTGCTCGATGGGCAACATACCAAAGGGCATGGTGGTAAAGAACAGCGCGTTGGGATCTTGCTTGGCATAGTAATAGGAGGCGGAATGTCCCATCTGGTATTCGCCGCTCTGGACCATATCCCAGATGCCAAGGCCTTTACCGTGGGTGCTGGAAGAGTCGATCTCGATTTTGAGTCGGCCATTGGACATCTCATGGACGCGTTTGGCTAACAGTTCAGAAACATCGCCAAAGATCGGGAATCCTTCAGACCAGGTTTCGGCAAGACGGAAAGTATATTCGGCAGCCAAGACCTTGGCCGGTAAACTCATAACGCCAAGTAACAGCGCAATACATATTTTTATTTTCATCGGGCTATCCAGTACCGCAGTACTTCTAAACAACTGAAACAACGCAGCGGTAACCCAGAGCAAAGATCATCTTTGAGTGTGGCATGAAAGATGCCGACTCTATAATTATATGATGTATCAGTTAACTGAGAATTATCGCTGATCCCTTAAATGTAAAATTTACTCACAAATGCAGATAAATTTTGCAAGCTCAAATACGCTAACATGTCTATTGTTCTAACATCTATCGAAAAATTTGCTGGCCAGTTTTGGTTTGTGAAAAACGCTGATTTTTTTCTGGCACGAACGTATTAAAGAAGTGTTTTGGTACAATTGTTTCACTCTTCTGCTTTGCCATGGTGGTAAAAAACGTGAAGCAATGAGTTTGAAAGTAGCACGTAGGTACAGCTTCTATAAAAGCGATTAGAGTAAGCAGTAGAGAGTTAATAGAGCCCGGAAAAACACTCCTTGGCCTCCGTAAATATCGCTTTGACAGTCAACACAAAACGCAATGCTGGTAGAATCAGGCGAACGATAAATCACGAAATAAGCTGTAATATAAGGGTTATTTCGAACGGATGCGGCTGATTGTTATTGGCCCAGGTAAGAGATCAATCGCCAAGGGAACTCCTGGTTTGATCGGCGTTGTTTCCAAAAAAAGAGATTATGAATCTCTGGTGGGGAGAACATTATCCAAAATTTATTGGCGGGAAAACATCGAGTGGGTAGCGGATGGATTTAAAAAAACGGCCATGGCCGTTTTTCAGGTTTGTCTCCTTTTGTTCGTGGATAACTGAAGCTGGAGTGCTGGCGGATTTGTAAGGAGATGAAAGCAGTGTGTAAAAAATTGATGCTGACGTCGGTTTTCTTGCTTGCCTGTATATTGGTAATACCAATGGCGTCATATATAAAGCCACCAATCTGCGCGGATGGAAGAATGCGACGCAGATGTGAATATCTCTAGGGTGAAAATAATTCTGCCTGTGCGTCGGGTAGATACGTATTCAGGCGGCCATTAGCGATCTCATTGCCGCGCTCAAGAATCCGGCAATTAAACAATCCCATGCCTTCGCTCAGGTATTCTTGATGCGCCTCTATAATGAGTTCGCATCCCAAGGCAAAAAAAGGCCTGGTGCTATGATAGCGGCGCGAGCCAATAAGGTACCCCACCCGGACTTCCTCCCCTCGGTTCAGGCAATGATAGCCACCAAATAGAGCGATGGCCTGAGCCATGAGTTCGATCCCCAATGAGGCCGGCAGTTGTCCTTGCTCCGTGATAAAGGGATTGTCGTCATGTAGCACCAGTGAGCAGCGAACGTTGGCCTCATCGATGGCGAGCAGACGCTCAACCATGCGCATCGGCGGCTGATGTATCAGGCAATCATTGACGGGAAAAAGATCAGGGTTCATAAGGAGCCTCTTGCTGATGCCAGTCCAGGGTGTCAATAGCGAGCTGATAGTCCCGCTGGAAATGAACATAAGTCACAGGGCCTTGTAACCGGGTTGGCGTCTGATAATCGATCTGAATCAACAGGCTGCCCCTGTCCCAGATTTGGCGTTGCAAAGCTGTTTCATAGAGACGCAACCCGTTGGCAAGCAACATCTGTTCTATTTGCGCAGAGCTCCAGTAACAGAGCATCAAATCGAGCAAGAGATTCTCGGGCGCGAATGGCAGTTTGGTCAATCCGCTACTGTCACTGGTCAACTGTCTGCCGTCATAGTTCAGGTTAAGCAGTGGCACTCCCAGGGGCGTTAATGCGGCCAGGGCGAACTGCTGTGGAGCGGCTTCGAAGGTTGCCAGAAACTGTTCGTGTTTGTTGCCATATTGAACGGCGACCAGCTGGTTTGCCGATAGACCGCTCAGGTGGGGATCAAGCCCGGGCAACTGTACCGAAACTCCCCGTGCAAGGGATGCGAAAGTGGGGGGAGGTTCTGTAAGAGCAGCATCCTGTATCGCCCTGGGGGTTGAACATGCGGATAAAATAACAACCAGCAGAGACGCCAGCAGGGAACCTGGGCAGCGCAAACGATACTGAGAGTGACGAGGATTCAACGTTCTGCTCCGGTTTGTCGTGGCATCGCAAAGGGGGCCAGTAGATAGGCGACTAGAATCCCCACCAACAGTGTTTGCCCGAAGGCGCTGATGGCAGGAGTGTCACTCAGGCTGAGTAAACCAAACGAGAGCAATGTAGTAATAGCCGCCAGGGTGACTCCTAACAATGTGGTGCGCCAGTCATGACCGCGTTCGGCAAAAAATACCGAATAATCGATGCTGATACCCAGCACCAACAATAGCGCCAGAAGATGGAAAAGATTGATCGGTTGACCCATCAAGCCGTTGATGCCCAGCGCCAGTGATGACGCGAGCACCGGGACTGTAATAACTTTCAGTGCTTGTGTAAGGGGATAACGCATGCGCAGCAGCAATAAAATAGCCCCATAGGCGGCGATCAATAGCAGGCTGATTCGGTAGCGATAACGCGCGAGAATGTCCGAGGTATCATCGGCCTGGCTGACAAACTGGGCATTAGTGATCTGGGCCGCGAGAGTTTTCATGGTTTGATGCAGTTCGGGGGTAAACAACAACACGCTGGCCACGCCGTACTGACCATTATCAATCCATAAATGGTTAAGCTGCTCTCGCAGCGGGCCATTGTTCAACGAATCAATATCCAGAGCTTTGATCGGCGATTGCTGAGCAATGGATGCCGCAGTGGTGGCAATAGCGGCATCGGTATAGCCGGCGTCTCCTAGCAAGCGGTGCAGCTCCTGTTCAACCAGTTGATCGGTCAGGGCGCGATTCTCACGCTGCCTTTTTTGGCTGGCCACATAGCGACCGACCGAACGAACCTGGGCGTTACCAGAGCGACTGGATGGCAGTTGGTCGAGCAAGGCTTCTTCGGTTTGCAGCAACGCTTCATTGGTCGCCGCGGTGAGCACAATATAGCTATGATCCATTCGATTGCCGGCATAGGTTTGCAGTTGATGATCCATAGTCTGGATTTCCGGGTTCAGCGGTTGTAACTGGCGAACGTCGTCATCTGCATGCAATAGCAACAAGCCGATCAGGGCTAAAACCGTCAGCATCATCAGCACTATCCGATGCTGAATGGCTGGGCGTGTTGCCCAGAACCGCATCAATGGCTGGTACAGGTACACCAGGCCATTATTGTGATAGGAAGGCTGGGGACGTAGAAGGCTGGGATAGACCAGAACCACCGTCAACCAGGCGACCAGTAAGCCGCTACAGGAAAACACGGCCAGTTGTTGCAGCCCTGGAAAGGGGGTGGCTAATAAAGCGCTGTAGCCTAGCAGGCTACTGATCAACCCCATCCCTATGGCGGTTATGATTCGACCGAGTCCATCGAAGGGGCGCCAATGAGGACCCCCCTCGTTCTGTTCGGCAAAAAAATGGAATGCGTAGTCGATCGACACGCCAATCAGGCAGGCGCCGATCACCAGCGTGAACAGGTGGATCTGGCCAAAGATGAGCAATGTACATATTAAGCCGGCGAGTATGCCGCTGCCAATTGAAAGCATGGCAATAAAGAGCGGGCCGAACGAACGAAAAACCCAGAGAATCAACAGCATGACGCCGCACAGAGAGCCCAGCCCGATGGTGGATATCTCTTCTCGTGCGCTCTCGGCACCCGCCGCGGCATAGAAGGTAGCACCGCTGCGCAGAAGCTGAACGTTGGAGCCTTGCTCGCTGGTAAATTTGTCCAGCGTGGCCAGCAAGCGGGACTGGGTTGACAGGTCAAAGGGATCGCTGGCGAGCGTGGCGCGCAACAAAATGCCATAGCGATTACCGGCAGAATAGACCAGCATGTCTTCATCAAGCTGGAGCTGACCACCAGGGGGTTGTATAGAATCCAGATAGCGACCCAACAGGCCAAAAGGGTCGTCATTGAACTGCGCAGCGGTAATGCCGGAAAAGGGGTTGTAGAGATTTTGCAGCGCCGTTTCACGTAGCTCCGAACCCTCTTGTTCGAGCAAGCGTTGCCGATCATGCCGGCTTAACAGTTGCCAGCGGTAGGGATAGTAGAGCGCACCCACTTGTTGCTGTTGGTTAAAATCGATGCGTAGCTGAAGTCGTTCCAGTAGCTGGCTGTCGAGCAACTTGGCTTCTAACGCCAGGGCGGCCTGGCGTGCACTGGTTTTCGAATCACTTTCGACCATAAACAGGAGTTGGCGGGAAAGCTGACTGGAAAATCGTTGTACCGCTTGCTGAACCGCGGGTTGCTGCTCGGCATGGGGCAGTAGTTCCAGCATGCTGGTTCTCGGCTTAACGCCCGTGTTCAGTAAGACGCTACCTTGCCAAACCAGCAACAGCATTAACAGTAACCAGATCAATAATCGGGCGGGTTGCCAACGCGGATTGAGTAAGGGGGACAAGGTGATTTTCATAGTATCAGGGTTGATACTGCTTCAGTTCAGCATCGGATAATGGAAGCTGGTCGGTACTGAGATTTTTGAAGTGGATGTCGATACGCCCACCGCTGCTTTCGATCATGGTGAGTCGCGACAGTTGATCCTGTCCTTCGATGCGAATGGCTTCAATGGCTCGACGCATCGGTTCCTGGATTGGCTGTAACAATAACCCCTGGTCGGTATGCTCAATACGAAAATCCTGCCGCAACCTTGCCCAGTCACCGCCCAATAATGACTGAAAGATCGCCACAAAATAAAAGGGCGCGGGGTTCTGCACCGGGGTCAGTATTTGCGGTGCTTTATCGGCCACCTGCTGGATCAAGCGTTGTTCAGAAAACACCAGACGAGTACGAAAGGGTGCTTGCTGTTGCCAGAGAAAACCCTGGTCACGGGACAGGATAAATTGCCCGGAAGATCGTAAGGGGTTGCTCAGGTTGGGCAATGTGCGAAGCTGCATAAACTCGCCGCGCAGGGTGCGATAGTTTTGCAGTGAGGCGAACCGATTATCGATTAACGTCTGGCTGCTGGACTCGGCCGTGACCAGACCTGAACCGGCCAGCAGCCAGGCGATCAGACTGACCAGCAGCAGCCAGGCTTTCATAACGAATCCCTGATGCGCTGCAGTAATACCTCTGGGGATTGCAGACATAGATTCCCCTGGCCATCGACGGCAACTTGAACGCTGTGACCTCGGGTGAGTACCTGGCTGTGGTCGGCGTTATGGATCAGGTAATCAATCTTGATGCGGTTTTCATATTCCGACAGCTGTGCGCTGACATGAATCTGATCGCCAAATTGACAGGAGCGCACATACTTTAAACGCAGGTCGACCACTGGCCAGCTGTAGCCGCTCTCGGCCATTTTCAGATAAGTGAAATCAATTTTTTTGAGTAATTCGCATCGGGCCAACTCAAAATACTTCACATAATGACCGTGCCAGGTTATGCCCATCGGGTCGGTATCGAAGAAGGGAATTTCAAGTTTCAGGCTGATGCCCGGCAATTCCTGACCGGTGACAGCATCGATAACGGGTTTAAGGCGTTTTGCGCTCATGGTGTGGTCTCTTGGTCAGGGCGTGCCCAGAAGTCGAAAAAATTGAACCATTGCAAAGGGGCTCGCAGACAATAATGCTCCAGTCGACCGGCATAGTCATCGACGGCTTGTTGCAAGGCTTGCGTGCGCTCTTTTCTTGGCAGTACTAACTGGTCGCGAAAGGGTTCGAAGAACATGTCGAAACCGGTATCGTTGCGCAGGCAAAACAGTAAAATCACAGGGCAACGCATCAGCGAGGCGAGTATAAAGGGCCCCTGGGGGAACGAGGCCTTATCGCCCAGAAAAGTGCTTTCTACGATGCGCTCCTGGGCATTGGCTGAGGTGCGGTCGCCGACAATCACCACCAGCTCACCCTGATCGATTTTCTCTTTCAGGGTCACCGCCAGTGCCGGGTCAAACTGGCTGACCTGTATCAGGTTGAGGGATGCGTCAGGGTTGAGTTCCTCTACCACCTGATTGAAAACCAGCGCGTGCTCGGTAAACACGATGGCGTTGGCGGTAAGACCGGGAACCCGTTCGCTAAGGGCGCGACAGATTTCCAGATTGCCAAGGTGAGAGCCTAATATCAGTACCCCTTCACCGCGTTCGAGGGGTTGGGTCAGGCAGGCTTCGTTATGAATGCTGAGCGAATCCATACCGATGTCGCCAAGCCACACCGACATTTTGTCGAGCATCGCCTGGCCAAAACTGTAAAGATGGCGAAAACTGGTTGTGGCATTTGCTTGTGGTACGGTTACCCCTTTCGGTCGGGAAAATCGTGCCAATCGATCCAGGTAATCTCGGGAGGCTCGGCGGGCATTACCTGCGAATAGAAAGAAATACAGCATGACCGGAAACAGCAAGATATTGAAAACCCGGCGACCACAATAGCGATAAACCTGCAGCATAAAGCGGATCCCCAACCGGCTACCGCGTTCGCCCAAGTCGGACCAGTGCTTGCTCTTCGCTTGCTGATTCAATGAAGGGCTACTGCCGGATCGATGGCGGGTCAACAACGCAGGAATGCGCTTCAACATGCCAAAAAACAAGCGACTGTGCATTTTCGAAATAAGCCAGTTATCGTGCCAGCCACTGAAGTGGGAAATGCCATCCTTGGGATAGGTCACTCGCGTTGGAAACTGGATGACGTCGACCCCTTGCCAATAAAGCCGTACCAGGATTTCAATATCGAAATCCATTCGACGTCCCAGTGCGCAACGGTCCATCAGTTCGATGCAAGGGGCCAATGGGTAGGCGCGAAATCCACACATGGCATCGCGGATCGAAAAGGACAGGGTTTCGATCCATACCCAGAAATGAGTAATGTAACGGCTGTAATAGCGTGCCTTGGGCACCGACGCATCGTACATCGGACGGCCACTGATCACCGACAACGGGTGGGCATGCATTTGCTCGATCAAAACCGATACATCCTCACTATTGTGCTGACCGTCGGCGTCAACCTGCAGAGCGTGACTGAAACCCAGTTTCCATGCCAGGCGCATGCCGGCCATAACGGCGCCGCCCTTACCCTGGTTGCTGGCAAGGCGGGTCAGTTTGACCTGCTCAGATCCCTGTTCTATGCGCCGCAGTTCGGTGGCGGTTTGGCTGTTGCTACCATCATCAACCAGAATAACCGTAAGCCCGTATGCACTCACCGACTGGACCGTCGTCGCTATGGTGTGCGGATGGTTATACACCGGGATCAGTATGCAGGGGTTCAGTTCGCGCATTTAATGGTCAGACTCGGTTAGGGTAATCCGCCCGCTGGACACATCACCCTTGGCGTTAAGGTACTGGAACCAGAGTTGCTGCTTATCGCGCTTGTACTCGAGCTTCAACTCAAGGTGCTGTCCGGGGAGTACCAGCTGTTGAAATTTGACCCGCTGCATGCCGGAAAAGGCTCCCGTCACAGACAGTATTTCTTTCGCGTAATGTTCTGCCCATTGCAATTGCACCACCCCGGGCAGAACGGGTTGATCGGGGAAATGACCGGCGAACCAGATCAGCTCGCGAGACATTTTCAGCACCAGAGTGGCCGTGTTGTTGTCCATGGCAATGATTGATTGTTCGGGGTATTTCATGATGAATGCGCTATAAAAAGGCGGCGATAAATCCATTCGCCAGCGGCCAGAGTGGCCATTAATCCATAAGCAATTAACCCGTTATACAGCGTCCAGTGTTCGAGACTGGCATAGAGAGCGGTATACAGGGCAATGCTGCCGTTGACCATAAAAAACAGACACCAGATTTGTGTCACCCTGCGAGTATAGCGGACGCCCGATTCCGGCAGGTCGGGATCTTGCAGGCGGGCAATGCGTTCAACGAAGGAGGGGCCATGGCGCAGGCTGAGGCCAAACAAAATCAGCATCAGAGTGTTTACCGCCACAGGGTAAAAGCGAAACGGCAGATCGCTATTGGCTAGCAGGGACAGTGCCGCTACAGCGATACCGACGAAGGCAATCGCGCGGGTCGAGGTGGTGATGGCCAGGCGGCGGCCCAGCAGTAGGCGTGCGGAGAATAGAACCAGCAATAACCAACCCAGATGGGACGGTTCCCAGTAGCTCAGTCCCAGATAAACAGCAATGGGGTAGAGTACGACCAGTACCCCCAGCAAAAGGGAAAGCAGGCGCTCCACAATCAGTCGAGTAGCGCCTCGACGGCGTCAACCACATCGCCGACCGTGCGCACATTCTTAAACTCTTCGGGTTGAATTTTTTTGCCGGTAAAATTTTGCAGGCGTACGACCAGGTCGACAGCGTCGATGCTGTCCAGGTCAAGATCCTGGTAGAGCTGTGCTGTTTCGGTAACCTGGTCTTGATCCAGTTCGAACAGCTCTACCATCGCTTTTTGCACTTCGCTGAATATGGCGGCGCGGTTTGACATGGGGTTTCCTCTAGATGTCTGTATGCTCAGTGGCCTTAGCCGGCTCATTGTAAGGCTAAGGCGTCGGTTTGCCCAAGGGATTCGGGCGTGGTAAATAATGGCTGATTAAGCTGCTCTTCCAGCGTACGGCTGAGGGTGCGGGCGGCAATCGCCAGCGAGGCGCTTTGCTCAATTAGCTGATCTGGATTAATTTTGTCACCGACCTCAATGCGGAAATGAGGCGTGCGGGGTGGTATACGGTACCAGGGGGTATTGCGGGTAAACACCGGCGGCACACAATGGATATGTACCAATCGTACCGGGCAACAGGTCCGAACGGCGATATTCGCCGCGCCCCGATTCAGGCGCACGGGTTGGCCCGGATCGGTTCGAGTGCCTTCGGGAAATACGATCAAGCGCTCTCCCGCATGCAGGCGCTGGCGGCACAACTCGATCATATCGGGGCCGGTGGAGTTGGGCAGATAATCGGCGGCACGCACCACGCCTTTCAGAAAAGGGTTGCTCCATAAGGCCTGTTTGACGATGCAATCGCAGTCGGCAACCTGAGAGCCTAACAGGACAAAATCGACCAGTGACGGGTGGTTGGCAATGATCAGGGTGCCCCGATCCTGGGTCAGCTTTTCGATCCCGATAAATTCCACCCGGAACACTCGAAGCCCGGTAACGATAGCGGTGAAGGTGCGGAAGGTGATGTTGATCAAACGTTTCACGCGCCGTTTACGTTGCTGATCATCCGGGCTGAACAGATTAATCGCCGGAAAGCATACCAGGGCCAGTATCAAGGCGCCGATACCGAACAGACTAAAGCCGATCGCGGTGCCCATCAGGCGCCAAAGCCAGTTGAGGGAGGAAACCATGACTAGGCGTCCCGCTCGCACACCAGCAAGCTGTGACCCCGGCCGAGGTTATCGTGCTGGCGGGTGACACGCAGACCGGCTTGCTCTATGAATCCAATCAGATCGGCCGCAGCGTACATACGGCTGTTGCCGTTGGCCATGGCGGTAAAATAGAGCGAGGTACAGTTCAGGCTCAGGGCCCCGGCTTCCTGCGGTTGTCGATCCCACAGGGTTTCCATAATAAACAGACGGCAATCGGTGCTCATGACCGCTTTGACCCGTTGCAGTATCGACAGAATTTGTTCGGGTGGGAAACAATCCAGGAACTGGCTCATCCAGATTGCATCGGCCCCGGAGGGTGGTAGCTGGTGCTCATCAAGCCAGTCGATAGGATACCCATCGATACGCTGGGCCTCCGGGTGCTCGGCGTTCTGTTCCCTCATCAATGCCAGCTGCTGTGGCAGATCGACCACGGTGACCTGAACCTCGGAGTTGGCCTGGACACAGGCCCGGGCCCACTTGCCGGTGTTGCCACCGATATCGAGCAGATGGCGTACCGGACGATCAAACACCAATGGCAGTGCCTGGGGGTAGGCATTATCGGAATAATAATGGTCAAAATTGAACCAGCTGCGACCGGCTTCCTCGGGCAGCGAGGAGAGTCCGGGATAGAGGGTGGGCCAGTCACCAAATACCTTGAGGCCTTCGGGTTTGCCGCTGCGGACCGAATCGGTTAATGCGGCGATGCCCTGATAGCAAAAGTCCTTGCTGAAATCGAGGTTGACGTTGGTCATGCGATCGTGGAGTACGAAGTGACCGGTTTTGCTCAATACATAATGGCCTTCACGATCCCAACTCAGGCCTATACTGAGACTGGCGTCGAGTAACACTTTGGCACCGTAGGCGGAGATATCACAGTGTTTGGCTACTTCTGCCGCGGTGGCACCCAGTTTCCGTGCTTGATCCAGGGTTGCCAGAATGCCCAAATCCCTCAATGCGACGGTGGCCTGGAAAATAATGGGAGCAAAAGCAATGCGCTGCGCATCGCTGATTGCTTGCAGGGCACTTTTGTCATCGGACTGGTAATAGTGGGTCATGGCATCGGATGGAGGCTGTGAGAGGGCGCGGATTATAGCTCCCTGAGGAGGGCTTGCGAAGGTTTCAACCTGACTTTTGACCCCTGATATGGCACCAGATCAATGCCGTTGGTAGAATCCTCCCCTTTTTGACTGGATATCGGTGGCTAAACTGAAGGTTTGCCGCCGAAGGTAGGTAACGTATGGGACGCAGAGTCCTGGTAACAGGCGCCAGTAAGGGCATTGGTCAGGCGATCGCGCAGCAGCTGGCGGCGGATGGTTTTCATGTCAGTGTGCACTATCATGCTGATCGGTCGGGGGCAGAAAACACCCTGGAGATGATCACACAAGCCGGTGGCACTGGTGAACTGTTGCAGTTCGATGTTAGTGATCGTGAGCGTTGCCGAACCCTGCTCGAACAGCAAATTGAAGCCCAGGGCGCCTGGTACGGTATTGTCTGCAACGCGGGCATCTGCGCCGATACGGCGTTTCCGGCGATGACCGATCAGCAATGGGATGGGGTGATTCGGACCAACCTCGATGGCTTCTATAATGTCCTGCACCCCTGTGTAATGCCCATGGTGCGTGCCCGCAGTGGCGGCCGAATCATTACCCTGTCGTCGGTCTCCGGCATGATTGGCAACCGGGGTCAGGTTAACTACAGTGCTGCCAAGGCCGGTATTATTGGTGCCACCAAATCCCTCGCACTGGAATTGGCCAAGCGTAAAATCACCGTGAATTGCATCGCCCCGGGGCTGATAGAAACCGATATGGTGTCAGAGGTGGAGGTCGATGAAGCGCTTAAATTTGTACCTGCACGTCGAATGGGCACCCCGGACGAGGTAGCAGGTCTCGCCAGTTACCTGATGTCTGATCGAGCTGGTTACATCACCCGTCAGGTGATGGCTATAAATGGTGGTATGGCCTGATGAAACGCGTCGTGGTTACGGGAATGTCGGGAGTGACTGCGCTGGGCAGTCACTGGAATGAGGTCGAAGCAGGCCTGCGGGGGCTGCAAAATCGGGTTCAGGTGATGCCCGAATGGGCCTGTTACCAGGGCCTTACCACGCGTCTGGGAGCTCCCATCGAAGATTTTACGGTGCCGGCTCATTACACTCGCAAGAAGCTGCGCAGCATGGGCCGTGTCGCCCGCCTTGCTGTGGTTGCTTCGGAAGCCGCGCTCGACGATGCTGGGCTGTTGCAACATCCGGTGCTGACGAATGGCCGTACGGGGGTTGCTTACGGTTCCTGCACCGGTAGTACGGAACCCTTCAAGGCCTTTGGTACCATGCTCAATGAGCACAGTACCCGCGGCGTCACAGCCAACTCCTATATCCAGATGATGTCCCATACAGCGGCCGTTAATCTGGCATTGTTTTTTGGCGCGACCGGACGGGTGATTCCGACCAGTAGCGCTTGCACGTCGGGCAGTCAGGGCATTGGTTATGCCTGGGAAGCGATTCGTCACGGCTACCAGACGGTAATGATCGCCGGTGGTGCCGAGGAGTTATGCCCAACCGAGGTGGCGGTATTCGATACCCTGTATGCCACCAGTGTACGCAACGATCAGCCCGAGCTGACTCCGCGTCCCTTCGATCAGGGTCGTGATGGTCTGGTGATTGGTGAAGGGGCGGGTACCCTTATCCTGGAGGAGCTGGAACATGCCCAGGCCCGTGGTGCGACCATTTATGCCGAGCTGGTTGGTTATGGCACCAATAATGACGCCCAACATGTTACCCAGCCGACAGCCGCCACCATGCAGGTAGCGATGGAATTGGCTCTGGAAAGTGCCGGTTTGCAGGCGGACGTCATCGACTACATCAGTGCCCATGGCACCGCAACGGATCGGGGGGATGTGGCGGAATCCCAGGCCACCGCGACCCTGTTTGGGAGTCAGACCCCGATCAGTTCATTGAAAAGTTACCTGGGTCATACTCTGGGGGCCTGCGGTGCGCTGGAATCCTGGATGGGAATCGAGATGATGAATCGAGGCTGGTTTGCGCCCACGATTAATTTACAAACCATCGACTCGGCCTGTGGTGAACTGGATTACCTTATGGGTGAAGGTCGTGACATCGATTGTCAGTACTTTATGAACAATAACTTTGCCTTTGGCGGTATCAATACCTCGCTGATTTTCAAGCGGTGGCCCTAGGGCACCTCTGAATTATTCACGGAGTAGTCTGAGTGTATCCGAATCAATCAGAATTGATCGGGTTCACCGGAATTCAAAAAGGCGTCGTAAGGACGCCTTTTTGAGTTTTGGACTGACATCGACAGGTTTTGGCCTTACCGAAATCGGTCGTTTGTCGAGATTACTCGTAAGTGCACAGATAGGCGGTATCCTTGGCGACCTTCAGTTGAAAGCTTTGGTTGGCCTCAACGATAAAGGCTTCCCCACTGGAGAAAGTCTGCCAATCGTTGCGGCTGGGCAGCTGAACGGTCAAGGCGCCGCTGATAACGGTCATGGTTTCTTTCTGGCTGGTACCAAACTCGTACTCTCCCGGGGCCATGACACCGACGGTTGATGGTAGCTTTTCGCCCTCGAAAGCGATGGAGGTGACGTTACCGTCGAAATATTGATTGGTCTGAAACATGGCGTGCCTCGCAGCTGCAAGTGGTTGGGTAAAGGGCTGCATAGTAGCGAATTTAGGGGTGGCGTTAAAATAATGGCAAGACAAAAAAGGTACATCTGTTGGTAAAAAAATTGTCATCTTGCTGGGCGACACTGTTCGGGATACGGCGGTTAACGTCGGTACCGACAAGTCCAACGGAGGATGCAGGGATGAAGCAGAAGACTATTCAGCGACAGCTTACCCAGGAAAAAGTACGTCAGTCAGAAGAGTTGCGCCGGGATGTGGAACGCTTTCTGGCCAATGGCGGCAGTGTTCAAGTGATTGAAAATGGAGCCAGCCATCGCAACCGTTACCCGATAGATCTCGAGTTTGAATCCTTCCACGTTTGAATGATCAGGATGGGTCAGTAACGACGGGCAGGCGGCTTAGGCCTTCCCGTCGTTGGTTGGTCTTAGCCGTCAGATTTTAAAGCGAGCCAGTGCCCGGGCCACCTCACTGGCCAGTGAGCGAATGGAGCCTGCTTCATTCTGGGCCTGTTCCGCGCCACTGCTGGTTTCGTGGGCAATATCACTGATACCCATAATATGACGATTAATCTCTTCTGAAACGGAAGACTGCTGCTCCGCGGCACTGGCAATCTGTGCCGACATGGAGGCGATTTCATTCATATTGCGCACCACTTCGGCCAGCTCATTCTTGGCCAGGTCGGCTTGCCCGGTGGCACCCTCGGCCATCTGCTTGGCCTCATCCATAATGCCAACGGCGCGTTGCGAATCGGTCTGCAATTTCTCAATGATGGTGCTGATTTCGGTGGTCGCTTCCTGAGTTCGTGAGGCCAGGCTGCGGACTTCATCGGCGACGACCGCAAATCCCCGTCCGGCTTCACCCGCCCGAGCCGCCTCGATCGAGGCGTTCAAGGCCAGCAAATTGGTTTGCCCGGAGATGCTGCTGATAACGGAGACCACTTCGTTGATGTTTTCACTTTGATCGCGCAGCTGGTGGATTATGCCGGTGGCATCGGTCATCTGCACGTTCAAGGTATCCATGGCGGCTTTGGTGCGTTCGACCTCCGCTTCGCCATTATGGGCCGATTCGCTGGCCTGTTCGGAGAATTGCGCGGTTTCGGCAATGTTCTTCGCGACGTCTTGTGCGGTGGCGGTCATTTGGTTCATTGCCGTGACCAGACTGTCGATAGCCCTCACTTGTTCCTGAGCGCCATTGGCGGAGGTATCGGCCAGTTGAGCGGAGGTGTCGGCGGAACTGTGCAGATGCTCCATCGGTTTCAGGATATTGGTGACCAGTTCGCGCAGACTGTCGATAAAATAGTTATAGGACTCGGTCAGCTCGCCCAGCTCATCTTTGCTGCTGGATTCCAGTTTGCGGGTCAGGTCTCCTTCGCCCTGGGCGATCTCCTTGATCGCTTCAACAATGGTCGTGATGGGGCGCATCTGAACCTGCACATAGACCAGTACCAGCGCCACCATAATAAGGATGGCGAGAATCAGGAAGATCAACCCCAGGGTCTGCATATTGGTCAGTTCGGAGAAAATTACCTCCTCAGGTACCATCATGATCAATGTCCAGCCGGTCTCACCCACGGCAGCTCTGATCACCAGCAAGGCTTCATCGTTGAGGGTGATGCGCTCCAGATCCGGGCTGGTGAGTTCATCATCGATGGTTTCGATGGGTTTCAGGAACAGCTCCTTGTTTTCGGCGGCAATAATTTGTCCGGAGCGATCGACCAGATAAGCTTGACCGCCACCGGGGACCTCCAGCGCATTGACGATCTCGTTCAGTTTGACCAGTGTCATATCACCGGCGGCTACGCCGGCAAACTTGCCATCCAGAATCAGCGGCAGGGTAACCGTTAACAACAGATCGCCGGTCTCAGCATCGCTATAGGGTTCGGAGACATCCAGGGTTTGCTTGCGCTTTGAGTCGATATACCAACCTCGTTCCCGTACCGGATAACTGTTGTTGGCTTTCTGGTCGGCTTCAAAGGCCTCATCGCTGAAATAGAAATCGCCATCTTCGAAACCCAGGTACACATCGAAGAAATCCTGGCCGGAGGTCGAGCCGCGCAGCAGGGCTCGGAACTGGGTCGCATCCTGGCCGACCATTTCGACCTGCTCTTTAACGGCGGCGACAGTATCCACCTTGCGCTGGAACCAGTTCTCCAGCTCGCTGGTCACCGACTGGCTGCGATAACCCAAATCGCCATCGATCAGTGTCGTGATGGCATTACCCGAGATGGTCCTCATTAACATATAGAGGCTTAACAATAAGATGGCGCTGATGGTCCCGGCGCCGAGGGCAAACTTGTATTTCAGGCTCAAAGATTTCATGAAGGGGAGCTCCAATACCGAGAGGCAATTCTATTAAGGTATAGCACATAGCCGTCCTGGCCGAGGCTTAGTCCGGACTCCGTTGACTTGGAGAATGGGGCTAAATCTCTTATGCTGCAGCAAGCTGCTCATCCAGGGAGGTGATGATGTTCAATATGCCGTTGATACGTTATATCGGCTCGAATCTGCCGAGCTTGAGCCTGCAGAATTTTTTTGCTTCAACGATCGTGATGACCGTACTGCTGGCATCGCCTCAGGTGTTCGCCGAAGCGTCGGATGACGCCGATGCTCGGGCCATTGTCCGCGCCGCACTCGACCACTGGCGTGGTAGCAGCTCCTTCTCCGAAATGACCATGACCATCGAGCGTAGCGATTGGACGCGTTCGCTATCCATGCGTGCCTGGACTCGAGGTGACAAACTCTCATTAGTACGAGTAACCGACCCCGCCCGGGATGCTGGCAATGGCACCTTACTACGGGGTAATGAGATGTGGACCTTTTCTCCCAAGGTGAATCGCATTATCAAGGTGCCTTCGGCGATGATGAATCAAAGTTGGATGGGATCGGATCTTTCCAATAAGGATATCTCACGTTCCAGCGATATCGTTGACCAGTACCAGCATCGTTTGCTGTCCGAGGAAACCATTGATGACCATCGGGTGTATCAAATCGAATCGATACCGCTGGAGGAAGCGGCTGTGGTCTGGGGGCGGGAAGTACTCAGGATTCGTGACGACTATGTCATGCTGGAGCACCAGTTTTGGGATCAGGACAACCTGCTGGTCAAAACCCTGTTAACCCTTGAGATCGATACCATGGACGGGCGTGCGGTGGCGGCACGTCAGCGTATGTCCAAAACCGAATCCCCTGAAGAGTGGACCGAGATTCAGGTGCAACGGATTCGCTACGATGTGGTTCTGGAGGAATATCTGTTTACCCGCTCCAACTTGCGCAATCCGCGTGAGACGGTCATACCATGAGCGTGCGAGCATGATCCTGCGGCTTGCCTGGCGCAATCTGTGGCGCCATCCGCGACGCACCTGGCTGACCTGTGGTGCCATGATCTTCTCCAACTTGCTATTGGTGTTCCTGATGACGCTTCAGTTCGCCATGTATCGCCTGATGATCGACAACACATTGGGGGCGGGAACGGGTCATATTCAGGTGCAGTCCGAGGGCTATCTGGACCGGGCCACGATGCGTAATACGCTGGCCAATATCCAGCAATTGTCTCAGCAGTTGCGCGAGACATTTCCCGAACTGGAAAGCGCTGCGCGAGCCGAAGCCTTTGCTCTGGTCTCCAGTGAGCAACGCTCCTATGGGGTGCAGGTGGTGGGTGTGGAGCCCGAACAGGAACCCCGGTTATCGAGTTTACCCGGACTGATGGTATCCGGGCGTTATCTGCAGGCTTCCGACCAGGACGCGGTAGTCATTGGTGCGGTACTGGCACGTAATCTTAAAGCGTCGGTCGGGGATGAGCTGACCTTTATCGGTAGTGGCCGGGATGGCTCCTTTGCCGCCATGGTGGTCAATATCGTCGGCGTATTCGAATCGGGTATTGCCGACATCGATCGCAATCTGGCGCAATTGCCCCTGAACAGTTTTGATAGCGCCTTTGCTATGGCGGGCAGTGGGCACCGAGTGGTGGTTCAGGTGCCTGAACTGGAGCAGGTGGACTATTGGCTGGACCGGATTCAAAGCGTCCCCGGCGGTTTGCCGAAGGGGGCTGCGGTGCTGGATTGGGATCAACTGCAACCCGGGCTGAAACAGGCGATTCAAGCCGATATGGCGTCGGCCTGGTTTATGTATGGCGTGCTGGTATTGCTGGTGGCTTTTGGGGTGCTTAACACGCAATTGATGTCGGTGCTGGAGCGAACCCGTGAGTTTGGCCTGGTCTTGGCCCTGGGCTTGCGCCCGACCCGATTGAGCCGGCTGGTGATGCTGGAATCGGCTCTGATGGCCTCAGTGGGTTTGGTTCTGGGAGTGGTTTTGGGGGTGCTGTTGATACTCTGGCTGGGCTATAGCGGGTTCAGTTACCCCGGCATGGACGAGATGGCCTCACGTTTCAACTTGCCGGCGCGGCTTTACCCTAACCTGTCGTTTGAAGGTGTACTGCTGGGGCCGGCGGTGGTCTTTGTCGCCAGCCTGATGGCCGCACTGTACCCGGCGGCGCGCTTGCTCCGGTTACAGCCGATCAGCGCCATGAGGGCCGTCTGATGCGGTTGGTAATGACCCTGGCCTGGCGCAATCTATGGCGTAACTACCGTCGCACAATGATCATGCTGGTAGCGATCGTACTGGGGGTATGGGCCATGATCTTTATGACCGCCCTACTCAGGGGCATGGTCGCCCAGATGCTGGATACCGGTATCGAAACCCTGGTCGATCATGTCCAGATTCAGCATTGGCAGTACCAGGACGATCCCAGTATCGACAATCGTATTCAGGCGCCCCGGGGGGCGCTGCTGCAGCGTTTGCAACAGAATGATATTCGCGCCTGGTCCACGCGCATCCGAGTGCCCGCCGTGGTGAGCAGCGAACGGGAATCACGGGGTATCAATCTGGTCGCGGTTGAGCCGCAGATGGAGGCTCAGCTGAGCTTTGCCGCCGACGCCGTTATTGAAGGCCGCTGGTTAGAGAGCGCCGGTGAAAACGGCGTAGTCATGGGGCAGGAGCTGGCGCGACAGCTGCAGACCCGCCTGGGCAAGCGGGTCGTGGTGATGAGCCAAAGCCCCGGTAATGAGATCGCGGATCGTGGTTTGCGCGTAGTGGGCATCTACCGTGCGACCCTGCAGGGGGTAGAGCAGCGTTATCTGTTTATGGGGCGCGAAACAGCCCAGCAACTGCTGGGGGTTGAGGGTCAGGTATCGGAGATTGCCCTGCAGCTGCAGGAGGCCGCCCGGGCCGATGTGGTTCGTGATCAGCTTCAGGCTTTATTACCCGAGGAGCAGTTGGCCCGTTCCTGGTCCGAGCTTGATACCTACCTGGCGACCATGCTCAAGGTGATGGATGGCTTTGTGCTGATCTGGATGCTGGTGGTGTTTTTGGCGCTCTCCTTCGGTCTGGTAAATACCCTGGTGATGGCACTGTTTGAACGAACCCGCGAACTGGGTTTGATGATGGCGCTTGGGTTGCGGCCCCGACTTATCCTTTTGCAGGTATTGCTGGAATCCTTGCTGTTACTGACCCTGGGATTATTGCTGGGTAACCTGCTGGCCATTGCCTGTATAGAGTGGATGGCCGACGGTATCGATATATCGATCGTCTCCCGGGGCATGGAGATGATGGGAGCGGGTAGCATGCTCTACCCACAGTTAAGAATCGGGGATCTGGTGCTGGCAAATGTGGTGGTGCTGATACTGGGTATCGTGGCCAGCTTATTACCCGCCTGGCGGGCGTCGCGCTTGCAGCCCCTGAAAGCGCTGGCGAGTCATTAAAGGGGGTGAGCGTGCGTAGAGCTTTAGATGATCCATTAACCCGGAAGATGAAAGGGCTCAGAAGGTGAGGCATGAAGGAAACTCTGAATAGATCGACCGCCGTCAGCTGTCGCGGATTATGCAAACGTTTTGCCCAGGGTGAGCACAGTGTTATGGGGCTGGATCGGGTCGACCTCGATGTTAAGCCTGGCGAGCTACTTTGTCTCAGTGGGCCTTCGGGTTCGGGCAAGACCACCCTGTTGAATGCGATTGGTGGACTCGACCGTGTGGATGAGGGGGATATTGAAATCTCGGATCGGCATCTTAGCTCTATGAGTTCCCGGCAACTCGCCGATATGAGGCTTAATCATATTGGCTTTGTATTTCAATCGTACAACCTGATTCCGGTGTTATCGGCGCGGGAGAATGTTGAATTTATTTTGCAATTACAAGGGCAGTCGGAAGCCCAGCGCCGCAAAGTTGCCATGCAAGTGTTACAAGAAGTGGGTTTGGCGGGCATGGCGGAACGACGCCCTGACCAGCTCTCGGGAGGCCAGCAGCAACGGGTTGCTGTGGCCAGGGCGATAGCCTCCAGGCCTCGTTTGGTGTTGGCCGATGAACCGACGGCGAATCTGGATTCACACACCGCCGAACAGTTGATGGACCTGTTCGTTAGCCTGAACAAAAACCATGGCACGACGTTTATTATTGCCACCCATGATCAACGTGTAATGGCCTATGCGAAACGGCAGATTATTATGCGGGATGGTAAAATTGTTGAAGACAAAACGCATTAACTCTCAAACAGACACTGCCTGACTTATGTTGCCAGCTTACCTGAAAAAAATCGTCTCGCAGGGCATTGTGTTATCGATATTGGGAGCTTGCCCGGTTGCCGCGATAGCGGCCGACTGGGGCGGCCATATCAAGTACCGGTATAGCACCGAGCAGTATTCCGACAGCAGCCTGTTTCGTCCGGCGTTTGGCCATAACAGTGAAGACCATGGCGCGGATTTTCGGCTGAAGTTCCATCAGCGCCAGGGTCAATGGTCCGTCGATGTGCATTACCAGCTACAGGCAAGGCACGGAGATAGCCTGGAGCTGCGCAACCGTTTTCCAACCCTGTCGCTGTTACCGGACAGTGCCCCCAATGATGACCGGCGTTTGATGCGTCTGACCCGAACCTTCCACGAAGATGATCGGGAAGTGCGTCTGCATCGCCTCGATCGTCTGAGCGTCGCCTGGCACAGCCCGCAATGGGTGGCCCGCATCGGGCGTCAGGCCATCAGCTGGGGCAACGGGCTGTTTTATACCCCCATGGATATTTTTAACCCCTTCGACCCGGCGGCCATCGACAAGGAATACAAAAATGGCGACGACATGTTCTACGGCCAATGGTTGAGTGCTACCGGCAGCGATCTGCAACTGGTTTGGGTGGTACGTCGTGATCCGTTGACCCAGCAGATTGAAAACGAGCAAGCTTCCCAGGCGTTGAAATATCACGGTTTCTTTTCTGACGGAGAAGGCGAAGTCGATCTGCTGCTGGCACAGCATTTCGATGACGACATACTGGGAGTCGGTTTGCTGCACAATATTGGCGAGGGTATCTGGCGAGGAGATCTCACCCTGAGCCGCAGTGAGAGTTCAACCGTTGTCAGCTTCGTCAACAGTCTCAGTTGGTCCTGGGTGGGTTGGGAGAAAAACATGAGCGCCATCCTGGAGTATTATTACAACGGCTTTGGTGAACTGGACAGCGAACCCTCCCTGGCATCGATCCAAAACAATGATCGACTGACCGAGCGTCTGGCTCGGGGTGAACTCTATACCCTGGGTCGTCATTACCTGGCGACCTCACTGACGGTTGAAGTCACCCCCCTGTTGCGCGTGACGCCCAATCTGTTTGCGGGCTTGCAGTCACCGTCGGCCCTGGCGCAGTTAGTGGTGGAATACGATGTGACGCAATCGATGCGCTTGTTGTCGGCACTGGAGATTCCGCTGGGACCCGATGGTAGCGAATTTGGTGGTATTCAGGTGCCGGGTGTTGGCACGAATGCATCCCGTTACCTGAGTCGTGACAGTCGTTTAACCCTGCAGTTAGGTTGGTATTTTTAATTGGATGGGCTGTGGCCGAGGCTATCAATCATCACACTACCGAGAAGCCCGAGTCTTGCTATACTGCGCTCATACGATGAGCCCTATTATTTAAGGAAGCGATAATGAAGATGTTACAGAAAGTTGGCGTGTTGCTCTGTCTGCTGGTACTGGCGGGCTGTGCCTCAAAAGCCACCTGGGAAGGCATGAACGAAGACGATATCTCAAGCTGGAAGTCTGCAGGATTCAGTGCCGAAGCCGCCCAGATGTGGGGTGAGTACAAATTCAATGCGACCGAGGCCGCGGCCTGGCGCGACCAGGGCTTTGAGGCCAGAGACGCCGCCAGGTGGGCCGAAGAGAAATTTACGGCCGAGCAGGCCGGGAGCTGGAAACAGGGTGACTTTGATCTCGACGATGCCATCGACAATCGGGCCAAGGGACTGAGCCCTATCAAGACTCAGTAACCCGCTCGAAGACTGGGTTAAATAGCTCGCTGTTTCAGCGGGCTATTTTTTTGTCAGCGCAGTGCCTTCAAACGCAATGCCTGGCCAACCATCGCGCATAAAACGACGGATATTGCCATGGTCTTCGCCCTGCGGATTTTCAAGTACATCGACGCGGTAGTAATCACCGAAACAGGCCAGGGTTTGTGCCTCAGTCAGTTGATTAAGTCGGGCGAATGCAAAGATGCGGCAGGAGCCTTCGTTGGTGCCAGCGGCATTGGACAGGGCGTCGCTACCCAGCCCGTTGCTAAATGCTGTGGGTTGATACTCATAATCGCGTTCGATCTGATCCTGAACCTCTTTGAAACTGACCGTTTGGGGGGCCGTTCGTAGCTTCTCCAGTAAATCCTGCATGCTTGCTCCTGTGGCAATGAGTGATGGTTCATCCCGATGGACGATGTTGGCGAGTCACCATAACGGCAAAGGAGCGCAAAGGCTACGGGAGAAGCAATGCCAGGAAAAGAGGGGTTGTGGCATCGACTTCCATAAGCTGGAAAATCAACCGTCTGCCCAACCCCTCCAATAGAATAAAATGCGACCTAGGAGGATTGTATTTCGATGTTACGGCGCTGCTCATCCTCTTCCGCCAGTTTGGCGATGCTCAGTGTGAGTACGCCTTTATCGACGTTCGCATTCAACCGTTTTGGATCCGCATCGGAAGGTAGGGTTAACACCCGCTGGAAAGATCCATAACTGCGCTCGATGCAATGATAGTTGTCTTTCTCTTCGTTTTTTTCCTGCTTCTTTTCTCCCTTGATGGTGAGCAGATTGCCATCGAGTTCGATTTTTAAATCATCCTTGTCCACACCCGCAACTTCTACCGTAATGTTGTAGACTTCGGGCGTTTCATTGATATCGAGGTTGGGTTTTAACATCACATCTTTCAGCTCGGGAAAGGCACGCTCTTCAAAGGGGCTTAAACCAAAGCCAGCAAAAGCGTTGCCAAACAGGCGATCCATTTCGTGATGCAGTTGAGTTAATGGATGCTGGGGTACCTGGCGCTGAACCGGCACGGAGTTGGGCTGTTCGTTACTGAACCAGTTCCAGGGTAATGCTTGTTGCCATTTCATGACGGCCTCCTTTTCGTGAAAAATTTATAGAGACTGCATTAATTAATATGATTTTAGTCGCCAAAAAATCAAGCCATCGACGCGATAAAAAAGATCAAATTCTGATCGATGTCAAAGGTTGATATGTGAATGAAAAGGTTAAAACCCGGTGGGTTATCGATGTGCGTTTGATATGACGTTGAGGCATTAACGCCAGCCCTCTGAGGTTTGCATCCCCCGGATTGTTAGGGCACCTCTGAACAATTCGAATCGCTCTCTGCGGAGCCTGAAAACCGCTTTTATCAAGGCGAAGCTCGCCATTCATGTCCAG
Organism: Aestuariirhabdus haliotis; assembly: GCF_023509475.1. Classification (NCBI taxonomy): domain Bacteria; kingdom Pseudomonadati; phylum Pseudomonadota; class Gammaproteobacteria; order Oceanospirillales; family Aestuariirhabdaceae; genus Aestuariirhabdus; species Aestuariirhabdus haliotis. The sequence continues at coordinate 21,639 of NZ_JAKSDZ010000001.1, read as the reverse complement.
ACCTGGATAAGAGCTTCAACACAGAGAACATTCACATTATTCAGAGGTGCCCTAGTAAGCGTGTTAAGGTTAGCTGAGGTTGAAGAAGGAGCTATCGTGAAGGAAACCCAAGAGATCGAACAGTGGTTACAAGACAGTCTGGCTGACTTTCGGATCGACTCGAAGGAGAAGCAGGAGTTGCGACTTATACTCGGGCAGCTTGATATCGAACAGAGTCACTTTGTCCGCAATCGGGCCTTCGATCTTGCCCAGCAGGCGTTGCCTTCGGGTGATAAGGCTGGCCGCAGCGTGTTGCGCTGGTTGCGTTCGATTATGCGCATTCTGGACAACAGCCACAGCCACCGGGGCGGAGCCGCCGAAGTCTATTTCAGTCCCGGCGAGGACTGTCGACGGAAACTGATCGAGTTGATTCAGGGGGCTCAGCACAGTCTCGATATCTGCGTATTCACCATCTCCGATGATCGCATCAGCGAAGCGATTCTGGCGGCGCAACGGCGTAAAATTGCCCTGCGCATTATTACCGATGACGACAAGAGTTTTGATCGGGGCAGCGATATCGATCGCTTGCGTGACAGGGGGGTGGCCCTGCGCATGGATGATGAGCCCAGTCATATGCATAATAAGTTTGCCCTGATCGATCGCAAGATTCTGGTCAACGGCAGCTTCAACTGGACGCGCAGTGCCTCGGATAAAAATCAGGAGAATATCCTGGTCACCGATGACCCGGCATTGGTTGTACCCTATATGAGCCAGTTTGAACTCCTGTGGCGCCAATACGGACCCAAGCATGCCGATCCCGAGCAGATTCGTACCCTGATCAAAACCCATAAGACGCCGGCGAACTAATTGCAGAATGAACGAAACCAACCCGCTACCGATTCTCTATTCCTTTCGCCGTTGTCCCTATGCCATGCGGGCCCGGTTGGCGCTCTGGGTCAGTGGCACCAGCGTCGAGCTGCGCGAAGTGGTGTTGCGCAATAAGCCAGTAGAGTTGCTGGCCATCTCGCCCAAGGCCACGGTCCCCGTGTTGCAACTGCCCGAGGGTCATGTGATCGAACAGAGTCTGGAGATTATGCAGTGGGCGCTGGCCCAGAGCGATCCAGGGCTTTGGTTGCCGGAACGGACACAACAGGACCGGGTACAGGCACTGGTCGAACATAACGACAACGACTTTAAATATTGGCTCGATCGCTATAAATACGCCGACCGTTACCCTGAACGCAGTGAACAGGATTACCGGCGTGAGGGAGAGCGTACACTAGAACACCTGGATACTTTGCTGCGCCAACAGCCGGCCTTGTCGGGCGATGCCTGGGGGCTGGCAGACTGGGCCATCTTGCCCTTTATTCGTCAGTTCGCCCATGTAGACCGTGAATGGTTTTATCAGTCTCCCTATCCAGCGCTGGTAGCATGGCTCGACAGGGGGCTGGAATCCTCGGAATTTGGCGCGGTGATGGGCAAGTACGCGCCCTGGCGGCCAGAAGACGCTATTGTCATGTTTGGTTCTAATGTGGCTGCGAACCCTATTCCCTGACGGCCTGCAAGGGACTGGACGGCAACGAAGCGGATCAGTATCATAGCCCGCCTGTTACGCACCCTTAGCTCAGCTGGATAGAGCGCTGCCCTCCGGAGGCAGAGGTCAGAGGTTCGAATCCTCTAGGGTGCGCCATATACAACAATGCCCGCCACGAGTGGGCATTTTTATATATAGGTATTAAAGGTTCGAACCACGATGGTTCGACCAAATGCGACAGCATTTTGAAACGAGCGCAGCGAAGCCCGCAGGGGACTAACGGCCATAAGCCGTTAGGATTCATCCTCCAGGGTGCGCTACCTTTGAAAGTGCCCGCCCAGTGCGGGCTTTTTTGTTTGTAAGTGTTAGAGATCCAGAAAATAATAAGATTCGACACAATGCGGTATCCTGACATTGGGTAAAGCCTGAAGGGGCTAATGGCCAAAGGCCGTTTGCGCTTATCCGTTAATCGGCGCTATAACAATCAACGGCTTAGCCAATTGCCCTGGCTATTGATATTGAGGGTTTGCGATTGATGGATTGTGCATGATGGGCTATTTATAGTCATACACCCGAGCCGTAGTTACACCACAACAGGCATAAAAACTGTCCCTATGAAAAACTTACGGCCACAATTGCACTTCATTTTTTTGTCTTTTACGCTATTGGCTGTTGATATCACTTTCAGCACTTTCTACGTGCTGATATCCGGTAATACCTCTTCGATCGTTCAAACCATTCTGATGAGTATTGCCTTTCTGGGAATAATCAATGTGTCCGGTGGGCTTTGGTTGTTCAGGGATATTGGCAAGCGTGAAATGGGTGATGCTCTCGCACAAGAAACGCTATCCAGAAATATTCAAATGCTACCAGTCAAAAATGCCGTATGGGTGTTTTGTCTCACACTGGCCTATGTGCTTACCAGCCTATCGATGGGAAATTTTCTGCTTGATGATGCAACGGCGGAAGAACGTTTAATGCCTGTAATCTATTTCTCTGTTGTCTGGTTTTCCTTGTTATACGCCTTTCAGTTTTCCCTCTATGCCTATTTTATTGGTATTGCCAGTTCTATTCATACGCGTAACTGGTTTCATCGTGAATACAAGCTGGAAATACCCAGTGTTAAACATCGACTGGTAATACGTTTGTTAATGGGTATGTTCGCGATTATTCTCATTCCTTCAAGCTTGATTCTGACCGATGTCTGGTACTTTGAAGAGATCAGGAAGTTACAGGGCTTAACCACCAAACAGGCCATTCTGTTGGATATTTTGTCAATGCTGGTTGCTGCGATAGTGAGTGTTGTATTCATCTGTCGATCAATTACCCTACCGCTGCAAAATATACGAGATGCTATGGAGAAAACCTCAAGTGGCAATGAAACCGTTGCTGCCGTTGTTTTAACCGACGATGAGATCGGTGTTGTGGCGAGTTCTTTTAATAAAATGATGGATAAAATTAATGAACGAAAGTTTATCGTTGAAACCTTTGGTCGTTATGTTCCCGAAACCGTTGCCGCGACGATTATTAAAAGTAAAGGAGAATACAAACCTCAGTATCGACAAGCCACCATTCTTTACACCGATATTGTAGGCTTTACCTCTCTATGCGAAAAGTTACAACCCGATGATATCGCCAGTCTTTTGAATGAATATTTTTCGTTATTAACGGCGATTATCAATAAACACGGCGGCATCATTAATCAGTTTCAAGGTGATGCCATGCTAATCACCTACAACGTACCTGCCCGAGATAAAAACCACGCTGATGATGCCTTGCGAACGGCTATTGAAATTCAGAAATTATTATCGACACAGCTCTTTAAATCGACCTATAAAATGCCTACCCGAATCGGCATCAACACCGGTAAAGTCTTCGCCGGTACCATTGGTGGAAAAGATCGGTTGAATTACACCGTGCATGGTGATGCCGTTAACATCGCCGCCAGGCTGGAAAATCTGAATAAGGAGTACGACACCTCTATCCTTATTTCTAAAGCAACCAAGTTGTTGATCAGTAACTCCCTCAAAGAGCAACTTCAGCTAATACCCATGGGGAAGTTGCAGGTGAGAGGGAAAGTCAACAATATCAGGGTTTATAGTGTTCCAATCGACACTGTGTGATAAAAAAGTGGAGCTATTTCATCTCGATAAGCTAATTCAATATGCTTCAACCTGGTTACGGATTGCCGACGAGAAGCACCACTTGTTGTCAGAAACTTAGTTAGCGACGGAAATGAAAGAGTTCTTGGGGTAAGTGTTATCAATGAAGGCAAGACCGTGGTCGCCCGCAACTGTATTTCGGGCCAGATGTGCCAGAGGAGTTTATCGGCTAGTGCATATTATGCTCTTATCAATAAACGCTAGAGACTAAAAAACGAGGCCGACAATGCCAGTCAATGCATCAGATATTATTCTGCACAACTATCCGCAATCGCCTGTGGCTGAAAAAATACGAGTAGCGCTGGGGATCAAAGGGCTTGCCTGGTACGATGTGGAAATACCGCGACTGCCCCCCAAGCCCTTGCTCACACCCCTCACTGGAGGCTACCGTCGTACACCGGTTATGCAAATTGGTGCGGATATCTACTGCGATAGTCAATGTATTATCCGCGAGTTGGAACGGCGTTATCCGTCACCTACCTTTATGCCATCTGAAGACGCGGGGTTGATGTGGTGCCTTAGTCGATGGACCGATGGTGAACTCTTTAGTCTTGCCGTAAAAATAGTGCTGGGTTCGGCTGGAGATAGCTTGCCTGAAGATTTTGCCAAGGATCGTGGTCTTCTCTATTTAGGCGAGAATTGGGCCGCACGCCTGAAACAGGCCAACGATCAATTACCGCATCTTGTCGCACAATTACGCGCACCACTGTCCTGGCTCAACCAGACACTCAGCGATGGCCGTGTATTTTTACTCGGCCCTGCGCCTGCTGCAATTGATGCACAGTTTTATCACGTGGTCTGGTTTATACGGGGAAGATGGGACGGCGGCCCTTCATTGTTTTCTGAATTTCCACACCTGGAGCGTTGGGAACATAATGTCAGTGCGATCGGTCATGGAACATCCGCGGCTCTTGCTGCGGAAGAAGCTTTGGATATAGCATTAAACTCGGAGCCCTCAATCGTCAGTCAGAGTGTCAAGAATGACCCGCAAGGCTTAGCGGTCGGCACTAAGGTATCGGTTGGCCCTGATCTGGAAAGTGGTGAGCAAAGCGTCGAGGGTATTGTCCGTAACCTGGATACAGATAGCATATCCATAGAGCGTACTACGGAGGAGGTTGGCACTGTTTGCGTGCATTTTCCACGAGTAGGTTATCGGGTTGAGGTTTAATATGCTGTTGCCTTCGTTAATTTCCACAGCCCGGTCAACCACGTCTGGCTTACTCTTTTTTCAGCTGGCAGTAAGGTTGAATTCGGGGAGCCGTAAATGACCCATAAACACCTGTTTTTCGATTGCTTCGGAACCCTGATTGATACCGAGCAGAGTTCCTTGCGGGCTACTAAAAAGATGCTGTCCGAGCTGGCGCCGGATATCGACCCAGTGGTGTTTTATAAGCAATGGAAGGCGATGAATGGTGATGCGTGCTACTTGCCTTTTCGTACAGAAGCCGAGGCTTTTCTTGAGAACTTCAATCAATTGATGGCTTTATATGGAGAATCTGCCAGGGTCGATTCGATTGATTATCTTCGCCATGAAATGATCAATCGAAAACCCTTTGGCGATGCCCTTGAGGTCATCAAGCGATTAAGCCGGGTGGCTAAGGTTTATGTTGCAAGTAATTCCGATCATTATCCGCTGGAGTGCTGCCTGGAACCCTTTGTTCCCTATCTCTCGGGGATCTATTCAAGTGAACAGTTTCAAACCTATAAACCCCAGGCCGGTTTTTTTCACAGCATGCTCGAGGAAAGCCAGGTGGAAGCCAGTGACAGCTTCTACATTGGGGATTCGATCATTAATGATGTGGTAGCGCCGGAACGCCTGGGCATTCGAAGTTACTTGATTGATCGAACCTCTTCGGAGCATGGTTTGGGTTGGCCAAGCCTGTCGGACTTTGCTGATGAAATAGTTCGCCGGTTAGCTCCATAATTAATCAGAGGTGCCCTTGGTATTATCGTATTTCACAATATTGAAAATGACCTCTGATAGAGGCAGCTTCGATATACCTGACCCGATCAGGTGATCACAGCAATTTTTCTGATCAGGCCTTTGTGTGTAGTACTAACCTCAAAATAATATATAACCTATGTCAGCCGGAAAAAAGCTGACCTTGACGCTGCCACCGGGTGTCGTCGAATCGTTTCTCTAGCGTGCGGTTACCATGGTCGCACTGGCTTTTCGGATGCCAGTGCAGCGTTCGGTGCAGGAAGCATCGTGATGAACGTCGGTCATGGGTTTCTGGGAGGATAGCTCAATAGTGACAGGGAGTGAGGTTGTGGTGATTTTTATCGATAGGGCGTTTGCTGTATAACAAAGCCATAGTCACGATTGGATTTTTGGTCGGCTTCTCTCTGATATGGATTATCAATAATGAACACCCCGGTTAAAATAGTCAGCGTTGTTGTCGCGCTGGCTTGTCTGCTACTCGCTGTTAATTTTGGTCTTCGGTCTTCCATGGGTTTCTTTATGGAACCTGTTTCTAAGCATTTTCAGTACGGTCGTGAAGTGTTCGCATTTTCCCTTGCCTTACAGAATCTGTGTTGGGGTTTGTTTCAGCCATTGGCAGGAGCTGTGGCAGACCGATTCGGCAGTGCCAGGGCCATTCTTGGGGGCGCGTTATTGTATGCCCTGGGGCTGTACATTACAGCGAACGCTGAAGGGCTCTGGGAGCTGCACATAGGTGCGGGAATTTTGGTCGGTATGGGCATTGCCGGCACCGGTTTCGGTGTGGTTTTGCCGGCTTTGGCCCGAATGGTAGCGCCGGAGAAAAGAGCCTTTGCATTGGGCTTGGGTACCGCTGCCGGATCTGCAGGGCAACTGTTGGTGATTCCTGTAGCCCAGGAGTTTATCGCCAGTTACGGCTGGCAAACGGCCATGTTGATTCTGGCGAGTGGCGCCCTGTGTATGCTATTTATGGCAACGCCTTTTCGAGCTGATGCGAACGTTACTGATGCCGATGAGGACAGCTCATCACAATGTTTAACCGAGGCTTTGAAAGAGGCGGGTGGTCACATTCATTATTGGCTATTGATCGCTGGTTTTTTTGTCTGCGGTTTCCAGTTGGCCTTTATAACCGTTCATATGCCGGCCTTTTTATCCGATCAGGGGTTTGATGCTCGGGTAGCGGTCACCAGCTTATCCCTGATCGGGTTATTTAATATTTTTGGTTCGCTGATGTTTGGTGTCTGGTCCGGAAAGTATTCCAAGAAAAATCTGTTAGGCATTATCTATGCATTAAGAGCCTTGACCATAACCCTGTTTATGTTGGTCCCGATGACGACCACGACGGTCTATCTGTTTTCCATCGTTACCGGCTTCCTGTGGCTGGCGACAGTACCACCGACATCGGGTCTGGTAGCACAGATGTTTGGTCTAAAATTCATGGGAACCCTGTATGGTATCGTTTTCCTGAATCACCAGTTGGGTTCTTTTCTGGGCGTCTGGGTCGGAGGCTATCTGTATGACCAGACGGGCGCCTATACGGTAGTCTGGTGGTCCGCTGCCGGTATTGCCTTACTGACCGCGCTGATTCATATCATTATTGATGAGCGCCCCGTGGCGCGTTTGCGATTCAAAACAGCCTGATATGGAACCCTGACCGCTATGGGGCGCGGCTACTGGCCGTTGATCTCGAAGCGAATTTCCTATCGATTCAAATAATAACTTTAAGCTATACATTAATTATTTTTTATCTTAAAACAATCTTAATTGCTTTTGGTTTCCCTGCATCAGGGGCGGAAATGTCAATAAAGCTTTAAAGTAATTACTCTAATATCGGTTGTTTTGCGAAATGGTCACTTTCCCCTTGACGATGTCCGTCGCCAGAATGCGGGGTGTATCAGTCGGGCATCACAACAGAGACTTCTAAGGAAGCTGCAATGAGCTTTAATTTCTTTTCATCGTCAAAAGATCGCAACCCAGTCCTGGAAAGCAATCTAGTACTGCATCTGGAGCCTCGGTCGGTGGCTGCGGAACTGCAAAACCTACCCAAGCAGGTCTACCCATTGGTACTTTGTTATTTACCCCCCGAGGTCAATGACCGTCCTGGGGATGTGAGCGCTATGGTCAATGCACTAAAAAGCATCAGTGATCATGTCGTCACTATAATGTCTTCGGGTTGCTTGGCGAATAAGAACGACAAAGACAGTTACTATTCCGAAAAAGATACCAAGGTCGTTATTCACCTGTTCAGTGAACAGATTATACAGCAGGTGGATGTCAAGGAGATCGCCATTCCTGCGCATACCAGTAATGAAGATATCGACCGGCATGTGGAAACACTCCGAAAGAGTGCAGAAGCCCTGAAACCCGCTTTCCCGGTGGAGCATAATAGTTGCGTCGCCCTGTGTTATTTTTCCGGTTTGACGGCGATGGAAAACCAGTTTCTGGAAGGCTTTTATCGAGCCCAGAACCTCGACTGGAGTTGCGACCTGGTGGGTGGTTCTGCCGGTGGCAAGCTGGATTTTGCCAGCGCCGCACTGGGCTATAACGGCGCCATGAAGGAGGATGTTGCGCTATTGATCTTCCTTCGTTTGCAAGATGATTATCAATACGCGATTCACAAGAGCCACAACTTCGAAAAAGATTCGTCGAAAGGCAAGTTTCTGGTGGCCGAGGCCGATAACACCAGTCGCACCTTGAAAACCATTATCGATCAGCAGAATAACTTGCGTACCCCCATCGACTATCTGTGCGATGTATTTCAGTGCCAATCGTCATCGCTGGAAGAAAAAATGAGCACCTATGCGTTTGCAGTCGAAATCAATGGTGAGCTGATGATTCGCTCGGTGGCCGCCATGGATCTCGAGGCGGGTCATATATCCCTGTTCTGTGATTCCACCTTTGGTGAAGAGTTACAGTTGGTGCGGGTCAAAAATGTCGCGCAGGAAAGTAACCAGGCGTTGAACAATTTTATCGGTGAGGTTGATGGTCAGCCGGAAGCCATGCTATTAACCGATTGCGTACTACGCCGATTACAAAACGCACCGAACGACTTGGCCAATATTGACTATGGCCTGGTTGGAAAAATGAGCGGATTCTCATCTTTTGGCGAAGTAGGAATGGGCCAGCACCAGAACAATACGGCCGTTTGTTTGTTATTTGCCAAACGGGATAAGAATGCCAGGCGTCATATTTCAGTGCGGAATTTTCCGCGTCGACTGGCCGATTGCAAGTGTTACTATTTGCAAACCAAGCTTAAACAGAAAGAGTTTATCAACCACTTGCAGGCGGATTTAATTGGCTCGTTGGAAAAATACCAACCTATTGTTGAAACGACCAATAGCAAACTATCGGCACTCGCCGATATGGCAAAAACCAGCGCCGCCGAACAGGAAAAAATAAACAGCATTATTACCGAATTACAAAAAACCAATACCGAACAAGAGGCCAAGCGCAATCATTTGATGGAGCGCCTGTCCAATCTGAATACCAGCACTGATAAGATCATTAACGTGATTAACAGTATCGGGGAGATTGCCGAACAGACCAACTTGCTGGCATTGAATGCTGCCATAGAGGCGGCTCGTGCGGGAGAGCAAGGTCGAGGGTTTGCGGTGGTGGCCGATGAAGTACGTAGTCTGAGTAAACGCACCAAGTCCAATCTGGACGAAACCGGCGAGGTGATTAAATCGGTAGAATCCGCGGTATCGAAATTGATTGAGTCGGTGACCGAGCTGCAAACCCATGCCGAACACGCCCAGCAAACCACAAGTACGGTTTATGATGTGGTGAATGAGTTGCAGGGTATTTCGGAAGAAGCAGTATTGCAGGCCGATTCTGGCGCTGAACTGGCGGCGCAAACGCAAGTGGAAATGAAAGATATTCAACACACATCAGAAAAATTGGGCCGCTTATGTGATCTTGGCTGAAGCTCTGGTGTCGGGGCAGGAAGTGCATCGGGGAAAACAGTCCGGGTACTCGGGACTTTCAGGGGGCAGAGTCATCTGGGTACGGCCTCCACTTTTGACCCTGTGCTTGCAGTAAAGGCGCCAATAATAATAGAGTTGTTACAACTAACCTGACAGCCATTCTATTTCATGCCACTAATTTGCCGGTCTTCGTTACTGTGCAAGGGTTTACAGCGGATGACATTGCACAGATTTTTTGATGTTGGCATTGACCATCTAGGCACAGGGCAGTCGGCCTATAAAATACGGGTCACCAATCTGGTGTCGATAATCACCAGCGTTATCGCCTCGGGTTATCTGCTGTTTTATTGGTTGGCGTTGAACTCTATTGCCTTGAGTCTGATGAACCTGGGCTTTGTGATTGCCTACCTGATGCCGCTCCTGCTGATGCGCCTGGGTTGGATTCGAGGGGCGAAATCCTGCTTCTTCATTGTCTTGATGCTGCATGTGCTGGTGTTGACGACAGTGCTAATGAACCGGGCTACCGGAATTCATCTGTATTACTTCCTGGTGCCGGCGGGCGTGTTTCTGTTTTTCGAATCGGATGAGCGACGGGAATGCCTGGCGTTTAGCCTGGCCGCCGTCCTGTTGTTCCTGATCTGTGAACAGCTGGGCAACAAACCATCCCTGATTGATATGACCGATGAACAGGCTCGCTGGTTACTTAGATCAACCGTGATCGTAAGTCTGTTGGAGGTCTATGTGGTCATGCTGGTATTTACCGGTGAGATCCAGAAGCGCGAGCGGCAGCTACAACATCAGGCAACGACCGATCCCCTGACGGGCCTGGCCAACAGGCGCAAATTACTGAATCAGGGTGATGTGTTATGCGAACGCTCGCATCGATATGGGCAGCCCCTGTCGATGTTGTTGATGGATCTCGATCATTTTAAACAGATCAATGACCATTATGGCCATACCGTTGGTGATACCGTGCTGGCGAGTCTGTCCGGCCTGATGGTTCAAGCTAGTCGAGGCAGCGATATTGTGGCGCGTTATGGCGGTGAAGAGTTTGCGGTGCTGCTACCCGGGTTGCACAAAGCGCAAGCGAAAAGCGTAGCAGAAAAGCTCCGTAAATTGATTGAAGCCCATCCTATCCAGATTGCCAAGGATCACAAAATACTCTGTACGGCGAGTATCGGTGTGGCCAGTGTCGGTGACACGCAATACAGCTTCGACCAACTCCTTGGCGCCGCGGATCGGGCCCTCTATCTGGCCAAGCAAGGGGGGCGTAATCGCGTCGAATGTTTTGATGGTGCACCCGCCTAGCCGAAGTCATTCGATGCGGATGGGTGCCTGTTGGTCCGACAGTGGCTCGATACGACCAATGATCACCGCCTCTCGATAACCCCTTTCCCGCAGTGCCAGGATGCAGGCATCGGCCTGCTTCGATGGCACACCTGCCAACAGGCCGCCGGCGGTTTGCGGGTCGAACAGCAGTGGAAATGCCGGATGCCGAGCGCTGTGTTCGATATCCTGAATGGCACGGCGCAGGCGCAGGTTTTGCGGTTGCAACGAAGATAGAATGCCGGCAGCTACCGTATCCAGAGCACCGTCCAGCAGCGGCAAGGCGTCCAGATCCAGTACGGCATCGACTTGCGAGGCTTTGGTCATCTCGATCAGGTGGCCGACGATGCCGAACCCGGTCAGATCGGTACAGGCACTCGCGCCAAACTGTTGCAAACAGGCAGCGGCCTGTTGACTGGACTGCAACATGGATGTGATCGCCGCATCGACCCAGCGACCCTTGGCCTTACCGCGCATATCGGCCGCGAACAGCGTGCCGGTGCCCACCGGTTTGGTTAGAATCAGAACATCACCCGCTTGCAATCCACTTTTACGCCAGACACGATCGGGATCGATCAAACCGTTTACCGTTAACCCGAACGCCAGTTCGGCGCCTTCGCTGGAGTGCCCACCGGCCAGCACGGCGCCGGTGGGCTCCAATGTGTGCAGGGCGCCAGCAAGCACATCGTAAAGAGTTTCTTCGACGACCCGTTCGCGGCCGTAGGGGACCGTGGCGATGGCCAGCACCGATTGGGGCTCGGCGCCCATGGCATAGAGATCGCCCATCGCATGATTGGCGGCGATGGCGCCGAAGGTGTAGGTGTCGTCGATAAAGGCGCGAAAGTAATCGACGCTTTGTACCATCACCTTGCCATCGGGTACCGCCAGCATGGCGCAATCATCGGCGCCGTCGCGGCCGATTAGGACATCATCTCGCTGCTGGTTTGGTAAGCGCTGCATGACCCGGTTAAGCACTGTAGCTCCGACCTTGGCACCGCATCCGCCGCAGCGCATGGCCAGTGTTGATAGTTCCTTGATGGCCTTGGCATCGGCGATGCCCGAGGCCAGTTCCGGTGACTCGGGTTCTGCCATCTTGGGCAACTCATTGAACTGGCGCATAAAGCGCTTGTCGATCCAGTTCTTCAGTCGCCACAGTGTCGCCGATTCATGGGACCAATTGCCGTGCGAAGCGATGGCGTAACGATTACCGGTGCTGATCAGGCCAAGGAAGTTTTTCTGGGGGCGATAAGGTCGCAGGGCTTGACCACTGGCGGCAGCGCGCAGGTTGTGCGCCAGTATGGGCCCCTGACGCACAGCAAACACGCCGGATTTGGGGCGAGGATTGGGCAGGGCTGCGATATCACCCGCGGCAAAAACAGCAGGATGGGAAATGGAGCGCAGCTGTTTATCAACGCGTACAAAACCCGCCTCATCGACCGCCAGCCCGGAAGCGGCAAGCCAACTCGGTGCCGATGCCGTGGTGACCCAGATTATGGCATCGGCGTCGAGTTGGCTGCCATCGTCGAGTCGGGCCCCCTGGGCCGAAACCTCAATCACACGTCGGTTGGTTTGTATCTGAATATGGCGTTCGTTAAAAATTCGTTCAAACCGTTGGCGCACTCCGGGATTATGCATAAACATAATTCCCTCACTTTGTGTCACCAGGCTGTAATGCAAACGACCAGGGTCTCCGCCGGCCTTGACCAATGCCTGTTGCAAACGGTGTTGGGTGGAGAGCGCCAGCTCTACTCCACCGGCGCCACCGCCAACGACCAGTATTCGAAAGGGCCCTGAAGAATTCAGCACGCGACTGACCAGCTGCTGCCATTTTATTAAAAAGCGATCGATTGGCTTGGCGGCCAGGGCGAACTCATCGACCCCCGGTACATCAATACTGCCGGGCCGGGAACCGGTATTGATGGACAGCAGGTCGTAATGAATGGGTGGGCGATGGCTGGCGAGAATCTGCTGGTTACCGAGGTCCAGTTGTTCAACGCTGGCATGATAGAGCCGGGCCCCGGCAAAGCGTGCCAGTGGGCCGAGGTCGATATGGCAATCGTCGTAGTCGTACAGCCCCGCGACATAACCCGGCAACATGCCGGAATAGGGCGTATGGATGTCTCGCGTGACCAGGGTGATTCTTAACCCGGGTACCGGTTTCATGCCCAGACGCTTTAATACGGCCACATGAGCATGGCCGCCGCCGACCAATACCAGATCCTTCACTACTACGGATGAGTTGCTCTTCATGATCGATTGTGGGGTCCCGTTTTAGTATTGCTGACCGCAGGAGTTTCAACCTGAAACAGCAACACGCTGAACAGTTGTTGATGATCGCTCCATTGTGCCCGCACCGCAAAGCCTGCGCGAGCAGCCAGATCAATAAATTCTTGCGGATGGTACTTGTAGGAGTTTTCCGTGTGGATGGTTTCACCTTTGGCAAAATCGTATTTTCTTCCACCCAGGGTTATGCGCTGTGGGCATCGGCTTACCAGGTGCATTTCGATGCGGCCCAGAAGCTCGTTATAGAGGGCTTGATGTCGCCACTGGTTGAGGTTGAAGTCGGCGCCCAGTTGGCGGTTGATACGGGTTAACAGGTTAAGGTTAAAGCGTGCCGTAATGCCGGCTTTGTCGTCATAGGCGGCTTGCAGAATCTGGTGGGATTTTTTGCGGTCAACGCCAATTAATAGATACCCTCCTTGGCCAACCAGATGGGCAATAGCCGTCAGAAAATTGATGGCGTCGGCCGGGTCAAAATTGCCGATACTGGAGCCGGGAAAGAATGCCAGACTAATACCGTCCGGAACGCTGGGGGGCAGGCGCATAACACGACTGTAATCGGTACAGGAAGCATGAATTTCCAGCCAGGGGAAATCCGTCGCCAGGGCTTCGGCCGCCAGTCGAAGATGGTCGCCGGAGATATCCATGGGTACGTAGGCCAGAGGCCGCAAACCCTCCAGTAAAATTCGAACCTTGGCGCAACTGCCGCAGCCGGGTTCAACCAGCAGGCTGCCACTTCCCACCTGGTCAGCGATATCACGGGCATTGTCAGTGAGAATGGCGATTTCGGTGCGGGTTGGATAATACTCAGGCAGCTGGGTAATGGCATCGAACAGGACGGAGCCCTCGGCATCATAAAAATACTTGGGTGGGATACTGGCCGGGCGCTGGTTGAGTCCGGTGATGATATCCTCGGCTAACTCATCGCGGGCGGAGTGTTCATCATAAAAGTGAATATCTGTCATTTTATGGATGTCTCCGCAGATAGGAGGATGACGCTTGTCGATCAGCATGGAAGATATTCAGTGGTGCTCTAGAGGGCGCAGGTGCGAAAGCCGGCAAAAACATCATTGCGCTCCGGACCGTAATAGGTACGCCAGGTGTTACGAATCATGCGCGCCCTTGTGCTCCAGGCCCCACCGCGCAGCACCATGGTTTTGCCAAACAGCGGCTGGGAGTAGTCCTGATACATGTCCGGCGTAAACCCGGGAAAGGGGCCAAAGGGGGTTGCCGTCCATTCCCAGACATTGCCGATCATCTGTCGGCAACCCAGAGCACTGTCCCCGGCGCCGTGAGCCGAAACATCGAGAGCGCCCAAAGCAAAGCCATCGAGGTTGGCGGGTGTAAGGTCATCCTCGGATGCTGGCTGGTGGCTCCAGGGCAGGTAACGCTTGCGATTGGGCAGGACCAGGTTGCTGGCATGCGATCGGGTATCGGGTTCGGCGCTGGCGGCGACTTCCCATTCGGCTTCGCTCGGCAGACGCCGATCGGCCCAGCGGCAATAGGCCTGGGCTTCGTGCCAGCAAACATGGATCAGGGCGCACTCGAGGGGCAAAGGGTGCCACTGGTCGAATTGGCGAAGCTGCCATCCGCTGGCGTCCAGGCGCCAGTAACAGGGGTGGCTCAAGCCGCTCTGCTGCAGCCATTGCCAGCCAGCCTCATCCCAATAGTTTGACTGCAGGTAGCCACCGGCTTCAACAAACTCCAGGTAATCACCGTTGCTGACCGCGGTACGGGCGATAGCAAAGGGCGCGATATCGATCTCATGGGCCCATTTTTCGTTGTCAAAGACAAAAGCCTCGTTCCGGCTGGCACCCAGCATAAAACGGCCACCGGGAATGTGAACATCCCCTCCCGCCGGGGAGGTAGCCTGGGTTGAAGGGGTTTGAGCAAAGAGTTCGGCGGAGGAGGCCACCCCGGATGTCAGCGAAGGCGCCGGGTAGCCCAGGGTTTGACGGGTATAGGTATAGGCCTCGTTGTGCATATCCTGGTGAAACACCGCGTATTGCGCCAGATAGTCCCGCCTGGGATCGTCACCACTGTTTAACGCTTGCAGGATTTGCTCAAGAACCTGCTCCATATATGCCCGGGTATCGGCAACAGAGGGCAGCGGCAGATCCCAGCGGTCGTCGTGTGCAATGTTGATCGAGTCGTAGAGTTGATCGGCATCTTCGCGGATCGGGGGCTGCTTGAGGTGTTGACGGAGCACCCAGTACTCGTAGAAATAGGCGACGTGGCCGATCTCCCAGCGCAGCGGATTAACAGTGGCCAGCCGCGGCCCCATCATCTGCTCGGGGCTTAAACCATCAATCAGGGCCAGAGTGCGCTGATGGGCGTCTACGGCCTGGCGGGCGATCTTCTGAGCATTAAGCCGAACCATGGCTGTTCCTTTCTTAATGACCTGGGCAGAGTGTACTTTTATGCAGCTATCAATAGTAGCCAAACCGAAATAATAGCCTATAGAACCCCGGGTGAGTGCTGAGCGGATTCAGACACTGCAGATGCCAGCCGAGCGTTTTTGATCCATACTCACGTTTCCCCATGGCCAATGCTCACCCTATGCGCATTATTCTGATCACTCCAGCACCTGCAACCTCTCTGGCGGGTAATAGAACCACGGCGGCACGCTGGGCGCAGATACTGAGAACACTCGGGCATCGGGTCGAAGTGGCAACCCGATATCAAGGCCAGCGGGCGGACCTGATGATTGCATTGCATGCCTGGCGCAGCGCCGAGGCCGTGGTCGCTTATCGTGATCGCTACCCTGACCGGCCGTTGATCGTCGGTATCGCCGGTACCGATGCTTACCGTTTTCTGGAGAGCGATCCGCGAGTAACCCTGCGCAGTATCGAATTGGCCGATCGGCTCGTGGGCTTGCACGATCTGATCGGCCAACGGCTGCCCCCTCGGTATCAGGATAAAATGCAGATAATCTACCAGTCTGCCAAGCCGGTTAACGGGCGCGATCCCTATCGTCGTTATTTTCATATTGCGGTGATGGGGCATCTGCGAGAGGAGAAAGACCCCCTGCGGCCGGCTCTGGCCGTGCGCAATTTGCCCAGTAGCAGTCGTATTCAGGTGCATCATTACGGTAAAGCCCATACCCCTGACTGGGCGGATAGGGCTCGGGTCGAGATGGCAAGCAACCCCCGTTACCATTGGCATGATGAGGTGTCGCATGCAGAGATACGCCGTATTTACCGTCGCACACAGCTATTGCTGTTACCCTCATTGATGGAGGGTGGAGCGAATGTAATTTCCGAAGCCGTGATGGCCAAAATACCCGTGGTCGCTTCCAGCATTGAGGGTTCCATCGGCTTGCTGGGTCCCGAATACCCGGGTTATTTCCCGGTTGGGGATGAGGTCGCTTTGTTCGAGTTATTGATGCGGGTAGAATGCGAGCCTGCATTTTATCAAACCTTGGAACAGGCCTGTCTGGCGCTGCGTCCGCGCTTTAGCGAAGCGGCTGAAAGCCAAGCCTGGCAAAGATTGTTAAGTCAGTTTTGAGGGCGGCTCGCCAAGAACTGAACCAGAGACATCGATGAGCTGACTCGTATCGTACGTGAGATGTTTTTATTTCAGTACGGATTGATCAAGATATAGAAAACCCTGAAACAGGATAGCTAGGAGCAAAGATGGAAACTTTAATCAGTCGATTTTTTACCGTGACCCTGATGGTGTTGTCGTTGGCAACCTTTTCGGGTGCGGCCAGCGCTGAAACCAAAACCCTGGTGTTCTCGGCCATTCCTGATCAGGATCAGGCGCAGCTGATGAAGCGTTTTGGCAAGATAGCCACCTATCTCAGCAAGGAGTTGGGTGTTCCGGTGAAATACGTTCCGGTTAACTCCTACGCCGCCGCCATTACGGCGTTTCGTAATGACCAGATACAGTTGGCCTGGTTCGGTGGTCTGTCGGGGGTGCGGGCTCGCTTGTTGGTGCCAGACTCTCAGGCCATCGCCCAGGGTTATGAAGACACAGAATTCGTCACCTACTTTATTGCCCATCACAGTACCGGTTTGCAACCAACCGAGGAATTCCCCAAGGCTATCGCCGGCAAAACCTTTACCTTTGGTTCCAAAGGTTCGACGTCCGGTCGGTTGATGCCCGAATACTACATTCGTGATGTGCTGGGTAAAACGCCGAAAGAGCTGTTCCCCTCGGTTGGTTTCAGCGGCAATCACTCGCGCACCATCGCTCTGGTGGAAGCCGGCTCCTATCAGGTAGGTGCAACCAACTACAAAGTCTGGGAAAAAGCCGTAGCGGCTGGCAAGGTGGATACCAGCAAGGTATCGGTCATCTGGAAAACGCCAACCTATCCCGATTATCAGTGGAGCATTCGCGGCGATGTTGATGCAGTCTGGGGGGAAGGTTTCAAAGAGCGAGTCAAGCAAGCGTTACTGAACATGGAAGACAAAGCATTGCTGGATGCGTTCCCCCGTAGCCGATTTATCGAAGCGGACAACAGCGATTACCAGGCCATTTTGGACACCGCGAAAGAGATCGGCCTGCTCGACTAAATCGTCGAATGTTTCTTTATCCGTCAGGACAACTTTGTCGCCATGTTTCATCTTGACTCCGTCAACGCTAATTACAACGATAAAGTTGCCCTGCACGATATCAGTCTGGAGATTCCTGCCGGCCAGAAAGTGGCGTTGATAGGTCGCAGTGGTGCGGGTAAGTCGACTCTGCTGAAACTGCTGTATGAGCAGCTGCCTAAAAAAATTGCCCTGGTGCCACAGGATTACGGTTTGGTTAGCAGTTTATCTCTATACCATAACGTGTATATGGGACAGCTCGAACGCAAACCTCTGTGGTACAACCTGGTCAATCTGGTGAAACCGCTCTCGCTGCCGGTGACCGAAGTGAAAGCAATCCTGCAGCGCTTACAGCTCGATGATAAGTTGTTTGAGCCGGTTGCACAGCTGTCGGGTGGCCAACAGCAGCGTGCCGCCATTGCCCGAGCCATGATGCAGGGTGGCGATGTGCTTTTCGGAGATGAGCCAGTATCATCTTTGGATGAGCAGCAATCCAAACTGGTGATGAGCCAGCTCTGCGAGCATTTCGATACCCTGGTATTGGCCATGCATGATATTGATCTGGCGCTGGCTTATTGCGACCGAATCATTGGTCTCGATCAGGGGCGCATCACTCTGGATGCTCCGACCCAGGAATTACAACGCAGGGATCTGCTCGAGATTTACGGTGAATAGCCCGATTCGCTATCGTCGCTCGGGGCGCTGGAAAGTTAGCTGGTTGTTCGTGTGCACCGCACTGCTGTGTCTTCCCTTTGCCGATTTGAGTATCAGTACCTACGACCCCTGGGCCGAATTGGGCCGGCTATTTGGTGGGCTGTTGCAACCGTCTCTGGCGGCTATCGAAGCGCCGATAGCAGCTCTGTTGCAGACTCTGGCCTTTGCCCTACTGGGCGTATCGGGTGGCGCTCTGGTGGGTTTTGGTCTGGCGCAACTGTTTCACTGGCGCTGGTTACGTATGTTATGTGCCTCCTTGCGGGCTGTGCACGAACTGTTCTGGGCGCTGATTTTTTTACAGATTTTTGGTTTGCACCCCCTGACCGGATTGTTAGCCCTGGGCATCCCCTACGCGGCCACCTTTGCCAAGGTCTATGCTGAAATTCTGGAAGAGGGGGATCGCCGGGCCTACGAGGTTATGCGGCAGCGAGCAGGCCCGTTATCCGCTTTTTTTTACGCACGGCTACCGGCCCTCTGGCAACACTTTGTCAGTTACACCAGCTACCGTTTGGAGTGCGGTTTGCGTTCCAGTGCTGTGCTGGGTTTTGTGGGTTTACCCACGCTGGGTTATTACCTGAGCACGGCCTTTATGGAGGGCAACTACGCTGAGGTATGGGCGCTGTTGATTCTGTTCTACGTCATCATCGCCAGCTTGAAATTCTGGGCGCGACCCCGGCTGTTGCCTGTGTACCTGATTGCAGCGCCTTTTATCATTGCTAATGATGCGACTATTTCCCTGGCTAATGTCAGTCGCTTTTTTATCCAGGATATCGTGCCATTACCACTGCGCAACGGTGAAGGGCTGGAGGGGCTGTGGCGTTGGTTTTCGGAGCTTTTTGTGAGCGATGCTCTGCCCGGCATAGTCAACACACTGTTGTTAACCCAGCTGGCATTGGTATTGACAGGCTTTATTGCTCTGCTGTGGTTTCCGTTGATCTCAAAACTTTTTTTTCAACGAGCCGGTCGGATGTTCGGTCATCTATTTTTGGTGGTGATGCGCTCAACCCCGGAATATATCCTGGCTTTTATTCTACTGGCGCTTTGGGGGCCGTCGATGTTGCCTGCGGTCATTGCCCTGGCGCTGCACAATGGCGCTATCATCGCTCACCTGATGGGGCGTTACAGTCATGCATTGTCACTTCGGCCTGACAGCCCGACAGGTATCAATCGTTACGCCTATGAAGTCCTGCCGGGTATCTATAATCAGTTCCTCGCGTTTCTCTTTTATCGCTGGGAGATTATCCAGCGTGAAACCGCCATCCTGGGCATTTTGGGTATCACCACATTGGGGTTTTACATCGACAGCGCCATCCAGGATATTCGCCTCGATCGAGCGATGGTGTTGATCGCAATCACAGCGGCGCTCAATGTGGCTGTTGATGCGATTTCTCACAATATTCGGTCAAGATTGCGGCTGACGTTTGGGGTGAAGCTGGGAGGTGTTTCTTCGGGAGGGTAAATTGTATAGAGGGGATATTGAGTGGAAGTGCATTCTGAAAATAAAGTTTTCATATAAGCTGAATTTTAGAGAGATTACTGAGTTGGTGTTAATGGGCTAGAGTCCTGGATTTTTGAATGTAGGAAGTAATTGATAACTGGAAAGCAATCAATTGTGGGGAAGGTTGTGATACGTCTTAATGGGGGTTCAATAAACCTGCTACAGAGTCTTTATAATCTATAAAGTGATTTTCAAACAGCTCATTTAAATCGTGAAAAGGAGAGTCAAAAAACGATGGTAAGGTTTATAGTTATTTTTATCATAATATCAGTTGGATCCGGTTGCAGTTCTAAAAAAGTGGATCTTGTTGATCCGGTTGAAGCGAAATTTATTGTATCGCCACCTACTTATGCAAAAGGGACTAATATAAATGTAATAAATGAATGTTTTATGCTTGAGGAGGTGGAGTCATCATTCTTGCTGTATTCAAGGACCTATTCATTAAATAGTGTCTTATCAAAAGACATAACCAATATCAGTGATGATCAGTTTGTAATTAAAATGAAGTTTAATGACGTAACTCCAAACGCCTTCCATCCATTTTCATTTAGGCCTATATCTGAAGCAATTATAAGTGTTTCAGTAATGAAAAATGGTGAAATTGTTGATGAATTTTCTAAGAAAATAAATTCAAAGTGGGCATTTACGGCATGTGATCGTTTAGAAAAAATTGCTAAAGCCAGCGGTAAATATGCAGCGAAATGGCTTAATAAAAGAGGCTATTAGAAATAGTTGAGTTAAAGGTTGTAGTTCCGTAAAAGGGCTGCAATAGCTCAGCTTCAAGTGAAGGGGAGCATCAAAGCTGTAGAGGTCAGTATTGGTTTAACCCTTTTCAGTTGTTGCTTACCGCTGCCTGATAGTGCCTTTCTAATGTGAAAAAAGCAGCTTTACTTAAAGTACTTCCATTAGCGACTGAATGGGTGCTGTCTAACCAAACAAAGCGATAATTTATGCAAGCACTTACATTTGATCCCGAGACCGATGAATTCAGAGTGTCTGATCTTCCGGTGCCTGAGATTGGTGATACGGATGTTTTGATCAGGGTTGATGCTTGTGGTGTGAACCCTGTTGACGCCAAGATGAATTAAAGGGGTCAGGTCTTACATTTGACACTTATTTGCTCCGGTTGATGAGTAAGAAAGTTAGAAAGCTTTAGTTTTTTTCGGTAAATAATTCACACGACATTCTTCTTTATGGTTTGATGTGGTTCGGAATCATCGGGGTCAGGCCTTACGTCTTACATGCTTTAAGAATTCTGTCTTGAGCGTGTGTCAAATGTAAGGCCTGACCCCGAAGGTTTTCGACCCCGAAGGTTTTCGAAGGTTTTACATGAAAACCAGATGCTATGCAGCATGAGCCGAAAAGGGGAGTGTCTGGATAATGCGGTAGCTGAAAGTTTTTTTGGTAGTTTGAATAATGAATGGGTTCATCATGAAGATTACCGAACACGAGCAGAGGCCAGGAAAAGCATTTTTGGATACATAGAGGTGTTTTATAACAGGGTTCGACGGCATGCGACTTTGAGTTATATGACACTGATGGAGTATGAGGCTAAATATGCCTCCTAATTTTGTGTCCGTTTTTTTGTGGTAATCTCAGAGCCCTTATAACCTGCAGTGTTTTTGGGTAAGGATGTTATTGATGGGGTGGAGTGTCAAATGTAATGTATGACTCGCCCTCCTTTTGCAAGTATAACGACAAATTAGTTTGCGGTAATGTATCCGGGATCTAAATGAGTAACTAATT